>JAZUQD010000418.1:0-86743 GCA_045605505.1 Pradoshia sp.
CATTCACTAACACAGCTCACAAGCTGAATACTGTCACGGTCGGCAGACTATTTGACCGATTTTATACAGTGGACGCCAGTCATAATTCAACAGGTTTGGGATTATCCATTGCCAAGCTGCTGGTCGAGCGCATGGGTGGAAGTATTTCCGCAAATTTTGAATACAATAAATTGATAATTACCATTCAACTCTAAAACTATGACAACGGCTCTAATTGTTAAAGTCCATGATGATGCTTTTTGCATCATTATGGACTTATTTTTTTGCGAGATAATATATAGAGTGACCATCCAGTAAAAAAACCAAGGCGCATTTTAAATGTATAGTCACTATGCCCTTGCACCAAATCGACAAAAAGTCAATTTGACCATAAAATTTATTACAACAAAAACAGACAGGAGGTGATCGGAGCGATGGGCGTAAATGAGCTTGATTACAAAATGATGAGTATAATTTTAATGATAGTCAGATAGAGCAGCTTGAAGAACTGATAAATGATTATAACGCCACTTTATGGCAACTTACGGAAGAATTCAAACCGACGTTATCTCCAGAATATTATGGATAGCAATTTTTATTTCGTTATTTGTTATTATACAGTGATTTATTTCGTCAATTTTTGAGATATTAACAGTTGATGTCACATATTTGCCGCCTGTTTTCTTATAGTCAGGTATAAAATATGTGACTACAACTTCTGGGTTGTTATTTATATTATCTTTAATCCATATTAATGTTCGATTGATATCAGCAATAGCATCTTCCTCAAGTTCAATCTTACGGTCAGTCAATCGTTCAGTTTCTTTAATGGCTTCATTATGACCTGTAAGTGCTGCAAAAGGGGAAAATTGTGCTGCACGATTTTCTAGGGTCATACGCTGATGTTTTTTTGGATCTGGATGAGGTAAGTCGATTATATCTTCGTATTTAGGCATAAAAATCTCCTTTAGGGAAGTTACAAAGTGATTTTACAAAAGTAAAAAGACATGATATTATTTAGAACAAATATATAAAATGCGAATTTACTTGAAAGAGGAAAGTGTTAATAATGAAACAGACAGAAAAATTTAATATTTCCATTCACGGTGTAGAATTACCATTTGAACTATACTCAATTGATTATATATTGGAAGTATTGAATAACAATAAAAAATTATTTGGTGTGGTTCGAAAAATGGAGAACGCAACCAAGAGTAAAATCAAACAATTTTATAAAGAAAACAAAAATGAATTAGGAGAAAATGCACGACATTTTGCTTATATTAAATTCTTTAAAAATAAAGGAAAGTGTTACGGAATTGTTGGCGGAAAAACGAATTATACTAATCCTGATTTGAGCTTTGATGAAATTAAAGAAAACGCAGATAATCGATATTCTAGAAATTTCTTACATAATGAAGAATTGAAATGGGATGAAACGATTATAATTGTTAATCATAAACCCTTAGATTCAGAAGAAGCAGATAAGCAAGGAGCACTCTTTGTAGAATGTTATTTGCAACGAATATTTAATTTGTTTGAAAGTTAATATATCTATTATAATGTTCAGTTTGTTGGAATGATTAATACCGACATACTTCTTAGGATAAAAATATCTCCTTTACGCCTTATGTCCGCCAATCTGACCATTACGGTCGATCATTGTGGCCCCTTCTTTAAAATTCATACCTTTAAGTACGGCATTCTTGCCGTACTTTTTCTTTAATGACAAAATAGCCTGCTGCAGATTCTTTTCTTTTTCCTGTTCAGCATTTTCTGCAGCTTCATCTTTGAGCATTTTATCAACATCTGTAAACAGGTCAATTTGCTCATTTATAACAATTTTTTTAGCAGAATCTTCACTGATAACATTATTAGCAGCAATAGTGACACGGCGAACCAATAAATCCGGATTGATAATGCGGTCATATAAGTCTATACCACATTCGGTAATCTGCCGCAGTGATGATGTGTGCTTATACATATTACCAGTGCCATGAGCATGCTTCGGAACAGCTCTGCCATAATGGTCTGTTGTCACTGGACCATCATATTTATTTCTGATTGCAGGATTGGTCAGGCTTTCGATATCATAACCAACCGTCATTACAATCTGATTGGTAACAAGTCTTTTTTCAAGTAAGTCCATAACCAATGAGTCCAGCATTTCCTTTACAACAATTCTTGCTTTATCGTAGGTATACGCTTCGTGCAGAACCTGTCCGGAACCTATACTGTTACTTTCAGGTTTGTAGGCTTTTATGTATTCCATAGTGCAAGGTTCATAACCCCACGCGTGGTCAATAAGCAGTTCAGCATTAATGCCGAACAACTTATACAGCAAATCCTCATTGTGATAGTCGTATTCACCACCAATAGAACATCGGGCAATATCACCCATTGTAAACATACCGTGTTCCTCAAGTTTTTTGGCATACCCTTTGCCCACACGCCAAAAGTCTGTAAGTGGTGTATGCTCCCAAAGTTTACGGCGATAGTCCATTTCATCCAGCTCAGCAATTCGTACTCCATTTTCATCAGGGGGAATATGCTTTGCTACAATATCCATTGCAACTTTACATAAATACAGATTAGTACCGATACCTGCTGTTGCGGTTATACCTGTTGTGTCAAGAACATCAAGGATGATTTTCATTGCCAAATCGTGTGGTGTCAGTTTATATGTCTGCAGATAGTTTGTAACATCCATAAAGACTTCATCGATAGAGTAAACATGGATGTCTTCAGGTGCAATATATTTTAAATATACTTCATAAATTCTTGTACTGTATTCAAGGTATAAAGCCATACGAGGTATGGCTACTATGTAATCGATCTCCGTTTCAGGATGATTATTTAAAACATTTATATCATAGGATTTATCCTTGAATGGTTTATATCTGTTTTTACCTTTGCGTTTGTAGTTGGCATCTTTAACTTTTTGCACCACTTCAAACAAACGTGGCCTACCCGGTATGCCAAAGGATTTGAGTGACGGAGAAACCGCAAGACAGATGGTTTTCTCGGTACGGCTGTTGTCTGCAACCACAAGATTTGTAGTCATTGGATCCAGACCACGTTCAAAACATTCTACGGAGGCATAAAATGATTTTAAGTCTATAGCAATATATGTTCGTTGTTTCATAAATAACCTCCTAATGTTTTGTAGTTTCGACTATATTTTAGCATATTAAAAAACAAAATACAACCAACAGTTGTTAAAAATATAAGGCAGTCAATTATTTTTGACTGCCTTCTTTTATATCTTTTTTCAGTTGTTCGATTTTTTGTGAATAGTCTTTTACTTTTACTGTTTCATACAATTGAAACATGAATTGATATTTTACATATTCTCCGTCTGCAGAAATTTTTGTCCATGTTGCCTGTTTCAACATATCGGCAATTTTTGATTTTGATATAGCCAATTCATCGTTAATAAACAAATATTTGCTGTATAGAGTAATATAACAGAGTTCTTCTTTATCATCAATTTCAAGTTCACATTTCCCATGACTTAAAAATGCTGCATATTTTATATCTTCATATATATGCTCTTTTATAAGTCTAATAAGTTTTTCATTTTTAATTTGTTTGTACTGTGCCTTATTAAGTTTTGCAATTTCTATATATTTTTTTACAATATTACTGCTTTCAGAGTTTTCATTATTATGAGCAGTGGTTTCAATATCATCAAAGTATATTTCTTCTTTAGTAAAATCATCTTTAATATTCATAAAATAACCCCGTTAAACAAATCAAATGATTAAAGTGTTGTTAGCAACATTATAAATAGTTAATCCCTTTTCTTTTGCATAGTTGACAGTATATACTGTGCCGCCAGTATTTTTTTCTAAATAACATATACAGTGCGAACTGTTATCTACAAGGTGGCGATTGCGCTTGTGCATACAACCGGGATAGTAGTTTTCAGATGTATATACAACTTTATCAGCTTGATTCAAAATATAATTATAAATTTCTATATCGTTACTATTCCAACCTTTTGTCTGCTCTTTGCATGGAAGAACCATTATCAGTTTTATTTGTGGGTATATTTGACGAAGTTTTATAACTGTTAGTGCAGCTATTGTGTCGAAGCCCAATGCACCACCGGCACCATAATATATAACATCGGAAGAAATTAGTTCTTTTAATTGTTTTTCAAGATTATATTGAATGGTTTCAACAGGTAAAGTTATCTCTCGATGACCTGTAAAACAACAGGTTTTTTCTTTTAAATTACGCATAACTGGCTATATAGTGAGTGACTGAATAGTGAATTATTATTTACTGAATCATTATATATAATTAATTGAAGAAAGTAAAGAGGGATAATTATTATGGATTACGGAAGAATAGTCTTTAATATTGAAGAGATTTTAAAGGATAAAGCTATATCCAAAAATCAAATTTGCAAAGACCTGAATATTCCTCGAACAAATTTTAACAGATATTGTAGAAATGATTTTCAAAGAATAGATACTGGATTATTGTGTAAGCTTTGTTATTATCTGGAGATAACTCTTGATGAACTTATGACATATATAAAACCAGAATAATAATTTATGCGCACTGCTATAGTGCGCTTTTTTATTTATAGACTGCCCATCGCAGTAATATGTAATAAGTATATATATAATATATTACATTATATAATATATAATATATAGATACAGCTATTTATGAGTTGAGCAAAAAAACGACAATGGTGCCTTGTAGCAGTACGGACGTTTGATAATACATATATAGAGTGATATAATTATACTTATAAGTAATTCTTGGTGGGAGTGATTTTAGTGGTACAGAGAAGTGAATGTTTGTACAATGGCCAAATTATAGGTATTGAAAGTATTTACACTGTAATAAATGGTAAGCAGATTAATATCCCTGAAAAGCTAGCAGATTTACGAGAAAAGAGCAGAAGGGGAGAACTGTTTTGCCCCTGTGGATGTGGTGCAAATTTAATTTTAGTAGCAGGTGACAGAAATTTAAGAGAGCAGCATTTCAGAACAAAAAGTGGAACCGATGACAATAAATGTACTGCAGTTAAAGAAGGTGCAGTAACTACCTTTTCAAAAATTGTTTTAAAATGCTGGCTCGACGATAAGATTAAAGTATCTGATGTTGAATCAAGAGTCCCAATAAATCTTATTGGAGATACTATAAGGAAATACGAGTATACCTTTTTATCAAGAAATAGAAATATAGGGCTTTGCTACAGTAAAAACAGAATTAATCTTTTAGATGAAAAATTAGACGTTTTAAAAGAAAACAGCAAGGATATTTCTACAATATATGTAGTTGATGTAGATAACAGAGGTACCAATGGGCAGTATCCTGAGAAAAATATGAAGATGCAAAATAGACAGGGGTATTGCTTGTTTTTGGCAGTGAATAAACCTAATTATGAAAATGCCAGAATGATAGCTTCTTTTTACATAAAAGATATAAATGGACTGTGGCAAGAAATTGAAATTTCATCTGGATTGTTATCAGATTATGATATAGATATGAATAATGAAATTCGATTTAATGGTGTCCCTTTAAAAGAAATGCGGAAAATAAAAGAAAGTGAATATAACAAAGAAATAGATGTTGAACGCAGGAGAAGGGAAGAGAATAAAAGAAAAGTTGAGGAACTGGCAAGAAAAAGAGCAGAAGAGAGAGAAAGAATAAATATAATTCTTGCAAAAGAAAAGGCTGCAGAAGCAGCTAAGAAAGAGGTACGAGCTGTTTCAGAAAAGCCAAAAACGCAGGAAGAAATTCCAGATATTATAAACTGGGATTATATTAATAGTAATATAGATCAGCAGCAGAAACCAGTAAAAGACGATAAAGGTAGGCGATGGGTTAAATGTCAATGCTGCGGTGAAGTAAAGAGAGATTTCGAATTTATAGAGTATGGTGGACAAGGCAGAGTTAATCTTGGAACTTGCAAAATATGTTTCTCTGAAAATAAACAGCCTCAGCATAAAGCACCTGAAAATTTTCATATACCGAAATGCCCAAAGTGTGGCAGTGAACTAAAAATTAAGAATGGAAAATTTGGCCAATTTTATGGGTGTACTTCATATCCGTCATGCAGATATACGCGAAATATTGATTAAATAATTAGAATCCCCTGAGCAAAGCTCAGGGGATTCATCTTTTTAGGTCTTATCAGGATTGTATGGAATGGCACAAATTTCGTTATTAACCATAAAGAATAGCTCCGGGAATCTGAATTGTCTTATGTATTTGTCAATCAGTTCCTTACTCAAACTTTTGAAATTAGGTCCGCTGGCATCACAGATGAAGAAAGGACCCGCTATAACTTCTACAATTTTGCCATTTTTACGTATAGATCTGTTGAGAGTCATACCATTTAACTTACCTTCGTCATTACAAACAATTACACATGGAGCATCAATACCGTAGAAGGTTTCGATATATCCACCGCCAATCATTTTTTGCATAGCATCAAGAGTATTATCAATTATTTTAACCTGTGCAAGTTTATCTGGTTCAAGATAGACAACAGTTATCTTATTCTCTTTAGCTTTATTAGCATCAAAAGATATTTCCTTGAATCCGACAGTATCACAATAGTAATGCCTATCACTGTCTGCGACATACACAACATCAGACGTTGTCATAGAACGTCCTGTATAGTCTGCAGGTAATGCGGTGTTAAACTTAATATATGCATCTTCAAGAGAAGTACATTCTACATCTCCGTCAAATGTAAGTACATAAATGCTGCTGTCAATCATACCGCCATGGTTAAGTTTCATAAATTCATGGTAACTCTTAAAACATACACCGTTATAGTCCATATTAATATCAATCTGATAAATTTTGATTTTCATAATTCTTTTCTCCTAACTATCTTGAAATTCTTCAATTACAAACCAATCATACTTCTTTTCTTCTACAAGTTTATCCGCGATAAATTGTGCTTGTCTTATCGATTCGCAGTCTTTGAAAGATCCATCAATTTCTTTTAGACGCTCAATCAGATCTCCTTCAGCAGAGAAATATTCACACCCAATATCACAATCACAAAGATATCTGTCAGGAAAGAATATTCCTTCAGTATCTGTATTGACATATACACGGCAGCCAGGTTCTTCAGCGGTATATTCCATTGAGATATTATGTTCTGTTTCACTTAAAATGCTATACCACATATCTGTGTGTGGTGCCCAGGCATCTTCTTGAGAAATTGTAAAATAATATCTGACATGTCCATCACTCCATGTTTCTTCAATGGGAGATATATCCTGTATAAACCCACGTTCACCTTTAGCTGAAGAGTCGAAGTATCGAGATACTCTTCCTTGCCAATTTTCTGATTCATTATCTACAATAGGGAGTATCTCCAATGCACGAATAATATCTTCTCTAAAATCATCTAATACAATGTTTTTATGACTCCAGAAGGCAATGACTGTGCTACACCAGTTTGGCATTTACTTGTCCTCCAGATATGCAATTTCAATTATTCTGTAGATATCAGAAAATTCGTACTTTTCGGAAGCAATCTCGAATTCGTTATCTCCGTACCAAGCCATAGTACACTGTTTACAGTCATAAGACTGCGTATTAAAGAGATCTTCTAACTGTTGCTCAACTTCCTTTTTCAGATAGCTAACAGCAGAATCTCTATATTGTGTTGCAGCAAGAATGTCTTTGCCTGTGTATCCAAGAATAGGATAGCTGTAATCATTTATAACAAGATAGCAAATGTTCTTTTTTTCCATAGTTTCTCCTTTCATCCGTAAACCAAGCAATTTAAAAAGATTATTGTTATTGAGAGCAAAGGGAGCGATAAAGCTCCGACAATAATTCCTCCAATCACAATGCTTCTCAACTCTTGGTCACTGATGTCATCATCTAATAAGTTGCAAATTTTGCGTAGCAAATAAAATGACTTATAACTGATGATATCCTTTCGTTTCGGTCTTACGTATTTTGCTGTGGAAAGAGGTGAACTGTAAACCTGCATCAGCTCATCGTAATTAACCGTAGTCTGTGCCATAGTGCTTTCTCCTTTCATTTTTTTATAAAATAAAAAAGGAACCAGTGCACTAAAGCACTAGTTCCTTATTTACACGTTATTATTCAAGGGACACTACGCCCTTGATAATTTTCTTTTTGATAATTTTCTCACATACAGCAAGAAAATGAGCAACTTCTTTGTACTTAAGTTACCCGGCTACTGGTTAGCTTTTTAACTAACCTAAAAATTCCGTATTAACGGCCTGCTTCTTAACAGATGTTAAGATAATAAAAAATAGATTACTTATATTATAAATGAAAATGATATAGATGTAAATAATATTGTATATTTCATTTTAATAATGGAATTGCCTCAATATTGTTTTCTATATCTCAATATAAATAAGCCAGCAAAAACAAATCAAGTTTTTACCGGCTTATTAGATTTAATAAACTATTTAGAATGGGACGAATTAATTATTTGTTTAGTTCAGTTCTTATTTCTAAACCATCGCCTAATCCCTTTTTGTAGTAGATGTACCCATAACGATGATTTGTTTCAAAGAATAATGCTGGTAATTGCTCATATCGCTTTTGATACTCTTGTGGAATAAATTGTTTAAAAAAATTATGCTCCTTTTCAGCGCTATCTAAAATCTGCAAATATTTTTCATCGTTTATCTCTATGGTATCAAAAGGGGAATAATCACCGTCAAATAATTTCTCTAAAATATTTTTGTCCTGTGACATTATGTATCTCCTTCGATTTAATACTTATAGTGGCATAATATTTATTAGATTTTTTCCAGTATACCTGAGACATAAAATTGCCCAATTGCAATTGTCACCTCGGTTACTTGTCCAGGCACACCAGTCAGTAATGTCTGCATCACCAGATACTTTTTCAAGATATTCATTTAATGCATCTACTGAATACTCAACGACACTTGCAAAATCTTCAAGCATCGCTTCATATGCTTCCTCGTAGGAATCATATATACCTACAACATTTGTACTCATTTCATAGGTACATATAAGCTGATAAAAATCTTTCATGAGCTTCCTCCTAAAAACAAGGGGACTGCAATAACGCAGTCCCCATTTTCTGTTATATCAATCTGAGATGTGTATCGAGTGCATCTTCAACCTTTTTTGTATCAATGCCTATGTAACGCTGTGTGGTAGCTGCAGAACTGTGCTGCAGTAAGTGTTTTACCAGCATTATATCATAACCATTATTTTTATAAATTTCGGTTGCAAAGAATTTTCTAAAAGAGTGTGTAGAAATGTTTTCGTATTCACAAAAATCACAAACAAGTTTTAATTGTTTTTGAACTGCTCTTTCTGTGATAGGAAAGATTCTTTCATCAGGCTCTATATGATTCTCAAAACAATACATCTTAAGATAAGTATATATTGCATTTGGAACAGTGAATGTTCTTTCCTTTTTTGTTTTCTTTTCTATTATCTCTAAATGATATCTGTCGCCGTCTTTTTTTATATCGTTAAGCTTCAGCTGAAGCACGTCAGAAATTCTTATACCTAAATTTGCCTCGATTACTAATGCAGTAGCAACACGTGGATTTGGTCGAAAACCAGTGAAGCCATCTTTCATCGTCGTAATGATATCATCGAATTGTTCTTTCGTTAAAGCTACTGTTTTCTTGTTCATACGCTTAGACCTTTCTTCATTTTCTTTCCTTCAGTTTAACAAAATAGTTCGTATTCTGCAAGATTTTAGTTCGTTAATTGTCATTTTTTGGCTCAATTGCTGTTTTTCCTTTATTTTGGCCGATTTTACTGTTCGTATTATGTAATAGATTACGAACGAACGAACTTTTGATGGTAAATAAGAACTTCGTAAAATATACGAACTAAAAAAATGCGAACTTTTTAATTTGAAAATACGAAGGGAGAACTCAATGAAGACTAGAGTATCAAAAAAACTTTCTTCATTGCTTTTAGTAGGTGTTTTATTGATATCAGCTGTTGTTGATAGTGGCATCGTATCTGCAATGAAGAGTCTGAATGGGGAAGCAGCTTCTGATGTTATCGTTGCATATGCTGACAGTCACAGGACTACTGCAACAGCGACAAACCAGTATTGGTACAACGGACATCCAAGTATTAATCCTCAGCCAGACAATACATTTACTTATGAAGATGGCGGCACTAATGGTCAGGTGTTTACTTCACAACTTCCACCTCCGAATATGGAAGTTCTGGAGTCAACATTTGGGGGCATACTTAAAATACGTGTTCATAGAATTCAGGCTGCTGTCAATTCCGGACAAAGACCATATCAGGATCTTTCTATGGAAATGATAAACTATTTTCAGGAAGAAGCCAGCAAAGGCACAACTATCTTGGAACAGATGGAAAATTCACCTCCAAGTATTGCTGCGAGTATCCGGAAAACCATGGAGGCAATCGGACTTTCTGAAAGCAACTCCTGGAGTGATTATATTGCCGGCCAGTTTGGTTATCGATCAATTGATGAATTGCAGGCAGATGTAAATAAAATGTTCTATCAGAGAAACCTCTGGAGACTTTCTACTAACGGTCAGACATCCTGGTGCCTTGAACCAAAGGTAACGATTGGTTCAGGATTATCTACGGTGGATGCTACAACAATTATGGGGTCTGATCAGAGAAGCTATCTGCTGGGCCTTATAGTTTCGGCGGCTACAAAAATGGGAGCTGACAGTAATGATGCCATATATCAGGCAGCTCAGGCACTTATCTGGGAGCTGATGGGCGGATTACTTAATTACGATGACCTTTCCCGTAAAGGTAACAGTGGTTACTATAATGGTATGATCGTAGGCAACGGACTTCAGAATGAATACGAGGCTATCAAACTTTGGATTTCTGAATTAAGAAAAATTCCGTCATTCCTTGTAAATGATTACACCTACCAGAAGAGTGGCTGCAATACTTACTACTATGGAGTGACTTGGACTGAAGATCACTTTGAATTGGATGATGAACTTATCCTCAAAGATTGGAATGGTCTTGTTCTTGACTGGAAATGGGAGGACAAAGGTGTATACCATTTTGAACCTCTTGATGCTAATACTCTTAAAGTAACTGCAAGTGCCTATTCTGCAGATTCTATGGGCGCAACAAAATTTACAGATAAGAATAGTGACAATACCCTCGTAGGTACTATTACATTTACAGGCGGTCCACAGGATCAGGCGGTAACTGCTAATCTGTATGACCCGTTTGGTGGTTGGATGAATATCGCGATGAGACGCGGTATTTCTCTTAAAGAAGATAGGGAAGGAGGATTCCCGATTTCCGGTAATACTGGTGCCCAGGTTACAATCTCCGGCCCAGGCTATGATGGAAATACTGTTTATGACGTAAATGATCTTCCTCTCCTCCATGAGCCAGGAACATATACAATTACAGAAGTACATGCTCCTACATTCGAAGATAAGCATCTTGGTTATGTTAAAGATGCTTCTCCTATAACAATCAAAGTTACAGATGAAACTGAATATAACTGGTACACATATGACGGCGCTTCTCTGAAGAATACTCGTCAGAAAGGACAGATTGTAATTCAGAAAAAAGATGAAGCTAAAACTTATCTTAACCATTTGAATGAATATCAGGAATATATTGACTGTACAGTATGCCACGACAACTTTCTCCTCTGTACACATACAACAGAAGAGTGGAATGCTGAACTGGCAACATTTACAACAAACTATGTAGAGCGCGGTGCCCTCTGTGTAGCATGTAATAATACATTCCCACAGTGCGGTTGTGCTAAAGATGCATATATCTCAGCGTTTAATGCTGCAGCTCCAATCAATATTGATGATGCATTCTATGCAGATCGCGATATGAGAATTACAAATCCTCTTCCTCAGGGTGATGCAACTCTGGCAGGTGCAGAATTTGAAATCTATGCTGAAAAAGATATCATTCTTGCAAACGGTGATGTTGTACATCAAGCAGGTAAATTGGTAGAAACAATTACTACAGATGCTAAAGGCGTTGCAAAATCTTCAAATCTTGATCTCGGCGTATACCGTGTAAAAGAAAAAACACCACCTACAGGTTATCAGTACTGGAGATATAAAGATAAGGATGAACTGCAGTTTGTAGTGGATATTGTCTACTCTGGTGATGAAAATGAAGCCGTACAGGAATACTACCTTGAGTACGGCGACAGTGTTATTGCAGGCCACCTTTCCCTTAAAAAGGTAGTATCCGATGATGACCACAATGATATCTTTGATAACGATGCAGCACAGGTAGGAAAAGATATTCCTGCAGGCGGAGTTTATTATGCTATCTACCTTAAGAGCAAGCAGAATGCTGATCCAAACAGTTTTGCAAATACAAGATTGCCTGACGAATTTTTCATTCCGACATCCTTTGATAATGAAGCACCTATCTGCAATATTGTAGAAGGGGAGGGTGAAGTAATTGATGGCCTCCATTATGGTTGCTATGAATATATCGATAGCAAAGGTAATCCAACAGGAGAAAAGATAAATCCAACTCTTAATTATCTTGTAGATGCAGATAAAACAAATGCTGCTATCAAATCTCTTTACATGATTCTCAAAACAAATGAGACAGGTCAGGCAGCAACACATGATGCAACAACAGTTGCATATATCGCCATCCCTGGTGTTGGCGGTGAAATGGATAACGATGCAGGGCGTACAGGTTCTGATATGGATGTTTATGACAAATCCTATCCATTGCCATACGGTACATACGTTGTTTCTGAATTGAACGCACCTGAAGGTTATGATTTAGGTTATGTAGAAATCAACGGTGTTAAAGGCGAGTATGGTGCAATAACTTTTGAAGTTACAATTGGCAATGAAAGCAAAGTTGCTTCAGGGGAAGCTCCATATACAAAAACAGAACAGAATACCCATCATTTTGATCTTGTAAACCAGATAATTCATCAGAAGATTTTTGTTTATAAAGTTGATAATGAATACTACGTACGTGAGAAAGAATCTACTGGTGGAGAAGAAATTTTTGAACTTGTTCCTACTGAAGGTTTAATCGAACAGGCAAATATAAAATTTAAACTTTGGTGCTGGAATAATACCGGCAACGGAGAATATGGCCTTACATATGATGCAGACGATATTGGCAATGAAGAAATGGGTTATTGGTATGAATATACCTATTTTGATTATCCAAAAGAAGTAGTGGTTGATACTTTTGCAACAGATGAAAATGGACGTTTTGTACTTCCAACTCCACTGGTATACGGTGACTATGCTTTTGTTGAACTCAACGCTCCATACGGCTACTGGTTACCTGATGCAGATAATACAGACGTTGAAAACGTTCCTAAAAATGAAGACGGTTCTTACCAGTCTTGGATTGGTTACACTGATCCAACAACAGGTGAATTTGTATGGACTGTAGATAAATACGGTAATACATATGAAACCCCAATAGCTGCAGCATGTTTCTCTGTTACAAATTCAGACCCAGAAATTCGTGTAACTGTGGATGTAGAAAATGCAGCACAGAAAGGATATATAGTCCTCAATAAAGAAGGGCTTAGATTAACAGGTTCTAAAGAAAATATTAACGGCAACTATACTGAAACACACCCGGTATTTACAGACATGGGTCTTGCAGGTGCAACTTATGCAATCTATGCTGACGGTGATGTATACACTGGTGACTTTCTCAGATATGTAAATGGTGAAAAGGTCTGCGAATTTACAACAGATGGCCGCGGTATAGGTGTTTCTGAACCAATTCATTTGGGCAAATATATCCTTAAAGAAACAAAGGCTCCTTTCGGATATCTCTTGGACGAAACAGAATATAAATTTGAACTTACCTATAAAGGTGAAGAAGTAAGAATTTATCCCGTAGAACAGGAAAGATACGATGTTCGTCAGGAAGTGGAATTTGAAATTCTTAAAGAAAGCGAAGAAGCGGACGGTACATTCATTCCATCCAATGGCAATATCAAGTTTGGACTTTATGCAGCGCAGGATTTCATTAACCATCTCGGAGAAGTAGTAATTACAAATGATACTCTCGTAGAAGTAATTAATATTGTAAACGGTGAAGGTAACAGTACATTGATGCTTCCTGTAGGTAAATACTATGTTCAGGAGCTTGAAACAAATGAAGAACTCGCAATGGACTATAACAAATATCCGGTAGAGTTCAAATATACTGCAGACGGTTCTGCATATGATAACCCTGAAGATTATAACTCCTCAGTGACAGGTGCCGGCAAAGGTGAAACAAAACTTGTTATCACTCTTAATGAAGGCGTTGCAATTAAAAACTACCGCAAACGTGCAGACGTTGAAATTTTTAAATCAAATGCAAAAGCTGCAGCAGTTCTTGCCGATGTAGTTCCAAGAGAAGTGTTTATGTTTGACTACGATGAAAACGGTGTTGTGGACAATAAGGATAAAGCTGTCTTTACAAAACTGGTTTCAGGCAAACAGAAAATGACTGAAGAATATATGGCCTTGAGTGATGTGGATCTGGACAATGCTCTTACAGATACAGATGCTGCTTTTCTGCGGGAAGTAATGGAAGAACCTACTAAAAATGTAAAAGTGATTCTTGGTCCATCTAAAACAAAAGGTATTGCAAAACAGGTGTCTAATACAGATAAAGCAGATGTATTGGCTAATGTAGAATTCACTTTATATGACTCCAAGGGCGTAGAAATTACTGTTCTCAAGACAAACGAATATGGTTACGCATACTATAACGGCGGTTTAACAGTAGGTAAGTATAAGCTGGTTGAAACAAAAGGTCCTGAAGGATTCAAGTTTGATGCAGCAAATCCACTTATTAAGGAATTTGAAGTAACAACAGAAATGTACAATACAGTTCTGACCTATGAATTCCTTAACAATGAAAAAGATGGTATCAAAATTACCAAAAAGGATGTTTCTACAGGTGCTTTGATTCCAAACTGTAAGATTGTAATCAAAAATGAAGCCGGTGATGTTGTGGTTCAGGGTACAACAGATAAAAACGGTGAAATCTTCTTTGAACTGCAGCCAGGTAAATATACATATCAGGAATTGGAAGCTCCGGCAGGTTATCAGCTTGATACAAGAGAATTCCCATTTGAAATACTTGAAAATGGCGGAATTATTAAAGCTGTTATGACAAATAAAAAGATTCCAACTCCTACACCTGACAAACCTGATGAACCAGATACACCAATTGGCATCATTAAGATCTATATGGGCAAAGGCATATGGAATCCAGCAACAGGCGGCCTTGTGCAGATAGATACAGAAGCAGAGATAACATCAATGGAAGAAGATGTAGAAGAAAATTATATCGTTCCTTGTGTTAAAGACAAAACATATCTTTACTTGAATCTTATGGTTGTCTCCATTGTTGGTTTAGCAATTTGTTTTGGTTACAAGGTTTATCTGAAACGCAAAAATGAAGATGACAAAATATAGGGGCAGTAAAATGCCCCTAATATGAGGTACTAAGCATGAAAAAAATATTTTCTATTTTACTTAGCACAGTTTTCATCATCACTGCCTTCACAGGTTGCCAAACATCACCTCCTGTAGAAGAAGGTATCGTAGAAAAAGAATACTTTTTTGAGACTGCAGATGAAAACGGTACAAGTAATTTTCCTGAAACAATAACAATAAACGGCCAGACATATGTAATTTCCGGTTTTTCAGATATTCAATATGAAACTACAGATTCAGAGGAAATGGTTGAAATGATTGTGGATGTAGCAGTTGAAGATGAAAGTGAAATCAAACCGGTACAGGAATTTGAATATAACGGTCAAAAATATGTATTTGACTTGGCCGAAACTCAGTTAACTGCTGGAACAATCAATCGTACAGTTACAACTACTGCTGATTATGAAAATTACACTTCAGAACCTCAGGATGTACCTGAAAAAACTATGGTTGATGTAACTATAGGTAATGAAACAAAGGAATTTGAAGGTTCTCTTGTGAAGCTAGAACAGATTTCTGACTATCAGTGGATGAATAATCTTTATCTTACAGGTGTATGGACAGGAGATCCGGCAGCACAGCAGTATAGTCTTGATGGGGCAGGTATAACAGTTCCATATGATGCAGCAAAACCTACATGGCCAGGATTTGGCGATGCTATACGTAATTCTCTCGGTCTTTCGTCTAATTACTATAAAATAACAGATGGTTACTGGACTGATGCAGGGGAAATACAGAATGGACAGTTTATCCGCCACGCTGCATATACAGGAGAAAGGTATGTTGCAAACTACAGAGCTACATATGAAGTAACATATTCTACAGAAGGCTTTTCCGGTAATGCAATATATCGAGCTAACGCTGAAAAACTGAATGCAGATCAGGATGATAGAGTAACAATTTATACTATCAAAGCTGTTGTAAAATATAAGCTGGTTGAAACTGCAGAATGAAATAGGAGTAACATATGAGCGAAAGAATATTAATTGGTACTGGTCAGGCAACAAACCAAAAGGGAGATATTATAGACATAAAAATCTACCTGGGAAATGTTGTTGAACTTCCGGATGGTTCTCAGACAAGTCTGTCCGATGAACAATATGCAAAAGTTTTGGAAAGATGGAACCGGGAACAGGTTAAGATAGAAGAAGCTCCCGTTGTAAAAGAAGATAATATTCAGGATGAGAAACAATTAATCCTGGAGACTCCCGGACCAGATATTCATCCAGAAGAAAAAAGTTCTTCCAGGCCGATTAATATTCAGTATTTTAATGAGAAATCAGGAACTTTATCAGATACTCCTCCTGAAAAAGATGATTGCAATACAGAAAAAGCTTCTGATATTGAAATTAAAACTGATAATAATGAAGAAATTATTTCCCAAAAACCAGAAAAAACAGATAAAAAACTTATAAATATATTTATCGCCGGATTTATTATCCTATTATTAGCTGGTGGATATTTAGTATTTAAAATCATATACCCTTCATTAGATAACTATGCTTTGAACGGAATTGCTTCAACTAATCCGTCCCCGACAGTGATTTCTGAAAAAATTATTGTCAAGGTGACACAGGATATCTCTCAAGGTGATATTTTCACAGGAGATATGATTACCGACTTTAAGATATCTGAAGACGAATTCGATCAGATGAATGCCGCAACATATATTTCTGCAGATGGTAAAACTACAAACAGTACTCTTATTACTGCAGAAAAGAGGGAAGACATTATCGGTAAATTTGCAACAAGAAATATTCCTAAAGGTACATATTTAACTCTTCAGGATTACTCTTCACAAAAAGTAATTGCAGAAAAAACTTTTGTTGAAGTAGAAGTTGACGGACAGACTATATCCGTCCCGGTAGATGCTACATCTTTAACAGGAAATACTCGTGTTAAAATAGTTGCTTTGATTACTACAGATAATCAGGATGATACAATTGCCATTGCATTAAGTGAGTTTATTCTTGAAGATAGAACACTTTCAGATATTTTTGATTCCGCAGGTCAGAGTATTTTAGCACAGCTTGCTGGCCAGTCTTCTGACAGTAACCAATAAAGTTAAGAGGTATTTATGCCGGAAATTTTGACAATCAGATTAATAAAAAACATTGTTACATCTATTATATTGATTTCTGCAGGAATTATATTTGGGTTATCCGCTCAATCAATAGTTTTAGCCAGTATACCTTTTCTATTGGGGTTAGTTGCAAGTGCAGCTGTTATAAAAACATATATTGACTGGGAAACTGGAAAAATACTTATCATTACAGCAGTATGTATACACAAAGAAACATATTTAGGTGGTAAATCAACCTATATTATGGTTGGAGTTAACGAAAATGATGACAAGTCATATAACTTTACACTTAAGAATATTGATGTAAAAGCATTTTCAGTGTCCGGGATATACGAATTGTTGTTTAATAATAACGGTAATCGTTTATCTGAAGAAAATTTGATGGATTATGGGCCATCGGACACATCCAGCGATGTGATCAGTTCTGTTTTGAAAGAGGCAAATATTTTAGATGAAACAAAATAATAAAGTTATTAAAACTTCTTCAATTTTCCTGAAGAAAAAGGGCAAAGTGCTCTTTTTGTTGGTTCCGTTTATAGTTATACACCTGTTTCTTACTTATGGGATTGAAATGATAATTGTAAATGGGGAATCAATGGAACCAGCATACAGTCATGGTGATGTAGTTTTTGTATTAAAAATACCGCATTCTTATGAATACGGCGATGTTGTAGTAGCTGTACATGATAACTATCACGTGCTAAAACGTGTTGCAGGCGGGCCAGAAGATATTGTTAATATTAACGAAGCAGAAAATATCGGTGATGTTAAAATGCCACATACAATATTAAAAGACTCTTATTTTCTTTTGGGAGACAATAGGTCGATTTCATATGACAGTAGATTTTCTGATTTTGGAGATATCCATAAGGACAAAATTATCGGTAAGGTGATTTATAAATTGCAAAGGAGAACTAATTAAATGGATAAGAAATCTTTATTTATTATTGATGAGAAAGCTATGCTTGAAAATTTTGAAGACAAAACACCTAAAAATGCTTTTGAATTTTTGTATATAACAAAAGGCATTGATATTGAATATAAGGTGGATAAAAAGTAATTAATCTTATTGCTGTTTCCTAATACAATTATCTGACTACGGCAAATAAACAGATAATTGCATTTTTCTTCCTTTCTCCCCGTCAACGTGAGTTGGCGGGGGTTTTCTTTTTATAGGAACTCAATATCTATTCGCGAAAAAAACATCTTCTGTTGAGAAGATGTTTTGCTGTTTGTCCATGCATAAATAAGAGTAAGTTAGAAAAATATAAAAACTCCCCTAAGTATAAAGAAATACTTAAGGGAGTTTTTTCGATTTCTAAATAGAAAATAACAAGGAGATGATAAATGGTATACCTATTGAACATTTGCAAATCATAGAGCCACCAATTGCAGCGCAAATCACTGGCAATCTCTTTTCATAAACATACTTTACTTTGTAAAATTCATGTTTAACGGTTTTACAAAAACTATTTTGTCATTCTTCTATTCATGTACTTAGGATTTACCCATAAGATATAAAACAATGCTATTGTTATCAAAAGCAATGTTCCAAGCCAATATATCTTGCTGTACCATACAAATAAGAATATTGCAGCTTGTACCATGCAATATATCATTTCTATTTTCACATTCTTTTTATACTGCTTTACATCTTTTTCATATCTAAGGTTAAACACCATCCAGATAGAACATACTAATAATGGGACAATCTTGATTAACAATTCAATTGTTTTCATATATGGGGTCTGCACTTCTTGGAAAGGTCTCATTGCAACATTCAAAAAGGCTGCCTGCCCTATAATTGCAATCTTACATAAATTTATTTGTAGGATTTTATTCTTTTCTTTTACTCTTGGTAAATCCTCGTCACTTGTATACTCGTTATTCAACAAATAATCTGTGGACACATGAAACAATTTGCTAATCTGGAGTAAGTTTGATGAATCTGGTATTGCTGTTCCCATCTCCCAACGAGAAATTGCCTGTCTGGATACACTTAAAATATTCGCAAGCTCCTCTTGAGAATATCCCTCTCTTTTTCTTAACTGTAAAAGCTTTTCTGCAAATGTCATACAATCAACCCCTTTCTTCCTTTGTAGCTTAATTGTAATTCATTTTGCTTAAATATACCACCACATCGACTTTACAATTACGCAACTCAATGTAACATTGATGTTTAATATCGAAAATTTATATTTATCTAATATTATTATACTAAAATAATGTAAATTTTTCACCTACCAACTGTTCGTAAAATTCAAATTCTATGTTATACTTTAATTAAAAAATAATATTCTATTTGAACTTCATTAATTTAATATCTTTGGAGGTTTAAAATGAAATACATATATGAATATGAAACAGTGAGTTGTGATTTTGGTGGCTGGGGCCTTGGCTCAGGCAATATTTATGGAATTGAGGATTATCGCTCCATTATCAATAAAAGAGCTGAAGAAGGCTGGCGCTATGTTGGTTTTATTCCAACAAAACAGCGCGGCACCGGTCATACACAGGAATTAGACTTGATATTTGAAAAAATTTTATAAAACTAATCTATTATATGAGAAAGGGGAATAAGTATGGATAAAATTAAAAATTTGAATCGATATCAAAAAGCTGTCCTGATTATTATGGCTGTTATGATAGCGTTGTTTGGTGTAATATACTCTAAAACTATTTCCCGAGAAGGCTTTTTATATAATGATGTTATTCTTGTACCAAAACAGGATAATGGTGACACTATATATTCCGGCAAGTTAAAAGGCGAACAGGCCGTTTTCACTGTAGATGCTGATAAAACTGTAGTGTTCCAGCATGGTGATACTGTGTACGGACCGTATACCGCAAAAGAAGACCCAACCGCTATACCAGAGGAAAATGAATTTAGCAGCAAACTAATGGTTGGCGTGGAAGTTTATAAAGGAAACGATCTCTTCTTCCGTGGTGGTGTATTAAAACAAAGCGACGAATGGTGGCTTTTCAATGAAGACGGAACCTTTGAAAATTTCGATATTATGTTCTCTGATGGGTATCATACATATGATGGTGCCGGTAATGTAGTAGATCCTGTAGAGCCATCTGCATCAACAATAATTGATTTAATGGCTGGTCCAAAATTAACTCATAAAGGTGATTGGATGGTGTTTTTCTACGGCATAATTATATGTTTAATTACAGCAGGTTCAATTATATTCGTAGATGAATTATTTCGTTGGAATCTTTCTTTTCAGATTCGTGATGCAGAACGCGCTGAACCATCTGAATGGGAAATCGCAGGTCGATACATATCCTGGACTTTATTGCCGGTAATAGCATTGGTTATTTTTATAGTGGGACTTCAGTAAATAATGATAGCTCATATACTAACCATATAAAGGAGTTGCAAATGAAAAAATATTTAGGTTATATCCCGGCAGTAGTATTTACCGGTTTTTATCTGCTTACAGGTCTTACAGGAGTAAGCATGGCCTTATCTATGATTTTAATATGGCTTGGCTGCTTTTATATTTCCGCAGTGCTTCTCCATAAAGGTATTATCTGGGGTGGTATATTTGGTACACTTCCGGCTTTACATATGATTATAAGAGGCGATAGTGAAGTAGTTATTGGAATTATAATTGCTTTATTTTACATAGTTTTGAGCATTTATCTGTGGAAAAATAAGGGTAAGCATTCAGAATCTGTGACAAAACAGGAAGTTGCTGCTTTCTTCACAAACATAGTTTTCACTGTAATTGTACTGATATTGAGCGCTTATGTAGCTGTTATAGGCGGAATGATTCTTATGGCAAGTGGAGTACACTATATATTGGCGTATGCAGGTATGTTTGTACTTCCGACATTATTATTACCTCTGATTTGGCTAAAAAACCGAAAAAAATTTATATCTATATGGAGCAAAGCAGCACTGATATATCTTGTTGTCTTACTTGGCAACTATGCCTATGAAAAGTATGATGCAAGTATAACAGTCAACACAGCACCTAACATTAAAGTATACGAATACCTACCCTTTGAAGAAGAGTCAAAAATCGTTAAAATTGACAACAGCACATTAAAACTTACTGATAATCTGCCAAAGATAGATGGCGCTGCAGCTCTTTTCCCAGTGTATTCTGCGTTTGTAAATGCGGTTTATCCTGAAACAACTGAATTACATGACGGTATTTTTCAATATAATAATACACCTGGTGGGTATCAGTTGTTAGCAGAAAAGAATATAGATCTGTTTATAGGTGTTTATCCTTCCGAAGATCAGAAAGCCTATGCAGAAGAATGCAACACAACTTTTGAATACACCCCTATTGGTACAGAAGCATTTGTTTTCTTTGTTCATAAGGACAATCCAATTGATAACCTGACAACTGAACAGATTCAGGGAATTTATTCTGGCGAGATAACCAACTGGAAACAGGTTGGCGGTAAAAATGAAGAAATCGCTGCATTCCAACGCAATGAAGGCAGTGGCAGCCAGAGTATGCTTAAACGTTTTATGGGAGACAAGCCTATTATGGAAGCACCTACCGAACTGGTAAACGATATGATGTCAGGTATCATAGAAAGGGTTTCAAACTACAGAAGTAAATCAAATTCTATTGGCTTTTCCTTCAGATTCTATGTTGAAGGCATCATAAAGAATCCTGATATCAAGATGCTTTCCATTGATGGGGTTGCACCTACAGCAGAAAACATTAAAAACGGCAGTTATCCAATTGTTACACCTATTTATGCTGTTACATATGAAGAAAACACAAATGATAATGTTGATAAATTACTTCAATGGATATTGTCTGATGAAGGACAGTATATTATTGAAGAAACTGGTTATGTAGGTATAGCAAAATAAAAGGTAGTTTATGAGGTAGTTGTACTATGAAATATCCGATTTATAACAATGAAATGCAGGAAGGTGGCCTGATTATTGATGGAGTTGCTCCAGGGTGGATACCTATGGAACAATTCGAGAAAAAAGGCCTTGACCGTATTGTCTATACCGGTCTTCGAACAATAGGTATGCATTTTGTTAGGGCTACTGGTTTTTGCTATTGCAAGCGGAGTGCATCGTATGATGTTTTCTATGTCACACAATGTTGTGTATCCATACCTTTGGGAAAAGATGAATGAAAAAATCGGAGACATCAGATCAGTGTCAAGAAACTAGATAATGTCGAAGGAGACTAACATGGAATTTATCATAGAAGAAAATTGTTACAACATTGAAGCAGTAGAAACTATAACCCCTTATTTAAAACCATTTATAGAACATGTTCTTACAGCAAAAAATATCTCATCTTTAGATTATTTTGTAATTGCAGATTCCAAAGAAGAAAACTATGCTGAAACCGTTAACAAGTACGCATCTATAGTTGGAACAGATACATACATTACTCAAGATGGTAGCTATTTTACAGCAGGAAAATCATTGGATGGTATTGACGAAAACGGAAATCTTCACCAAGCTATTGTTATTAAGTCCGCAAACTGGGTCGGTGCAGCATTTGAATATATGGACACTCAGGGAATACTTAAAGAGGGAATATTAGATCAAATGAATACTCCACAATTTATGTCTCTATCCCTTATTCTGCACGAAATAGGACACGCTATTGATAATGAACAGCAATATAAAATTAGCGGAACCGTCAACACAAAAGTACTTTATAATCTCGATTATGAGTATGCTGAATATGTAAAAAATACTGCACTAAGCCTATGGGGAGAATACTTTGCAGAATCCTTTGCCTATCAGATAATACGTATCATAGATGAATCAGCAGATGGAAAAGAATCCGAGTTAGAAAAGTGTATTAGCAGTTATTCTATTGGAATAGATAGAAACACTCTATTTAATAGAGTACATAGGATACTCTACTTTTTTGTAATACAGATTGCATATATTCATCAAAGTAGCAATTTTAGTAGTACATTCAATTACAGTAAGTACGAAGATGATAAATTGCTTAGCTTTTATATCCCTTTTCTCGCTAGAACAGAAGTAGCAATTGTAAACCTATATCGCAACTATCCTCATTGGGAATCATACGAATTACTCAATGAACTTTCTGATATATTCATGGAATTTGTTATGTTTGAATATCAGCAACAGAAAGAGAGTTAACCTTTTCAGTAAGACATATATCGTGTGGAGCAATATACAGGACATCACCTTTGACCAGACCAGAAGGCAAGCAGACTTATCCACAATACAGCTGATTGCTTTGGCCCGCCTGATTCTGTAATTGTTGGGCATAGAGTATTTACATAAATAAAACCGGCTATTACTTTTCAAAATAAAGTAGCAAACTGTTTCAACTATTGCAATATTTAACAAAATATTTTGTATATTGGATATTGAACTCATCAAATAAATAGTGTATAATTGAGTCAAGAAAACATACAAGATAACATATAAGTTAGGGGAATTTTATGGGACAGTACAAACCACCATTTGAAATAACAAATGAAGTTTTAACTTATGTTTCCTCAATATCAGAAAAAGTTGGCAAAATCAGTGCCATCAACAATCTTGATTCAAAACCACATTTAAGAAAGATAAACAGAATCAAATCTATACATTCTTCTCTTAAAATAGAGGCAAACTCTCTTACAATATCACAGGTGCGAGATGTTATTAACGGCAAAACCGTGCTTGGAGAACAAAAGGAAATACAGGAAGTAAAAAATGCATATGCAGCGTACGAAAAGCTTTCTGAAATTAAACCATACAGTCTAGAAAGCCTTAAAGAGTTTCACGGTATAATGACAAAATATATTGTTGATGAAGCTGGTCAGTTCAGAAAAGGCGAGGAAGGTGTTTTTAATGGTGATGTGTGCATCTTTGTAGCTCCTCCAGCAAGATTCGTACCTGACTTAATGACAGAACTGTTTGGCTGGATGGAAAAGAACCATAAAACAGTTCATCCTTTAATTATGTCAGCAGTATTCCATTATGAATTTGTGTTTATCCATCCTTTTGCAGATGGAAACGGCAGAATGGCAAGATTATGGCATACAGCATTGCTTTCATCATGGAAACCTATCTTTGAATTTATTCCAATAGAAAGTCAGATAGAAAAATTTCAAAACGAATATTATGAAGCTATAGCCAAATGCCATACTGAAGGTGCATCAACAAGTTTTATAGTATTTATATTGGAACAGATAGATAAAATTCTTGATGATGTATCTGAACAGGTAAATCAAAACATTGACCAGTTGTCGGAATATGTAAAAAGATTAATGGGTGTTATGGAGTATGATGTGCCATATACTGCCTTGGCACTTATGAATGAACTGGGATTAAAATCAAGAGCATCTTTCAGAGAAAACTATCTGGTACCAGCTTTGGAACTTAATCTAATTAAAATGACTATCCCGGATAAACCAAACAGCAGAAACCAGAGATATATAAAACAATAAACCAAGTTAACACATAAGATAACGTATAAGTTTATTATGAATTATGCATTATTCGCCACGAATAAGTGATAATTCTATTAGGTATTTTCAAATTGCAATCTGTTCGATAAATTTTACTTTGATAGAAAGACAAATTCTAAGTTGCCGAAGGGAAACAGAAATGGATGAATTGAAAAAGTATGTATATAAACAACTGAATATTTGGGGCATAAATACATACTTGATTTATCCAGAATATTATAAAACAGTTGTTGAACTGCTTAATCTACATATCTCAAGTCTGATATTATTGGATATTGTGAAGCGAACAAAGCCAATAGAATTGTATCCAGCGGTTGTTTATATTCCACGTCATGCTGAGAAATATAGATGTATGCCACTCCTATGCTATAAAAATGGCGATGAGTTTTATCACATTCAGTACCATGATGGATGGATGTGTAGAAATTGTTGGACAAACAATGGACCCGTAATTATGCCGATGTTTGAGGCAGATACAACGTACTACCAATATCCTTTACCGCCGATTCCAGAAATATTTCAAAAGGTAAATTGTAAAAAATGTGGGAAACCATTGCAGAATCATTTGATAATGGTGGATGAGGAGAGTCTATGATTTCAACCAAAGGAAAAAGAAAAGTTGTATATGAGGGCAACACATATTATTGGCATATAAAAAAGACGAAAATGAAATACCGTGGATTCATATTGTTTCGGAGGATAAGTCTCTGTATATGAAACGTAGATTCGATAAAGAAATAAGTGTTGGCTCGCAGTATATTAAAGATATATTGGGTGGAAGAAAATAATTAAGACAGAATTTGGAATTATTGAAGAAATAGAGGAAACACATAAACCAACAGACAGGTGCATATACGCCAATCAAAGAATTTAAAAATTCTAATATGTAGCTGAAATTTAACTGTATAAACAGTTAATAAAATCCCAAGTTGATGGTCTTATTGTGGCATAATAGAGAGATTAAAGTATATGTTGGAAGATAAAGAATAGCTAATGCAGATATTAATGAAAGTGGCATTAAGATTTAACTATACGTTGAGAATAGTAAAAACGCAAAAGGAATGATGACAAATGATAAAATATCCTATTTATGTGACATTAGATACTAATATTTTGGATGCAGCAAACTTTGATTTCAATGAAAAGAGTACGCTTCAACTTTTAGTAAATTATGTAAAAAAAGGGAAAGTGAAAGTTGTATTAAGTAATATAGTTGTTAGGGAGGCGGAAAACCATATTGCTAAAAGAGGTGTTACTGTATGCTCTCTAATGCGAAATCTAAGAGCAGAAGCTTTGAGGACAGCAACTGATTATCAAATAAAACAATTGGGATTGGAGCATATTCTGGATCTAAGTATTGATAGGGCTGAAATAAGTCAGAAGAGTATAGATTTGCTACATAAGTATATAGCAGATTTGGATGCTGAGATTCTTGATACTAGTAAAATAGATTTGGATGCAATAATAGATGATTATTTTGAAATCCGAGCTCCATTTCAAACTGGTGAAAAAAAGAGGAAAGAATTTCCGGATGCATTTATAGCAAATCAAATCAGAGAGAGATTTGGACATGAAGAAATGGTTGCAATAATAAGTGATGATAAAGGGTTTAAAGAGGCCTGTCAGCCATGGGCTAACCATCTGTTCTTTTCTTCTTTAGGAGATTTATATGGTGAAATGAATAAACAGGAAGAATTTTATGCAGCTACAAAAGGTTTTGTGATAGATCAAAAATCTGATGTTGAATCATATTTAGCTCAATACATAAAAAATAATGTGGAGATAAATGTTATTGGGTTATCGCATGACAGAAAGGGGTTAACTGAAGGATATGATTATACCGAAACTTACTTGAATAGTCTGTCAGATGTAACAATTGGAATTCATTCTGTTGATGAAATTGATGACAATAAATCCATTGTAACTTTAAAATGCGAAAGCTCATTTATTATGGATTGTTTTTACGAGGACTATGAGAATGCACCATGGGATTCAGAAAAAAAAGAGTATGTTTATGTAGACACTATTGGAATTCGAGAAGAGCATAAAGCAAATTTTTCTTGTAGAATTGAAATTAACAGAGCAGAAAATGCTTTTGAGATATTACCATTTAAAATAATTTTAGGTGGAGATTCAAGAAAAGATAGATATGAAATAGAAGCTGATTCGGATTATGAATATGATTATGAGCAAGAGATAGAGGATATGGATCGTGAATCAGTTGGACTGAATCCATTGGGTGATTATGAAACATACCTTGAAGAAGATCTTGCTAAATCAAAAATGTCAGATGAGATTATCGAGCGTTTCAATTGTATTAATGAATTGTATAGAGAGTATGAAGAAATATCGAGTACATATGATACGTTATCGGAATTATTCTCAAACAGAGAAAATATCGAAAAAAAAATACATAATATTTCTTCAAAGTTGAAAAAAATCACAGATTTTCCAGAGGTAATTAATGAAGATAATATTTCTGAAGAAGAAATATCTGTGATTGAGGAATGGATAGATTCCAAATATGAAGATGTGTCAAGAAAAATGGAAATAACAAATCTTCCAGATAGTATAGGATATGGAGATAATATCGAGATATTGGGAATTAATGATCAAAAATTATTTTTGAAGATAGATGAAATTAATATTAATCCAAATGCGGGTAATATTGAATGGATTGATATTAGTTTATTTGATGAAAAAAGAATAATAGCAAGTGGAACAGTAGAACTCACAGTGGGTTATATTGAGTATGATGATGATGGTGGTGTAGCAGATGGATTGGAAGATGCAATCGACTATAATTACCGTTCAATAATTGAGCAGCTGGATAATTTTATATTAGCGCAGAATGAATATATGAAAAATGAAAAAGCAATTATTGAAATTCTTGAAGAGGCAATTGATTAATAATAGAGATATACTATGGTATGTTGAAGATCGATTGTAATGATAATTGGTTTACTGCATCTGTGTTGATTTATAAATAGATATTAAATATCTAAATATAATTTATATTCATTATTATATCGTAAAAGACAACTCAAATATGAGTTGTCTTAACTTTATATTATATAATGAAATAAAATGGCAAGAGTATAGAATATATCAGCAACAAAAATGTTGGATTTATTTATATATTTTATAATTTTTGTTTGACTTATTTGTAAATAATACTTTTTATTTGAGATTTTTGTAAATAATAATAACGAATTCTTTGAGTAAAAAGAAAATAAAACCATAATGTTTAACTTTTGTGCAAATGTACAATTGTATACCAAACAGCACATATGCACACTCACTTGAAAAGCACAGGTGAGTGTGCTATACTTTTATCAAGGCTATTTCGGTTAATAAATATTTACCGAAATATAGGGAAGAAAAAAAGGGGTACATTATGCCAAATACAGATGTAAAACTCTATGTTGATTATTCCACAGCACCAGAAGTTTTAATGGAATTTATCAGATATATTGAAACTATCAAAGGTTTGTCCAGAAAAACCGCACGCGGATATTTTATTGACCTGCAGCAGTTTTTCCGCTTTGTTGTGCAAAAGCGCAATAAATGCATAGATAATGAAACTATAAATGATGTTGATATTTCGGCTTTGGACATAAATTTTGTGGCTTCAATCACACAGTCTGATATTCTGGAATTTCTGCATTTTTTACTTACTGCAAGAAAAAACACATCAACATCCCGTGCACGCAAATTAAGCAGCATACGCAGTTATTTTAAATATATGACCGCCAAGGTCAATAAACTAACATTTAATCCTGCAGAAAATATTGATTCTCCTTCAATCGCTAAAAAAATGCCTAAATTTCTTTCTGTGGAACAGAGCCTTGAATTGTTAAATAATATACAAACTCCTTTTACAGAGCGTGACTACTGTATGATTTTATTATTTTTAAGCTGCGGGATGCGTCTGTCAGAGCTTGTTGGCATAAATATAAATGACATCAAAGGCGATACTATACAGATTTTCGGCAAAGGTGCGAAGGAAAGGTTTGTTTATCTCAACGACAGCTGTATCATTGCTATTGATGACTACCTTAAAGTAAGAAATACTATTGTTTCTCCTGCAAAAGAGCCAGCGCTATTTATATCAAAACGAACAAAGAAAAGAATATCCGATAGGCGTGTAGAGCAGATTGTGGAAGACTGTCTGAAAAAAGCCGGGCTAGATAATCTGGGTTTCACAACTCACAAGCTGCGCCACACTGCAGCCACCCAGCTGTACCGCTACGGTGGCGCAGATGTGCTGGCGTTAAAGGAAATTTTAGGCCATGAGCATGTGAACACAACGGAAATTTACACCCACCTTGATGATGAATCTATCAAAAAAGTTGCCAAGTCTTCTCCCCTTGCTAATGTAAAAAAATCAGATTAGTGATAAAAAAAGAGCTTGATTATTCAAGCTCTGTTTTCTATTATCTCATCTGATCCAGAATATACGGATCTTTTATCTTTTTGTCATCAGCAAAAAGAATAATTTTGGATATAATTTCAGCTGTTTTTGGATCCTCATCCAGGAATGAGAGGAAGATTTTGCCCCTGTGCTGTGAGTGAACTGGCAACACATTAAGCTGATGCACACCTCTCATATGCACTACACCACTTCCCAGGTGAACTGTATATTCTCCAAGATAACTTTCGATAAATGTATGTGTACCTTATACAATAACATTTTTTATAAAGTTCAAACAATTTATATTTTCCTAAATATACATGTAAAAGTAAAAATTTAAATTAAAATTTTACGTCATAAATTTGTTAATAATCATATTTATTCTAATTAAATATTCTAACTTTATTTCCAAATATTTCATTTATGATTATATTTTTATAAGTTTAAAAAATATTTTTTATTTGTTCTTATTAGTACCAGTAAAACGTACTAATATAAGGGAATTTTCCCTGTTTGATATTTGACTATATGAGTTATGTATGTTAAAATATTTATGTAAGGAGAAGGTTTGAGCAGCCTTTACCATCAATCCTTATCGTACTAACAAATAGGGGTACGTACCATCCCCGATCTGTCGTGAAGTGGACGTGAACACCGGATATATTCTTTTTTGCTCACATTGCATATATCAATAAAATAATGGTTGACCTTTAAATATGTCTATTCTCCTTTCGGACATATCTCCATCAAAAGGTACATTATTTCTTTTTCTCATAATTTCGTGGAAAGCGCCACGCTCAGTATATCCTTTCCTGAGTTTGTGCCAAATAGGTACACGCGATATTCAAATTCTTTTCTTCGTAGAGGAGCGACTTGTGTCGCTCCTTTACTTCTATATGTAACTGTGAGGAGATAATATGGGCATTACTTGTAAAATATGTCAACATAATAAAAACAAAATTTGTATGTGTTCATTAAGCAACCATTACAAAGCAATTATCAAGGATTCTGATACCTGTTTATATATGCAGCGATATTTTGAACAAAATGTAATTATTAGAAATGGGGCTTTTTCCAAAAAAGAGATCGAAATATATATTAATCATCTTCATCAAAAACATCCAGACACTCATTTTGGAACAATTACATTTGATCAAGACGGAGATCACGTTCTTATAACTTATGAAGTGCTCCCTGATAATGTTGAAAGGATTCGAAAGCTTCCTGATAATTTATAAAATTTTCAAAGAGGACATCCGGTCCTCTTTTTTATTGTGAAATTATTATGTGTATTATATACGATTAATAAAAGCCCGATGAGGCATATAGAATCGAAAGCCGCCTTTTGGCGGCTTTTCGTTTGCATATTTTATACAGAAATTGTACAATTTTTTCATAATAAGCAAGATATTTAATAAATTCTGACACTGTATGAGAAGTCAGAAAGTCAGCTCCAGCATTCTCTATTAATATCCCAAGTGTTGAATATCATTGAGCGGATATTTCTTTTTTCCTGCTTAGTTTGAAGCTTGTCCGCAAGTCTGTAGGTTCATAAATAACACGGATTAAATGATGAAGCCTGTATTCATTTTCTATCACAAGAAGTGCATCACACTTTATAAGTTTATACCCTGCATGTTTTTCAGATATTAAGAGATTAAAATTTATTTTCACTAAATTGTTCAATTAAACATTCCTTATTTCATTTTTAAGAAAAGCTTAATCCGTATCTTCTTTTATCTTACAACATCGCCTTTTTGCACAAAAAATACCACTGAAATCAATCAGTGCCATATCCCTGGCTTTCCAATAGTTCATCTGCTCGCGTCAGAATTCGACCTCATGTTTTGTTTTTCGATATCGCGCCTGTTATCAAACAGCTACATAATTTCCATCTCTCGCTTTTTGCGATCGATTTCAGAACTAATCGTTCTGGCTTTGGCATTGGCCATCCTACCTTCAATAGTTCCAGATAGTTTTCTGGCAGCCTTTCTTACAACAGTTGCATCTCTCTATAGCTGGCACAGCCTTTCTTTATCATTATCCATCTTTATTGTTCTTGGTATTACTGCTGTTTTATACCGAAACTTGTATTCCGGATTCTGCTCTTGAGCAAGATAATTAAAATATTTAGAATATCTGCAGCACGATCAGGATACAGCATTATTAATGTCTTATTATAATATATCTGTTTCAGACTGATTCTTTGACTTCTGACAATAGTGTTGTACGCCTCAATAATCTGATTGTCTTGGTTGATTTTATTTTCCTGTTTCTCCGTAAGTCCTATACCAATATGAAGGTTGAAATAAATGTATTGATTTAGGCGTCAGACACGCCTCTTTTTGCCCGGCTATAGTTATTCATTTATCCAGACAGCAAGTTCTCGTTTAGTTTCAAACAGCCATTCATTTGTTGCCAGTTCTGCATTCTTACTTACGAAATATCTCTGCTGCCGCACTGTTCCCTTCGGTATATTCTTACAACTAATACAGAGCTCGCTATCTTGAAAACATCAGGTTTCTTGTATTTTCTTTTCCTTCTTCATTAAAACGAGTTGCGTTCTGCTACAACTTTAGGTTAATATATTGATTAAGAAGTATCGGATTTAATAAAATTAAAAAAATATGTAAAGGAGTATTATTATATGAAAAAGATTTATATGGGTATTAGCATTTTATTGATTGCATTAATAATTACTTTTTCTTCCTGTAGTAATCAAACAAAAATAAATAATAGTGATAATGGATTTATTCCTAATACATCAACAGATGTCTCGCATAAAGATACTATATGCAAAGAGAACTGCCCTCATCAACTCGGCATGTCATATGCTGAAGAAACTATTAAATATATTGCTCGCCCATTATCGGATGAAAATATCAAAGTATTTATGAGGCAGGCAGAAATTATATCCGATCATATAGTAAAATATTTGATTAGCGGACTTTTTTTGGAAGAATCTAAAACCATCTATCCAAAAGATTTGCAAGATGGAAGTATTTGGAATTTTGTGATGAATTCTTATAAATACTATGACTATGAAGTGCATCCATATAATGACTTTTGTTCATATAGTGGTAACTTTTTCTCTATATCCGAAGAAAATGCGCAAACAATTGTATTAGAATTGTTTAATAGGCCGTATTGGTGTTATAAAAAGGACGATACCTTTTATTGGTGCAGTAAGACTAATACGATTGTCTTCCCCAATAATACAGGAGGTATAACAAATGAACTGATTTTGGATAACATTAAAACTAATTTGGAAGGGAATGTAATATCCGTATCATTTTCAATATTAAGAACAAATACCGAAATGGATATTTATAATGAATTAATCTCAAATACATCAATCACATATGAGATTCTTACTGAGGATTATGCTGGATTTAATGGTAAAACATTTTTAAGATTAGTTAATATAGATCATAAAAATGCATTAAATATTATTCCCTAGCAGTAAATTAGGTGATAAAAAACCACACACTATATAGGTTTATAGTGTGTGGTTGATCTATGAATTATTTTATAAAAAATATTAAACTATGTAAATCCCTAAAAAGTTTTATGTATATCAAGAGAAATAATTTGTTGCTGTCGTTGTATCAAATTCATAGTTTTTAGAATCGATTATTGTAGTGAAATCTGTATTAACATAAAATGCTTCATCTGGTTTTAATGGAGTACCATCAGTATCCAAAATAATAATATTCCATGTCAATGCAGTTTCAGGAGAATAATATGTGCTTTGATATTCACCCAATCCGCTATTAGATTCTATTATATTACCTGTACTTATGGCCATATGAAAATGCGCAGCAACTGTTTTACCGCCACCAGCATCAGTACCTTCTCTAAACATAGCTTGGCCACGAGAAAAAATATCTCCGACATATATTTTGGACAAATCATCATCATTTGGATGAATAACCATTAAAACAATGTTATCTTCTCCATGAGGCATTACAACTTTATCCTTTGATTTTAGCCAAATTACATTGGCTTTGCCAGGTTCATCATTACCAGTATCAACACCTCTCACTCTTAGTACAACCATTTCATCACAAGGACAATACATCCACGACCTATCCGGGTGAGGTGCATCGCAACCTTCATCAATAGGATAATCTTTTACATCACCTGCCTGATTTCCTGCATGTGAATATGTTCCGTCATGTCTCTGAGAGATGTTCATAGTTGCACATGGATAAGTCATGTAGTTGATATGCTCGCTTATCTCCCAAGAATTATTTTCAAAAGCAGATATATCCAAATTACGCCATACCAATTCACCGTTGGGAATTAATACATTTGATCTATCTATAACAAGGTATTTATTGTATCTCAATGAATGAATTAAATACTTATTAGGATAAAGTTCATGGTTTAATGGTTCAAATTTGATATTTAAACTTACATTTTTAAATTCTACTGTTGGAAGTACAGTGGTTACTTTATCTCCAACTGGATTTATAGATAAATGTTTGGTTGTATCATAACAAGAAATTATATCTGGTCCCTTAAAAGATGCTTTTGCCTCAAAAACCTGATTAAATTCAGTGTTTTTATCAAGCAATGTAAATGTATTATTGTTAAGAGTTATATATTTTCCATTGTTTTTTATTTTAAAACGTTTGCCATTGAGTTCGCTTGGAACGATAGCTGCTGAATACAAAACAACAGGTGCATCATCAGCTTTATTGGAAACATTAACAATTTCACTACTATCTTTATTATCAGTAACAGATGATAACCCATCTATAAAAGTAAACCAGTATTCAAAAAAACCACGTGACAATGTTTCTACTGATGCTTTTATTTTGAAAGAGTTTGTAGCTCCATCAATTGGAACTAAAAGTGCTTTAGGGAGAGATTCATCACTACTTACAACAAATCCACTATACGTAGAATTAAGTCGCAAATATTGTGTTGTATCAGAAGCATTAACAATTTCTTTGCCTCCGTCTGTATCTACAATAATCCATTTCTGATTCGCTTCAGATACTGTCTCACTAAAAGAAACACCATATCCTTCATCCGTCTGAGTATTCGCAAGAACAAGTGGATACTGTGTGCCAAGTTTTCTAATAAAAACGGCGTTACTATTAAGAGCATTTGCTTTATTAGCGATATCCTGCATTTTAGAACGCAGATAGTCGCCCGGACACTCTGTATATGAATACATACTATGCCATGTCAGGTTCTGGCCTGGCACCAATGTGCCAAGGTTATTTCTTCTTGCGATATCAGCAACAAGTTCATAGAGCCTACGATATGAATCTTCAGACACTGGATATTCACCTGAAGCAACGCTGTTAGCTACCTCAATTGTAATTGCACGATAGTTAGATGACTCTGCATCTGGATCAATCGGAGTGCCGCCATTTGTATAAGCTGTGTTACATTCCTTTACATACTGGCCAACATTGAGACCATTGATGCCATAATGTGAAGAAGCACCTTCTGCAGGATTCTGCCACATTGCACCAAGGCTTTCAATAGACATATTACCTGCCATATGATGAATTGTAATTTCGCTAATCTGACATCCATTTCTACCTACCATATAGTTGCCGGCTACAGCTGGGATAAATTTATTAACCAGTGTAGAGTCCGGAGTAGTGTCGTTATCAACAGCATTATCGAATGACATTTCACTTTCAGGAATAAGCTTCCAAAGAGCACAAGGCTCAGTGTCCACGGCAGTCCAATAAGCTTTTGCACCGATAGACAGGCTTGAAACAGTCAGATATCTGCCGTGATAATGCATCTTGATGCGGTAAATATTATCTGCTTCAGAATATGGAATGATTTCCAAAACCGTATCAGTATCGCTTACAGCAGCATCATACATTGTACAGTTGTTATCTTTAGCGTAAATGTTGAGAGCAAAGTTTTCGTTCAGCTTTGTCAGCATTTTAGGGCCAGCTGTAGTATTACGGATTACCCAGCGCTGTGCTTGTACGTTTTCTTTGGCGTATACATTTACCTGTGCTGTATTAGATACTGTTTCATTACCATTGATATTCAGGAAATAGCCTGTATTAACATTCTGAATAAAGAATGTTCTATCGATAATGCCATCCGCAGCTTCTTCTGCTGGAGGAAACATATCTTCCTCAGTAACAAACTGCCATAGCGGATATGTTGGCGAATCAGACCAGAATGCATTGTAACCACTGCCAACACCTGCTGCCTCAAGATATTTACCATGATGGAACATTTTAATTTTGTAAACTTTATCCGCAGCTGTTATAGTGGCATCTGTATATGGCTCAAATTCCAGAACAGTGTCAATATTGCTTACATCAGCTTTGTACATAGTGCAGTTAGGATTATCTTCACTGTAAATATTCAGTGCAAATGTTGAATCAATAGCGGTTACAATTTTAGGACCTCTATCAGTCTGAATAACTTGCCATTTCTGTGCCAGACAGTTTTCTTTGCTGTATACATTAACATTTCTGCCATTGGCAACAGTATCTGTACCATGAACATTTAGGTTGTAACCTGTATAAAAGTTTTTGATAAAAAATGTTGAGCCAACAATGGCGGTAGGTGCTGCTGCCGGAGTAGGAAACATTGTTGTTTCCGGAATAAATTCCCACAGGGTTGCTGTAGAGGCAGTATCAGACCAAATAACATTGGCACCAGATGTTGCTGTACCATCAATGCACAGGTATTTATCATGATTGAACATCTTGATTCTGTAGAGCATATCAGCAACTTCTTCAAAGGCAAGAATGGAGTCATCATCATTTGAAGCTGCTGTATACATTGTACAGTTATTATCTACAGTATAAATATTAAGTGCAAAACTTTCGTCAATTTTAGTAAAAATTTTAGGGCCATAAGAGGTATTACGAACCACCCATCTCTGTGCCAGACAATCTTCTTTGCTATAAATATTTACATTACGCTCATTGGCTACGGTATCAGTACCATTGACATTCAAGTTATAATCAGTACCATATGCTTTGATAGCAAATGTGCTACCAACAATTTCTGAAGGTGCATTTGGAGCTATTGGGAACATATCAGCCTCAGTTACGAACTGCCACAGAGAGTAACCTGTTGTACCAGAAACCCAATATGCATTTGCACCGCTACCCACAGATTCTACATCCAGATAGAGATTGTGGTTAGCCATCTTGATTCTATACACCTTATCTGCAGATGTAACTGTAGCATCTGTATATGGAACAAATTCAAGCACACAATCTTCAGAAACATTTGAACTCTCAGTGTACATAGTGCAGTTGTTTGTACTTGTATCAATGTTGAGTGTAAAACTTTCATTGATAGCTGTACAGAGTTTTGCACCATCAGATTTCTGTCTTACAATCCATTTTTGTGCCAGACAATTTTCTTTGCTGTAGACATTAACATTGCGTCCATCAGCCACTGTGTCTGTACCATAAACATTCAGATTATAACCAGTATTGTAGTTTTTGATGAAGAAGGTCTGGTTTACAATAGCACTTGGTGCTGTTGTAACAATAGCGGTAGATGTTGAAACTTCTTCAAGCTGCCACAATGAGTAACTATCTGCTGAACTGGCCCAATAAGCATTGTCATCTGATGTTGTGACTGAAAGATACTTATTGTGTGCCATCATTTTAACTCTATACTGATTGTTAGAAGCATTTACCGTAAGGAAGTCCACAACAGAGTCGGCTTCTGAATTGCTTGCAGCTGAATACATTGTACAGTTGTTGTTTGAAGTGTTGATGTTAAGAGCATATGCACTGTTGATTGCTGTATAAACTCTAGCGCCATTACCGTACAGTCCTACTGTCCATTTCTGTGCCAGGCAATCTTCTTTTGCATATGTATTAACATTTCTTGAGTTTGCCACTGTGTCAGTACCATAAACATTCAGGTACTTGCCAGTGGCTACATTTTTAATATAATAAGTTTTACCAATTTCTAAAGCCATAATTTAAATCTCCTTTTCTTTATAAATATTTTGTTTTGGCTTTTGTAAGAGCAATTACGAGTATCTGCAGCTATTCATTTTTGCCTTACATTATATAAAGACGGAGATTCTATTGGTTTTTGGAAAATATTTTCAGAACTTTATAATTTTTAATAATTTCAGACTTTTTTAATTATTAACCCTCGCCAGATTTAAATCATGCATAAGTTTTTTAACTGTTGGGTTTATTGTGTCTGCTTTTAATTGACTATTACATATAGCAGGGACACTTTTATTTACGTATTCATTCAAATAAACGTTATAAAAATAACTCCTCTGCTTTGCCTCATCTTGTGCATGATATATTATTAATATATACTGTTATAAAGCGAAAACTATTTATTTTCCAATAATAAGGAACCAATCAAAGAAATCAACGATATACTGCTTGAAATTTATAGCAATGACGAAGAAGTTTTTTACATATTCAGGAGACTCGATTCCAAAATCCAGTATTCTTTCGGTTGCGGGCAATAAATTATATGATGTTTTTTTACAACAATCACTCCTAACGTAAGTAATTATATACAAAACAGCATATAATGTTAATATTTATTGACGTTATCCAATTACATACTCCTTTATTTAATGGTTATACCTTTTATTTGAAAATTGACTTTTAATTTCTCATATGTTATAATAATATTAATCTATTTTTTATTATTTAGGCGGAAAATCGTCTAAAAGCGGCTAATTAGTTTTGTACTAATGACAAGAATCCTTTACAAGGGGGATTCTTGTCTTTTTTTGTTTCCCCCTAATAGTAAAGAATGGTTTATATAGAGTCAACAAGGGGATCCTTGTTGTTCCATGGCCGTGAGGACATGTTAATATATAAATAAAAGAATACCGCCATTGTGCGGAACACAAAGGAGAAAAAATATGAATATCGTTGCATTAACAGGTCGTTTGACCGCAGAGCCAGAGTTGAAAAAGTCCACATCCGGCGTTTCAGTATGTTCCTTTTCTATTGCAGTTGCTCGCAATTTCAAAAAAGAAGGCGGACCTGAAGCTGACTTTATCAGATGTGTTGCTTGGAGAAATACAGCAGAATTCATCTGCAAATATTTCAAAAAAGGCACAAAGATAGAAATTAGTGGAGAACTTCAATCTCGTAGTTATTCCGATAAATCGGATGGAAAGAACAAGACAATTATGGAAGTGATTGTAAATCAGGCTTCTTTCGCTGAAAGTAAATCCAGTTCAGCACCAAAGAATGAAGCTGCACCGATTACACCTGCTTCCCCTTCATCTGAACCTCAAAATCATAATGCAAATTTCCTCGACGCTGATGGATTTGCACCTATTTCAGACGATGGCGATCTTCCATTCTAAACATTATTAAAGGAGTACGGCTCTGGATGTCGTACTCCTTTTTTGTTTTTATCAGGAGAATTATTATGACTAAAACAAAAGAGTGGTGGCAGGAAATTGGTTGGCAAATCCTTAATTCCAAGCTTGTAAATTATGTAGGTTTGAATATAGGAACCATACCAATCACAAACCTTGAATTTATTCCTTCCTGGGTTGACCTAAAGGAGCTCGCTTCACTTATAAGCGATGATGGTTGCCCAGCTAAGTATACTTGTGTTCAAGGTCCTGATGTAATCCTGTACATCAAATAAAAAGGAGACACTACATGAGTGCATATATCTATTCACGAAAAGCATTTGAGAAAGACATTACTAAGTATCCATTCCCATTTAATGATGAGACAATTTTTGGTAACAGGCCATGTGCAAGCAAATACACACTTGCCGGTGTAGGTTCTGAAAAAACACATAGCAGAATTCATCCGGTTATGATCGAAGCAGTTGTAAAATACATTTCAGCAAAATGTATGCCTGCACATACCCACTTTGGTGGCACTGCATATACATCAAAAAAAGATTTCCTCATTGCTGAATACCCTGCACAGGTTATCAATGAAAATCCTTTTTCCTATGCAGAAAAACACATTGATGAAGTTTTTGATGATGAGGAACGTATCCTTGTAGCCTATCACCTATCTACAGGTTCAATAAGAGGCTGCTATATGAAATCAAAAACATCTCCATTAACCATTCACCCTTATATTTTGTCCGGAGGAAAACGTTCTGGTCGCCCTTCTTCTAAAGAGAAATCTTCTGCAGCTATTCTCTTTACATTATTGAGATATGCAGAAGAGACCAGTCCAGAAGTTAAAGAGCAACTCTCTAACATATCAACTCTTTTTTCTATACTCAACAAAGATGATGAAGACCTTGTTGCAAAAGAAGATATTTTTGCATCAATGTCTATTCTCAGTGATCTAATGTATAGAAAAATTACAAATTTCGATACAGTCGAAGCTTCTTTCCCTGGAGAAGGTATTTCTGTAAACTTAACCTCAGCAAATGTACCTACCCTTACCACATCATTTATCCTGGATAGAGATATCGATCAATCTTCTATTCATGGAGGATTCTCTGCGTTTAACTGTGAGGAGTATGATAGAGAGGATTTTAGTCCTCCTCCTGTTACAAAAAGTATCCGTATAAAGGATGCTAGGGGTATGTATGCCCCGACCGAGAGGACGCTTTCCTTTAATGAGGAAATGATGATTCCGCGTATAGATGAATCATACCAGATCCCTGAAGAGGTTCATCTTGTCGGCAAGCACATTAAAGAGATTACAGAATACAGAAACTTCCTTTTTAGGGGTGATGCCGGTACCGGCAAAACAGAAAGTGTCAAAATACTTGCTTACTGCATGAACAGACCATATTATTTTGTAACTTGTTCTGCAGATACTGAGGTTTATGACCTTACAACACAGGTTATTCCTGATATCAGTGACGAAAATGGGAACGTCATTGATTTGGAAGAAATATTAGACCAGCTTCCTACCACATTTGATATAGGTATGGATGCTGTTGGTTCTTATGAACTGATTACAGGCACCCGCGATGAATCTGCAACAGAAAGAGATTGTATGATGGCGATTTCTAAAAAACTGATGCAGGTATTAAAAGAGAAGAAGGCTTCATTTAAATATGTTGACTCCCCTCTAATTACTGCAATACGAAATGGCGGTGTTTGTGAAATTCAGGAACCTACCGTAATTATGAAACCTGGTGTTCTTGTAGGCCTTAATGCCCTCTTTGATAAGACAGCTACCATTCAATTGATGACCGGAGAAAAAATAGTGCGCCATCCTGACACTGTTATTGTTCTTACAACAAACAGTGAGTATGAAGGATGCCGCAGTATGAACCAATCGGTTATCTCACGTATGAATATGGTAGTAGACTTTGAAGTACCTTCTGACCAAGTCCTTGCGGACCGTATCATGAAAGCAGCAGATTATTCTGATGAACCAACTGTTAAGAAAATGATAGCTGTAATGCATGCGATAGTAACAGAATGTGACCGTAACGGTACATCCGATGGGTCAGTCGGAATAAGAGAGTTGATTGATTGGGCAAGAAGTATAAAAATCACAGATGATCCTTATGCTTCAGCACTTTATACTATCATTGGTTCAGCAACTGCAGATAGTGAAGTAAGAGCTATGCTCAAGCATTGTCTTGATAGTCAGTTCTCTCCAGTTTAGGAGGGCCTATGACACATATTGGAACGGTACTCTATGAAATGGCGGAAAGAGAATTTTCCGATTTATTGGAATTTTTGAAATCGCTTCCGCCAGAAGAAATAATCCGTCATTCTTACGAGAAAACTATGAAAGAAGATTTTCTTTTAATACTCGAAAATAAGATGGATGATTTCCCTGATGCAAATCTGCTCATTGAAACAGAGCAACCACTTGATTATTTATATAATGAGTGGTTAGGCAATGATTTCAGTTATCTGCCTCTCCTTGAGGATACTCTGTACAATACAATGAGTACTTTAGATCGTTTGCATCATAATAAATAACTTCAAAACTACTCTTATATAATAATGTATTATATATTTATATTATATATATAATATATATCATTATAATAAGAGAATATTTAGAAAGGCTATGGCTGTTTGTACGGAGTGTAGCCTTTCCAGGCTGCATTACCGTTCCCAGCCGAAATTACTTATGTACAAAAAAGGATTAAAACACACGGAGATACGCAAACGTGCATTTCAAGTTAAGGATTCTATGCCGGATGAACTGTTTTTTAGTAATCCTGGTCTCTTCACTTATCTTGAAGCTTCACTTCGTGCTCTACTTGGGGACAACCCACGAAAAATTAGGCTTAAAGCTTTTTATGATCCGTTAAATTCCAGTGTTGCATATACCGATAACAAAACGGTTTATATTAACACAGGAAACTGCGTCACATCTTCTCTCCCTACAAGACCAAAAAAATATTTGTCGATTCTTGGTCTGATATTACATGAAGTTGGTCATATTTATTATACCGATTTCCCTGCCAACAGTAGCTATATGCAATCTGTGCAGGAAGGTGAGTGGTATCCATCTACTCCAGATGGAGGCACAGCAATACAGCTGGAACTTAAAAGTAATGAGCTTTTAAAAAAACTGTTCGGTTATATAGCCCACAATCTTATGAATCGTGTAGAAGACGCATACATAGAATTACGTGTTACACAAAGATTTCATGGCTTATATGAACAAGGACTAATAATTCTTAACCAGGCAACCTATGAAAAGTCTCATACCCTTTCAGAACTGTTTGCAGCATTAAAAGAAGGCAAGCTTCATATGCTCGATATATTTCTGGAATCTATCCTTTTATATGCTAAAGGCCAGGATATTAAAAATTCTGCTCAAGCTAAAAAGGATTATCCTGATGAATTCAGTGAATACATCTCAGTCTTCAGCAAAATCAAGCCAATAGTGAGAAAACTTAGAACAGAACGTTCAGCTATGGTCAGGTGGTCTTATGTAAATACCATTATGGTTATACTATGGGATTACATCAAAGACAGAGCTGAAAATATTTCTGAGGATAGTGAACTGCTTGATTCTTCTGAATATGATATAGCTGCAGATGTATGTGAAGCAATTATACGTAAGCTGTCTGAGACTCTTAGTGAAGACAAATGTGGGGCTGTCCCTATTGGTTCCACAAGACCTTTAGGTGAAAAAGGGTTAGATAAACCCAAATCTGATGATGGAGCAACAGATACCCCACCCGTTTCAGAAGAAACCAGTTCAGAAGCTCTCAGAGAGCTAGAAAAACTATCTGAATCTATAGCTACTTCTGTTCTGGAGGAGGAATTGTCTGAAGAATTATCCAAAGAAATTAGCGAATTCGGTCCAAAACGCTACAAAGACTTGGTAAAAGAAGTCGAAAAGCTGAAAGAAATGCGCAAACGGCCATCTCTTTCTGACAGTGATATAGAAGAACTATCCGCAAGAATTGCATATAAGGCATCTCAGGCCAAGTGTGCAGGCAATGTTCAATATTATCTGAACAGAGAAACTACAGTATCTGTAGAACAGATAAACGACTACAACAATATAATGTCCGAAATGAAGCCTTTGAGTAAGGCTCTGCAAAGAAAGGTTAATCCTATTCTGAAAGAGAGAAACTATGAAGGCAAAATTTCAGGGTTACCAATGGGTAAACGATTATCTTCACGTCTCATTTATAAAGATGACGGAAAGATATTCTCAAAACCGTTAGTACCCGATGGAAATCCTCAAATTGCGATCGGCGTATTGATAGATGAATCCGGTTCAATGTATGGTCAAAAGATTTCAAAAGCTCGACAAACTTCAATCCTTGTTGAAGACTTTTTAAGAAACGTACAAATTCCACACATTATAATAGGCCATACTGCAGACCAACAAAGCTGTCCTCCCAAATATTCGGTTGACTTGACCTCATATGTAGAATTCAACTCATATGATGAATCTGATAAATACAGACTTGCCAAAGTACAGGCTCAAGCCAATAACCGCGATGGTGCAGCCTTAGCATATATTTATGAAAGATTGCTCCAGCGTCCGGAAAACAGGAAGCTGTTACTTGTAATTACCGATGGCGAACCTGCCGCTCGAAATTACAGTGGTCATCCTGCTATCATTGACTCCAAAGTAACTGTTGATGAATATAACCGAAAAGGTATCAAAACTATCGCTCTCGCCATAGATGGTACTATTTCCAATATCAAGCAAATATATGGAGAGGACAAACTCATTGTAGTAGACAATCTCTCAGATTTGCCCAATATTCTAACAGGAATTTTGAAACGTCAAATCTTAAAGTAGTCAAATAATTGTCAAAAAATGGCAAAAAAATAGTGTTCGTTTTCTATTACAGATAACGAACACTAGAGTTGCTAAATAAGAACGAAAAACGTCTATTCTAATCAATAGGAACATTTTATCGAAAATACGAACTATTTCTACAGGGTAATTATATAATAAACCTGCACTCAAAGTCAATTTTTTTGATGATTAAAAATTTATCATGTAATTGTACAAACTTACGAAAAAAACATTTTGTAAATATCGAACTTCTTATTTTTAGAATTTGTATTAGAATGAATACGCTACTATAATTGTGGTTCCTATGTTAAACACACGGCCAACGGAATAAGTTCGGTTTACTAAAGCCATCACTTCGTTGTACACCTGTTCATAGGATTTGTTGACTGCAATAACATTTCTGTCAGTGCCATATGAGTTTGCCCCTTCCCAGTATCTGTCACCAAAGGCCGCGTTTCCTGCTGCGACAATTTGTGAGATCTCTGCATCTGACAATACGGTAGGGCCTGTATTGCCTGAAGGCTGACTGCCGGATGGTGTCCCACTACTTGTACTGGAAGTGCTTCCGGCTGATCCGGAGTTTGATGTCGCTGGTTGGGTGTGAACAACAACTTTATTTACAGTAACATTGAAAGTCTTCTCTACTCCGTTTTCAGATTTTACTGTTATTGCAACTTTACCTGCAGCTTTGCCCCTGATTACTCCATTTTCATTTACGGTCGCTATCCCTGTATCTGAAGAAATATATGTAAGAGTTGTACCATAATCAGCTTCTTCCGGTATAAGTTTCACATTTGATGTTACAGTAGACCCTACATTAACAGATTTATCTTTTACATCCAAATCCATTACCGGCTGCAGTACTTTTACAGCAGTTGTTCCTGTTTCGCCATTAGATAACTTCGCTGTAACAGATGCCTGCCCCTGATTAATACCTGTAATTACACCTGCACTGTTCACAGAGATAATATCCGAATCCGATACCATAAAATCTGCATTCATAATCTGAAACTCCCCGGCTTCATTTACAAGCTCGAAATCTTCATCAATAAGGATAACAATCTCCTCCGGTAAGGAATCAGGCTGAACGTATTCTTTTATTGTGATCATAACTTCTTCAGCAATATCACCGGCTTTAACAGTCAATTTACTCTTCCCTGGTCCAACCGGGATAATATATCCTTCCTCATCTACTGTAAAAATTGAATCATTTTCAGAAACATATGACACTTCATATACAAATTCCTGAATGTCATACGATGCTCTAAATGTAAGCCCTGCTATTTCTTTAGTATCTGGCATAGATACCAATCCAAGTTCAACATCGCTTCTAATTATAGGTTCTATCTGAAAAGATTCTCCCATCATTACAACAGTATCTTCAAGGTTACTGATTTCAGCTGCAACAGGAATAATCTTTACAGGTGAATAAACTAGATACATGATTACTCCCACTATCGCAGCTAATAATAAAATCCCTACCGCAATGATGCTTTTAGTTTTCTTTTTAGAAACTTTTGATGTCTCCTTAGCCATTTCATTATTGAGTTCGTCTTTCATAGTAGTTCTCCTTCTTATTAAATTGTCCTTAAAAATTTTCCTCCAAATTTCGCGGTCATTATATCATTGCTGGACATAAAAGTCAAATAAAGTGCGTTATCCGAAAAGAATACGAATTAAGTATCGTCCCATTTACCTGAGTAGTATTTTGCCAGAATATCTCTCACTGTCTTGGAAACTGATTTATGATTTTCTTTGGCATCAGTCTCGATCATTTTGTACAGGTTAATGTTAATTCTGGAATTCACATTTATAGTTGTAGTTTCCTTCTTTTCTTCGGTTCGCTCAAAAACCACATCATCAATTTTATATCCATATATGTCGTATCTCGGCACAGTCATAGGGATATTCATTAGATCAACAAAATCATAAGCCTTTGGTCCAACAGATTTAGATATTGCAACTGCCAAATAATTTGAAGTAATAATCCTTGCTGGATATAACGCATTCCTTAACATTAGAATCTTCTTTGTTTCCGGATATAAAAGATATTCCACCTTACAATTTTCTTCTGAACATATCCCTGTTTCCATCAGACCTTCCATATAGATATATCCTTTTCGTCTATGGAACCATTCTTTTGCTTCTTGCTCTCTGCTTTCTGTTGTGGTTGTTATTAGCTCTTTCAAATAAAATATGCCTTCTCTTGCGTAAGGAATATAAAATATTTCCGGAAACAAAGGACAGTTTGCTTTAAAAAAACCCATTGCTTCCTGAGCTGCTATATTTTCCAGTGAGTCCTTATTTTCAATCTTCCCTTTTTTGAACCCCGTCACCAATTGAGATATTCCAATTTCCATTGAGACATTTCCTATGGCAATTGCCGATGGAGTATTTGGTGAACGATATATAGGGTATTCTCCAAATAAACTCATGATAGAATCAAGTAAGGTTACTTCAGAAGGTGTTATGAATTTTATCAATCCGTCACCAATATGATAGATTACATATATTCTATCTGGAAGAACAAGTATTCCGTTAAACCTAGACCTGTATGTTTGTTCTGCACCAATCTCCTTTTTAAGCGCATAACGTAATTCTTTCGGAGAATAGTAAATTCCATCCCCGAATCTGTCCGCAAATTCTTCTAAGTCTTTTGGATACCAATATCTTCCTGATTTCTTTTTGGGTTCCACAGCCATTGTTGTTAAGATTTTAATTAAGTCTAGTAACTGTGGTTTCTCCTTTGGATAACATCTGATTGATGATGCCGCCATCAGTGTAAGAACCTCAATTTCTTTATTCTCTTTTTCTGGAAAAGGATTTTTAGCTCTAACTTTGTATTGCTTGTATGTGTTATAGTATTCGCTGGATTCATATAAAGCTTTTTCCCCTTTAGATGTTAAAAAGATTCTTCTCGCATCAATAACATCTTCATTAGTGACATCTATGAAACCCGAGTCTTCAAGATGTCTCAATTTTCTTCTGACAACATCTGCTGTTCTCATTGAACTATATAGAAACGATACATCCAATCTTTTCATGCTCCCTACATGAAATAGGTGTTCTAAAATATAAAAAGCTAAACTCTTCTTTAATATTCTTCCTTGTATTTCCATTACATTCCTTTCGCTTGCCACTCCTTCAGGTTTTCGAATGAAGTCTTCGACTTCCGAATCCTTTAAAGCAAGACTTTTTATAGATAGACTCGCTTACTTTGAGGGGGTTTTTACTAATTTTCCGCTAAATCACTGGATTTTTTACTAAAAAGTAGTCACGTTTTTAATTTTTCTTACAAATCTAAAAACGTGACCACTATTTCTCTATATTTTCAATATTTTTTCTGCTATTTCCAAAAACTTTTTTTCTTCCATAACTGAAATTTTAGTGTATCTCTCCCCTTCTTTTACTTTTGTGACTGACATATAACTCATTTTCAGAGGATGATCGGAAAATCCTATAAACTGTATACATTCATTTACTACACGGTCAAGCTCAATGCTATCATTATCTCTTACAACCGTTTTTTCTGAAGGTATAATTCTTTCACAAACCAGCATCACAGGATATCTTAGTGTAATAGCTTTATTAGAAGCAGTATATTCCTTTAACGCAGCTCTAACCATAGTAGCAATATACCATGATTCTTTCCCCTGCCTTTTTACTGTTGGCGGAATTTTTATTTCTAGTACATCATCAGCTAATTTTATAGAGACCATTGCCTTCTCTTCCTTAAACTCATATGGCAAATATACAGAGGATGAAAATCTTTCAGACAATATACTTCTCACTAGCAAATCTATCTGTTCAGCAGAAAATAATGCCTTCTTAAGTTCAGCATCTGTAATATTCCTTGGATTCTCAGCTCGGCTAAGAATCTTATCCATAATATTTATCTGTTTTTGGATATACTCTTTTGTCATTAGATGCTCTGGAAATTTATAATTCATAAAGCATATCCTCCTCAATCTTTTCTTTAACGTATTCTACATCTTCCCATGCAGTATTATTATCTCTTGCCCCGATAAAATATATGATATTTTTTGATAGTTCTGTTTTATCAATATAATAAAACTCTGTAAAACCTACATTTCCCATCAATAAAGCACTTCTGGCGTTATTTACTATTCCGATTCGCTCATAGTATTTCTGTGATTCCGGTGAATATGTAAAATGATATTTGAATAGATGAGTGTACAATCTTTCTTTTCCATGAGGTATTACTACTATTTCGACAATCTTATTCCTACTCTTATCTGTATAAACTGCAGATATAGGACCATTCAAGAAGACAAAGTCGTCAGCATCAGGCAGGTTTTTCAGCACTACCCAGAATGCATCAATTTGAATTTCAAGATCTTTAGTCAATACAATTGGTCTTGCCAGCTTAAATATATGCTCCCTAATACTGATATCATCTTTTTTATACAACAAGTTCATAGTTGCTCTTGTAGTAACCAAATCATTGGGACTTATCAAAACATATCCACTTTCTGTGGCTTTTTCTAATAAAGATTCAGCAATATCTAATGGTAAATCATAAATTTTCACCAGATACAATATCAACTGCTCTTTTCTTAATATAGGAATTCTGTTTAACAAATTTACAATACTCTCTTTATATATGTTACTCATTTTCCACCTCATCTTTGGAGTCTTTATATACACGTGGAGGAATATCAAAATTAATAACAGCTAACTCCTCATAAACATTTCCAGAATCCTTTTCCAAAACATTGAATTCAATAAGTTCTATCTTCTCTCTTGCTTTTCCAATTTCCATTTCTGCATAATTAAGACTCGAAAAATCTGATATTTTAATAAATGTTTCATCTTCTGAAGAAAGTAAATTTTGAATACATTTTTTTCCTTTAAGTTTTTCTGCCTTACGTTTTGCAAGATCTCTTGGGTCTGTGGTTATCAAATCATATTCTTTTGGCGATAAGGTGAAATCTACAGCCACACTGTTCCCTCCTGCAACAATAAGTCCTGAACCTCTGGAAAAAGAAGGAGTCAGTGTTGCTTCCTGCGGTGCGAGTTTCATAATATTGATCAACATATCCTCATCTGCCTCATTATGTTTCAGAACAATTTTAAATGCGCAAGAGTTTACAATACCCTCACCATATATTCCTCCGTCCAAAGCAGTAATATCTTTCAACTGTTGTGTGGCCAATACGAGACTACCGCCATATGCACGTATAAGCTTTGATATTTCCAGTATTCTTCCTGCAGCATGAGGATTTAACATTAACTTCCATACTTCTTCAATAAAAAGAACTTTCTGTTTTGATTTATCCTCTTTTATTTTGCTGTATATGAAATCTACTGCTAAAAACATACCCGCTGGTAATAACTCATCATTTGTTTTTTCAAGTCCAAATACCATAAAATCATTATCCAAGTCCACATTTGTGTGTCCGTTAAATGATGAGCCTGATCCAGTAACAAGAACTTTAATTATGTTTGCAAGCCTTAATAAATTCATTTCCAACAAAGTTTCATACAAATCCGCCAATATTGGCATATCTTTTTTAAACTGCGATGGATTCGCTTTATCTAACAACGATAAATTGTCCGTTGTTATTCCCTTCTTTTCATAAGTCCGCATCAGTGCCGTATCCATTAACTGCCTTTCTTCATATGTAAGATCAGGGATTAACAATTGAAAAAATGTTTTTAAATCCTGTACCTTTGCTACCAGCAAAGAACTCTGAATTTTATATTCATCAATTAATTCGACAACTGTCTCATCTCTTTTGAAAATTTCAAGTATATTGATTCTTGTAGGTGATCCTGCGCCTATTTCAATAAACTGACCTCCCACTGCATCGCATAATCTTCGAAATTCATCCTGCTTCTCTGGCACGATAATAAATGATGGTGTCTTCCTCATTCTCATTCGTAGTGCTAACGATTTAAGAAGACTGCTCTTTCCTGCACCAGTTACACCTGTTATAAACAGATTTCCGTTTACGTATTTTGTATGGTCGAACTGATCAATGATTACCGGAGATGCGTTGTTCTGCATAATTCCCCAAAGGATGCCGTTTTCATCATTCATCTCATAAGATATAAACGGATATACACTTGCAATATCATTAGTCAGAATATTTCGTTTTCCTTTTCGATATAGGCTATCTGATAATTTACATAACGGCAATGAAGATAAAAAAGCTTCCTCTTGCTCAAATTTACATATCTTAACTTTCATATTTCGGGATACAGCAAGCTTCTGAAGTTCTTTTACTCTTAGTTCTACAATTTCCGGTGAATCTCCGGATACTGTTATCAGGGTATTTAAATAATAAAAATCCTGACCATTGTTAATCCCTGATAAAAGATAGTTTCCTGACTGCAAAGCTTTATCAAGATGAAAAGAGGAATCCTGATTGTCTCCGGATTCCATTGCTGCTACTGTATTGGTTTTTAATGACCTGCGTATCTGCGCAGCCATTCTGCTTCTTTCCATCCTGTTAATAAAGATATCAAGATCAATGCCCTCTCCAAGATTAATAAATGTATTCATCCATCCATCTAAAACATTCACAGGGTATCCGTCTGAAGGTATATAACAATAACAATAATATTTGCCGTCAATATTAACGAAGTCAGAATTCTGAAAATCAATTTTGTTTGGCGAAATAAAATCTGTAGGTGGAATATATGGTACTGTACCATCCTTAATCTTCCCACTTGATATATATCTGTCATATACTTCTTTAACTCGCATATAAAACTGTGTTGTTTTACTATATTCTCGATTTAAAAGAGTATATAAAATCTCACCAATCTGTTCTGTTTCATCTTGATTAATAATCACCTTGTTCCCGCAGGCTTCTAGATATGACGCTAACTGTATACGGCTCCTTTTCAACTTATCTCTAATTTCATAAAAATCATTTTGTTTGAATAAACTGTATTCTTCATTAGCAAACGAAATAAAAAATCTCCTGCTAACACTATTGTCCTGCATCAGTTTGAATCTCTCTATTTGCTCCTGCTGCATCTCATAGCAATTTTGATTTTGTTCAGTGATCATATCCTCTGCCATTCTGGTTATTTGTAAAGACATATCGGATGCACAAGTAATGCATTTTATCTGCATACTGTTAGGCGCAATTTTTAAAAAAGAAATGAAATCATCAATCACTGCGTTTTGAGCGATCTCTGATTTCATCATAAAATTTATTGGAGTTACCTCAAAAATTTGCACATATCTGTTGTCCTTTGTAACAACTATTCCATCTGCAATTTCCCTTATGGGCAAATTCATCTGAATTGACTGCACAGGTTTTTTGACATTTCTCTTATTTTGTTGTTTTCTCATTTTGTTTCCTATCAGTTATTTGATTATTCTTTCTTTTTACTTTCCTTAGCTCTCTCTTGAGTTCTTTGGATGTTTTATATTCTTCTGGTTTTGCTAAAATACCAATGTCATCCTCAAAGAAAACAAAACCTTCTTCTGTTTGCATTACATTCACATTATTTTTTGTCACTCGTATAGCTTTCCGTCTGGCTCTGATTTTCTCATATATTAACAACAGTTTTTCTTTAGGTAACAACTCCTCTTTTTTCTTTGTTTCGAATATTAGAGGAGTTGCTTCTGTTTTTATTCGAGGATTATATAAAATAACTCTTCTCTTTCTTCTATATCTCAACCATATGCTGATAAAAGTTGTAAATGAATCACCATTTATACCGTTAATACCCAAATAAAGCATAGGCAATGCAACTATAATGGCAATAGTAACTTTATCTGCAAAAGTTAACGACCTGCAAAAGTATAAGACTGCAACAAATGGAATCCCTCCCAATATTATCCCCTCTATAAGATTTCTGGTTTTTATTATTTCCCCTGCTACAGCTTGTCCTTCTGCATGATTTATTGGAATAACTCTTTCTTTTGCCATATTATGTACCGCTTATCAGATTTAATTTCACTTTAGCTAAAGACATACACCCTAGCACTAATGTTTCCATCTCTGCCCTTTCTTTTATAGAAGGTTCTTCATTACACCAGAAATTAAAACAGAAAGACAGTACGGGGACATTTTCAACTATTACAATGTCATACTTGCCATAATCACACCCTTTATTTAGCTGCTCAATGGCTAAGTGATAATCCTTTTTATCACCTTTTTCCAACAAAGTTGAAACTTTAATTATTCTGAAATGTTTTCCATAAGATTCTTCGAATGCATATACACCATTATTATCTGCTATAAATACAGGTTCTGGCTTATAGCTATTATGAACATAGACATTCAACATTTCCAATTTCCTTTTTAGCTGGTTTATTCTCTCCATATGCACATCCCCCTCATAGTTAAGTTGTTTCTTTAAAACGTATTATATTTATTTCGGATTCTTGTCGCGTTGCAAATTACATATCCTTTATCGTACCTTGTATCCACTATCACTGCACACACTTGATCTCCCGGCAAAAGTATCTCATCATCAAACATTCTGGTTTTTGGTATGCTTGCAAGAACATCACCATGTAATACGGCAGTTGCCACATCTTTTTCTTTGTTAAAACTTATAATTTCCCCAATAGCTACAGTTCCTATCTTCATCTTTTTCGCATTTTCAATTAATATATTTCCTCCAAGCTCTCTTCTACTTAAGTATATCTTCACTTGCTTTGTTTCTTTATCGATATCAAGTCTTTGAACACGAGCTTTAATTTTTTGTCCAACAACAAAAGACTTTCTAACATCCTTAATCCAGGAGTTCATTGACAGCTGACTAATATGTATAGGGGTTTCAATTCCATATACATCTATTTTTGCCCATATTTTATTCATGCTCATGATTCGTCCTTCTACCACAGAACCAACTTCTACAATTGGACCTTCCGGCCCAAAGAAAAAATATTCTCTTTTCTTCCTGGCGGCCATCAATCTGGAGGCTACTATAAAATGCTCATAATCGCCAGATGCAGTCTTTTTTCTTTCAAGCCCTGCAATAATAAAGGATATTTTTCCTCCCACCATATTCCTAAGCATCTGATATCTTCTTCTAAACTGTTCCTCCTCTGTTTGGTCTACATAATCTCCTTTAAATGAGTTCTCATAAAAAAACTCGCTTTCAGGAATAACAATTCGATCAAAACTCAAATATTTCGTAATAACTAATAATGTTTTTGTTAGTGGATTAGGTTCAACCGCACATATTGTACTTTCCAATATTGATCCTCTGCTGGAGTATTCATTTAAAACATTCCAGTCTCTGAACTGAAGTTCTTCTCTTGTTTCAATGTGCTCTTCTGCCCCATCATTAATACCAATATCTGATATTACTTCTGAATTTTTAACTGTGTTTCTGCTTTCTCTTTTAAATGAAAGAGTTTCAATATCCAGATCAGCCTCTCCATCCCCTTCAAACTCATACCATTCATTTCCTAACAAAACTTTTTCTATATTATTTGCATTACTTTCCAAAGTTTCTTTTTTCTTTCTAGCCATTTTCTTTTTCCTCGCCTTTAATATTTGTTATCGCACTCTTTTTACCAAAGTAAACTGTACCTTTTTTATCTTCAGTTCCAACATTTTTTTCATTCTCTATCTTCGTGTCATGCTTTTTCATCGCTATATTTTTAGACAATACCACATTCACTTCCTGAGCATCCACCTCATTTTCTTCTTCAATGTGAAGTTTTGCACGAGCTTCTGGGTCCTTCGGAAGCTCTATTTTTTTTGTGATATATATATCAATTGACTTATCGCGTGCTTTATATGTATGTCCTGCATGAATTTTTTCCAAAGTAATATTTCCTCTAATAGAATCCGGAGCAGTATATATATCCGTTGCCTTTGGATAATCAAATATAGAACTTTTTTTCAGCAGCCCTTTTTTGTAAACAGGATGCTCTATAAAACCAAACCTATTGAGCTTAAGAATATGCTGATATCCTCGTCTGATCACAATAACTTCATTGTTTACAGCTAGTACATCATCAACTGTCATGACAGGCTTCTGACTCTCTGATGCATTTATTTCTGTAACTGCTCCTTTACCGAAAAATAATCCTGATGTTGTTTCCGTGTGAGAACGTGCACGTACTGTAGCTGACCCTGAAAACTCTGATACATATCGGGCAGTCTTTAAATCTCCTGTTCCTAAAAAAACTAAAATATCACAGCATGATTTCAGCGTCTCAGCCATATTCTCGCCATACATTTCAATAACCTGACCTATAGTCTGCCAAATCATAGTGATATATAATTTTCTTTTTCGTGTAGTGGCCAAAGCCGTACCAAAATTTGCAATATATCCATTGGAATACGCTTCATCCATAATTACATTTACAGGTAACCTTTCATTTTTTATTCCCAATTTTTCACACTCTGCTTGTCTCTTGTCATATGCATCTGAAATATCCTTAATCAAAAAGCTGAAGAATAATGCCTGCAGTGATTTCATTGCATCGGAGTTATCTGGAGTAATCAGGAAACATATCGTTTGCTTCCTGCCCATTTCTTCAATGTTAATATTTGAATTGGAGGTTATTCTTCTTATTTCAGGATCCATAAAAATCTTAAATCTAAGCAAAACACCTTGTTGTGCTGATGCTTTTACGGATTCCTTAACCCCGTCCCTATCAAATGTCATAAATGAAATTGACCCGGGATGATCAAACGGTAATTTTTCAAATCTTTTTCTTGCTGCTTCTAAAGATCCAAAATTTAAAAACGCCTGATAAATCTCACCGATTGTAAATGGCGTAATATGTTCTTCTGCTTCTTTTATAATCTGATCCACCTCATCCTGGGAATATCCTACTGCCAATGCCAAATCCACATAGAGAGATTTTATTCGGTTTAAGTTTGCATTTTCACCACACTCTCTCCTATATCCATCAAGTGTCTCTTGAGACATATCCACTAATTTTGCTGTGGACTCTATAAGATGCCTGTAAGCTTTTATTGTCTCTGTCTCATGAATATACGCAGTATATCCAATAACAGCCTGCATCAGGTTTAATGCAGAATCAGCCCAGAAATCTGTATTTTTTTCAGGTCCATATACAGCAACCGTATTCCTCATAAAAATATCGCACCATTCCTGCAACCTCAGTGCTTCGAGTCTTCCTGTTTCAGGATTAATACATTCATTTAGGCAATCCCAAGCATCGCTATACTCTGGATTTACAAAATTCAATACTTTTACCTGTGCTCCTCGGTCTTTTGCAAATTGCGCAAGATCTGTAAATAATTCTGATGACGGATCAGTTATGCAAACCGACTCTCCTCTTAAAATAGCCTGGATTACTGCTGTTCTAACAAAACCAAAAGATTTACCTGTTCCTGGCGAACCAATCATAAATGTATTCTGATTTCCCCCAGCTTTGTTCTCCTTAAATGCAACTACTTCTCTTCCCTCATCAGTAAACTGACCATATATTTGCTCTTTTACTGAATTGATATTACCTACAGTGAAAACCTCTTTCGCTTCTTCTTTATTCATCCAGTTCCCTGAGCCAAAAGTGCCGTCCTGCAGAAATTTCACCCCTTTTTTATCCTCGTTGACAACAGGGTTAATTATCCCTTTTCTGAAAAGTGCATATAAGGCAATCCCCAACAGAATCAAATAAGCAATTATTGTGTTTATTCTTCCTTGTCGTGTAAATATCCCATATAATAACGACTTCCAAAAACCGAACCTGATTCCACCAGGAACAAACATCACCCCAATATATGTTGAAGGAATTATCAAAAACAAAAGGCCTGCCAGGAGTAATTTTTGTTTTTTCTCCGGTAAGGCCTTGAATTCATATATTTTTTCTTGAATTATTTTCATTGTCTACTCCTGATAAACAGTAAATGGAATATATTCATCCCTTTCATTCAGAATATAAAACTCCTGTGGACAATCGTATGGATCACTGGTGATAATTATCAGATTCTCAGATATAAGTATCTCCATTCCTATTACTCGGGATATCATTTCAGCTTCCCCATACCATTTCCCTTCTCTTTCCTGTAAAAGCTTAAAATTACCTGTCCATGTCATCATATCAACAAAGAACTCATCAGCTTCAGTATCATAGTTGTAAAATACTGAATCATTGTCAATTTCCGTAGCTGGGAGCCATTGATCTTCTCCCAACCATGAATATGTTATACCATTTCCTTCGTCTTTCCAGTTTATATCCCTTGCATTCAGAACATCAGTTATTGAAATCCAATATTTTTCATCCTGAATAAAGTATCCAATATCTTTTCTGACTTTTCCATTCATAACAACAGTAGGTACAGATGGATAACTTTCACCATTTATATATTTCTGTGCCGCAATATATTCAAATCTCGCTTTTTCTGCCTCATCCGCATTTGTGAAAACTCCTATCAGATATCCTGTCCGATTATTTCTTATATTGTCCATATCATTTTCTTTCACTGCAAAACCTTCTAATGATATTTGCTCTGCGCCACTGAAGGAACACCAGTTATTGTTTTCGTTTTTATAAATGTACAAATCCGTATCCGGGATAACGTGTGTCATAGAATTTTTATATCCCAAGGAATTTTCCGCTTTGTATTCTACGTCGTCCAATATCATCTGATATATTTCACCAGAATAATTCAGCAATCCATAATTTGTAGCCTGTCCCTCGTAAACATTTACAAGTGAAGGACATTTATTTGCGTTATCCGCTATGCCTTCCTGTATTAGCTGGTTTATTTCAGGTTTTATATCTGCATCATCTTTTCTGCATCCAGATATAATCCCCGTCATTATAATAACCGACAAAAATATACTTATTTTCCTTTTCATTACTTCCTCCTACTTTGATTGAAGCCATTCTGCAGGATTTAATGCTCTTATCTCTCCTTCGGTCGGAACATTTACCTCGAAATGAAGATGATAGCCTGTTGAGTTACCTCTCTTACCTATTCCTGCAATTGTTTGACCGGCTCTCACTTCTTGTCCTGTAATGACGTAGACCTTCTCACAATGTCCATATAAAGTAAAGAAATCATATCCTTTTTTCTGTCCGTGATAGATAATCACCAGATTTCCGTATCCTAGAGAAGGTTCTTCATCCTGTGTACATTCTCCATAAGCATAAACGACTACTCCGTCGGCTACAGATGGTATATCTGCCAACCTGCAGTTTCCCCATGCAAAATCTATTGCATCGTGGAAATCGCTTTTCCCATACAGTACTCGCCAGCCATATCCTGATGTTATCACATCATTACTATATGGAAGACTTGCAGTCTCTGGGACATAATTGTTTTTCCATTTATCATATCTTTGTGATCCGATAAACGCTTTTATAGTTCTCGCACGATTAGCGACAACACCTGTTGTAGCTGCAGAACCAGATTGTGGTGAAAACTGTAGCTGCATCATTTTTTTCATAATTGATATCTGATCTTCTATTTGCTTTGCAACATCATCTTCTGTTTTGTTGATGTATATGACATATCCTTCATTTACACTTTGATTATATGATTCCCAAGCTAACTTTTTAGTATCTTCAATTTCCGTTTCCAAAAATCTATTTTGTTCTCGTATTATTTCTACAGTTACTTTTCCTATATGGACTGTGATTTCTTCAGTTACAGGCTCCCCTGTCTCTGGATGATAAACAATGTTTCCGAACCAATCTTTCTTTGTTATTGTTTCAGTTCTTGTTCCTATTTCCGTATAAACCGCATCTCCAACTGAATAAACAGATTTTGCAAATCCTTTCACAAGTTTAAGAAATTTTCTGTCATACACGTTATCCGGGCTATCCAGTTCATCTACACTTCCCCATAGTGTCTGTGTTATATCGTTATACTCACTTGATGTGTCATACTGAGATAAGACTCCGTGTATGGCCATAATCTCGTTAGTTTCCATATTAGAGATTTCTTCATAGTTGTTATTTTCATAAGGGCTATTAATCACTATGGAAATTTCATAATGACCACGATATTGTTCTGCTTTTTCTTTTCCTTTTTCATTGGCAGCTTGCAAAGCGTTAAGATAACTGTCTTCAAAATATGAATTTACTTTTGAATGTATTTCTTCGTAAGTTATATTCATTGCATCTTCATCAATCAGTGATCCAGCTGAAGAAAGCAGTATTGAAGGCAGCATGATTATCAATAAAAGTGGCAGAATAATGAGTATAATACTAGCTATCAATATCGGCCTGATATTTGAAACAACAACAAGAGCTCCTCCCACATAATCTTGTGTCGCAAATTTGGCTGCAGCATGTGATGCCGCCTGTAAACCTCTGATAGTATCCTTTACTTCATTACTTTGGTTGTTCATGTTCACGTTCATACTGCTGATCTTGTTCAAATTTCTGGTTTATTTCCGTGGCTTCTTCTCTGGTTGCTTTATACTGTTCTTCTACTTCGGCAGCTTTCATATCTCTAGGCGTCATTACGGAATAAATCCTTACCCCTGTATCACCAATCTTGGTATATGTTGTAGTATCAAAAAATCCTGGCAAGCCATCTGCACCATTAAGGGACACTGCGACCAGTTCATCCCTTGTCTGACCTCTTGGGCCTGTGATGCTAGCATAACCTGTAAGATAATTATCATTCAGCCCTGAATGAGTAAATGCGCCTGTTAATTCTATATTTGGATTGCTTTCTTTCATATTAAGGCTTTTGCTCAGCTCATGTCCTGAAATTGACGTTGCCACCATACCCATCGCATTATTTACTCGTTCGATAGAACTATTTATGTCAGCTGTCTGAGCCATTCTATCTGCAATTACTGCACTTGTTTCCCTTGAACGCTGCCTTGAATCTGTAAGGTTAGAAAATACCCCTGCTCCACCTGTTCCCGTAACAAGGTTTCTCTTGTTACCATCCAAATCTCTTCCTATAGCTCCTACCATAACCTGAGATTTCGTTGCTTTATACTGACCAGTGCTATCCACACTATTTTTAGAAAGTCTGAATCCCTGAGCCGTCTGGACTACTTTAGAGTCGTATACAGGTTTTGACGTATTGCCATTCGCATCATATTTGCTTTGATCATTTCCACGACCACCTATATTCCCCTTAAGTAGCGTTCCTGACGTTTTTGCGGATGATGCTGTACTGTTTTTATTAAAAAATGCACTCACAGCACCGCTTATACCTCTGGCTGCGCCCGTCATTAAAGGTCTCAAAATAAGCAGTTCTCCTAAGAAAGCTCTTGCTGTCGGAGTTACATTAATATTTAATTTGTTTAGCATCATTTCAAACTGTGTAATTGTTTTTGCAAAAAGCAGCAACAACAGATATTGCAAAAATCCCGCACTCATATTTGATGCAGTATACATCATAATCTCTATGCCCCATGTTGATAACAACAATAAAACAGATTGTCCTACATACATTCTTACAAATGCAGAAAAAATTCCTGATGTAGTTTTACTTGCTCCTGTAGCCATCGCCAATGGAGAAGCATAAGTGAGAACACCAAGAATTATATATCTCTGTAAAAGCTGAATAACCACTATCAGATAGTTGTATGCAAATATTGCAAGCATAATAAGAGATAACAGTATGAATGCACCTGATGTTACAGCAACAAATCCACCAAGCATACTTGCAAAATCTAAAGTGGGATATACTTTATGTGTTGCTGCAGCAGTAGTATTTAAAATCATATCCTGCATTATAGTTATAAACTGTAACCCTGTTTTCATGATATCAATTGAGAAGTAAACAAGAATAATTGTTCCCAATGTCCTTAACAGAATTATTACCGGGCTTTCCAAATCCTCATCAACCATCGGAGCAGCTATACTTTTAATCACATTAATTACAGCAATAAGAAATGCGAAGCCAATTCCTAGTGTGATAACCGTATCACTGTAAATTTGAAACACCGGAAAATTCTGATCTATAAGAGTTAAATCTGAACCAATTGTTGTCAATACCATAGTTGCAAAACCTGATATTGATTTATTAACTGTTTCAAATAACCATTCTAAAAAAGCTGTAAACAAAATATTTCTCCTAAATTTAAAAAGTCAAAGACATTGGTATCTGTCTTTGACTTGTTTAATATTATACTGTTGGTCCCTGTGGTGTACCTGTACCGGCAATTGTGTCTGCAAACAACGGAACAATTTCCCGTGCAAGTACCAGAATTACTAAACCAATAAAAATTTTTATAGCCCAGTCTTTTGCAGACTTTGCAGATTGTGCTTCGCTTGCTGCTATCCATTTAATTCCACAGATAATAAGTGCGATTACACCGATTCTAATACCTATTGTAACAAGTTCGCTTTCAGCCAATGCAAACACCGGTGTTAATCTTGATGAAATTGTTGTTGCATACGCAGCATTTAAATTTAGTATAAGTGCTGCTCCTGTTCCTGTACCTGCCAACGCCAGATTCTTTAAGTAGTTTTTTGCTTTTGTAATCATATTTATCCTCCTAATTAACTATACCTATGCTCAGTAACAAAAAAAGGGTAAATGTAGTAGAAAACAATTACTTACATTTACCCGTAGATACTGATTATTTAATTTTTTGTATAGTTTTTGATTGTCCCTATTATATCATGGTCAAATTTCCAGTGTCAACAAATCCATGTGACACTCTTTTTTAAATATTCGTGACACTTTTTTTTAAATTTCATGCTCTCAAACCGGAGAAATAATGTCTCTGTTAAAATATCCCCACAACAGATAACTTAATAATGCAATCGCCTGTTTTCTATTACCGTAATAAATGCGTCTGCTTAATTTAACAGTATTTCTAATTTCTTCAGTGCTATTCTTCTTGATAATCCCTTTTAGAATTTCATAATATCTATCTCCGTTCATTGGATATTTTTTAATTTCTTCTATTGCTGAATTAATCATTTTCAAAATTAAAAACTGTCTGGATACAGTATTAGCTCTATTTTCATCCATATCTTTCATAGAATCAATTCCCTGCAGGTTCCAATACAACATCGGATAAATTTCAAGCAGAATTTCTGTATTATGATAAGCAAGCTGATTTTCTATAGCCATTCCATCAAATGATGTATAAAATTTTTCAAAAATTTTCGAAAATCTGTCGCCGAACTTATTAATAATAATCTGAACTGCCGTTCTGTATCTTCTTCCAAATACAAAATTAGATAAATCTTCCTTTTCGGTACAACCAAAATGTACATAAGTCATCACTTCATATAACTTGTCGCCCTCTTTGGGATATTCTTTAAGATCCATTACTGCCTTTTCGACCAGAAACAATATTTGTTCTGTATCTTCAAGCTTTTGGCTATGAGCTTTGAAATTTACTGCTTGCTGCGTATCATACAACTCTAAAATCATTTCATATGTGCTAGCTATAGACATCAGCTCTTCGGCCGATATAGCCCACTGCGCCATATTCAATCGTCCTTCATACGCCCATTTCTGTAAACTATATGTTGCTAATGCAGCACAGGTTGCTTTTGCCTTTGCGGAATTATTCTCTTTTATCAAGCTGTTCAGTATATTCATTACCGTTACCGCTCTGGGAGAACTGGTTGTAACAGATTTTATCATAAAATCCCTTATCTCTTTATTTTCCATTAACCCTCTCCCCTGTCTTTTTTTCTATATATTTGCTTTGTCCTTTGTTCAATGCTGTGAGCACTGAATCTTTGCCATTTATATAAAGTGTAACATTGTATTTATTGCAAAGAGCTATAATTTGCTTCCAATAGTCTACGTTATATCCAACTTCTTTCTTCGTAAACTTCTGCGCTCCCATCCTGTGCTTATCCCATATCTCTTTTAATCTGTCATCAGCTGATGCATAGTGCACATATATTTCATCATCATCTAGAATCATTTCAGGTAACACATCCTGTAAGAATTCTAATAGAACAGCAAGCTTGATTCTGGAATAGCCTACATCTTTTGCAACCATAGGCTCGAACTGATGTGTTTCAGAATGAAGCATATCCATAACCTGATAACAGTAAGACACCTGATATGTTACGCCGTTTTCATCTTTAATCTCTCTTTGCGATAACCCAACTATCAAAAGGATGTCCCTTCTTACAGATTTTTTCATAGCTCACCACCCTTTATCTGCCAGATTTTTGAGTTTGATTTTCATAATAATTTTATTTTTTTTGAATGTCAACCGAGTTTCTTCGTAATTTGTAATCTATGAAGTTCGTTTTACCCCCTTTAGGGGGTAAAAAACTACAAAAAATTTTTTCTTTATTTGACTTTTTTGTCCTCGCTAAAGTATAATTTTTGCATTAGTAAGAGGTGATAGCCATGGAAAACAAAAAGATGAAAATTAGAGTGAGCAATGCGACCATTATTTTACCGAAAATTGAAGATGAAGAAATAGAAAAACTTTACAATAATTTTTATTCCTGGTGCCAAAGTGAAATTGATAGCAACACTTTACATCAAGTCGAAGGTGTGTCCTATAAAACAATCAACAGAACAATTTCTTCTGAAAAAAGAGACCTCAGCTGGAAAACCGCAAAAGCCCTTGCTGATTACAAAAAGACTTCTCTCGACCATATTTTCGGTTTAAATAATAGACCCCTTGATAAGCAAGTAATACTTGAAAGATATAATATGGCTATGGTTCTCTCCCTTAAAGATAAGTCTCTCATGCGTATTCTCTCTGAAATCAGAAAAGAATATGACCAAATAAAAAGAGATGATGCTGCAAATTGCTCTTCTCATTTAGCTATACCTGGATTTGCGCGTAGGGTCAACATGGTACGCCTTGAAAGAAATATATCTTTACAGGCCTTAGCCGACAGTCTAGGAATAAAAGATTTGTCTTTAGTTTCCTACAATAAGTTAAAATCCCGCGGTATCAGATTGAAAAGACTTTTAGGATTATCATTATCTCTTGGTGTTTCTTTGGACTGGCTAATTGGTTTAATAAGTCCTCAAGTTATAGATGATCCGATATTGAACAGATATATACTTGTGTCCGAACTTCCGGCCTCTTCATTTGAAAAATATAAAAAGGAAATTAGCAAAATACTTGAAGAGTCATTATAAGTTATTTTATGCACAACACTGCTGTCAGCTATATCTATGAAAAATCAAATATCACTTTAAAATAAAACAGAGAACCATGTATATTTGGCTATATCTTACTCACTAATAAATAAAAATGGTCAAGGTTTAATATACCTTGACCATTTTTTTATTTTAGGATTCCCTGTTGTCTTGCTAATGCATAATCATCAATTCCTTTATAGTTTTCATTCCATCTTCGCCTTAATACTTTATCAAAACCAACAGAGCAAATTATATCATGGGCTTTATCCACGGCTGTTTTGACTGTAGGTTTTGTAAAATAGTCCATATCGAAAAACTCGTGTATTTCCTTCACACCTAACGCTTTCAATTCTGTCAAATTACTTTCAAGCTGTGATGTGTTGGAAACTCCCGTAATTGCTATAAATGGAATTCCCAAAAGATGATGTGCAACATCAGCCTTCAATGGGCCTTCTGTAATGCCGATAAGTTTCGGTATTTCCTCCGAGAAACCAACATAGTGTATCTGCTCGATTCCGGTTACACTGCATCCCTCGTTTAAATTATTACTGGTAAACCATATGTATCTTCTGCCATTTTTACTGTTATCGAATCTAATCTGCATTCCAGATATCTTTCCATCTCGCATACGTATTGGTATGAAAATACCACTTTGGTTTTCAGTAATCTGCACATGTCCCTTTTCATTTCTTGAAAATCCCGGTACACCCTTCCATTCGTATCCCATCGTTTCAAGTTTTCTTGCCAAAGATATTCTCCCAACCTGAGGAACCGATCTGTACTGGCCTTTTTTTATAGCTTCTTCAGACAAACCTCTTTTCATCAATGCTGTTTGATGTCTTTGTGACAAACTGCAGTTATCGAGAAGTGCAACATATGTTGCACTTCTCGTTTTTAATTCCGTGGCTGCACATAAAGGCGGAAGATCTTCAATAGTCTTCTTATGCTTTTTAATTATATCGCGGTTGACAGAAATATCACCGTTATATATCCTGTAAAGTTCTTTTCTCGCCTCTTTTGTACTTTCAAGACCATAAATCTGCTGATATAAGGCCAGCATCCCTCCGTGCGCGTCACAGGCTGGACATCTGAAAGTGTTTTTTTCGATATTCACATTCAGCTTTTTCTGCCTGCCGCAAAACGGACAATCGACATTAAATGAACGTTTGTTATTCAACTGTATTGGAAAACCTAGTTGCTCACACACCCAAATAATATCGAAATCAAAATCTAAATTACTCATATTTCCTCCCCATTTGCTGAAAAAGAGAAGGAAATGCGCTATGCAGCCTTCAAATTATCCAGCAGTATTTCTGCAGCAGCATATTCTTTTGGAAACTTTTCCTTTTTAACGCTCTTAAGAATATACTCTAAAATAAATTCCGGACTTTGTGTCTTGGAATTCAGAATATCCCCCATCTGTTTTCCCGTCCATGCAGCACTCTTGAATGTAATTGTCACATTTCGTGCTTCATCAAATGTTCTTGGAATACCATCCGTACCATCAGACTGTGGTTCAGGAGCTTCTATAGGAGCATCGTCATTTAAAAGAGAATCCGCATTTCGACTTTTTCTTGTCTTCTTTGGTTTCTCCTCTTTCACCTTTTCTGGCACAGATTCAGTGTCCTGATCTTTTTTCATTACTTTAGGATAAGTCGGTAAAATATTGGTAAGGTTATCCACCGGTATTCCTTCTTCGAGACCTGTATCGCCTCGTTTTGCAATTTCATCATTCAATTGAGCATCCAACGGTGTTCCAAAACCAAGTCTGGATAATGCTTTACCTACGGCTGCAGTTTCTGCAGCTGTAACAAAATACTTACCGTCCTCTATATATCTTGTTGCTGTCCCCTCTACAACAGGTAACGGATCTGCTAAATCAAGATATATACTTGCTTTAAATGTCGCGGAATCTCCGGATAACCCCATCATTTCTGTACTTATCCTTCCTTTCGGATATTCATTTCTAAACCAGACCTCACTAACTTTTACCGGCAGATACGGTGCAAACACATCCTCTCCTTCGGTGTTTTTGACTGTAACTGCTACCAGATAATCATGTGGATTGAAACCTATCTTATTCATTTGTTTTCTCCTTTCAATTCTTTGCCAACATCATATCGGATCAAGTTTGCTCCAGCAATTACTTCCCAATTTCTGACATAGCTGTCCCCATCACTGAGCAAAGAAAACATATCTTTGTCGGTCAGTGTAATATTTGCAACAGAGACTACCTTATAGCTTCCTTTCTGAGCCATTGTTCCCCCTGTACGCGTTGTTTCGGGAATTGCTGTACCATTTTCAATCTGGACAATCCATGGTTGCTTACGAGGCTGACCATCCTGTCCTACAGGAATTCTACTTATTTTCAGTTTTGTCATAGGAGAAGTTCCATCTTCATTTCTCCTTTTTGAAATTAGTTTTTCTTCACTGTAAGAAAACTGTGCTGCTGCAGGTTTGGTTATCGCCAGAAACATCATATTTTTAAGGTTTTCCAAAAGGTACCTTATGAGGTCCGGATCAATATTACACCTGCATGAAATGGTTTTGGGACCAGTTCCATTACTGTAATCCAATAAAGTTATCCCTATTTTTGACCAGTTATGGTGCAAAGTTATATTTGCATCCTTATTTTGTGCCGGATAACCTGGCTTAAGGCGACTCACTAATTCAATCAGCTTTTTACCTGTCTGATATTTGCTGATTTGAACGTCTTTTTTCTGTGTATCGTTCATATTTTTCTCCAATTTCTATTTCTTTTCTTTTGCAAATGCTACTACCCTCTTATTCCCTCCTGAATAATCAAAACAGGTGGACAGAACCAATAATCTGTCCCCGAACTCTATTGTTTCTCCGGTTGCGACAGTGTTCTTCTTCTCCACTACAGAACGATATCTTTCAAACTCCTTTTTAGTCTCGAAGGCAATATGGTCTGATGAGTTATATACAAACCCTTCTTCTTCCACTGTCATTATGCAAACGGCAAAGATTCGCCAAACCTGTTCTTCAATGGGTGTAGAAATAAAAATGTCTTTATGATTGTAATAATAATCAGGATTATCAATATAGTTATGCAAACATCCAAACATCTCACCGGTCTTAAAATAATGGCCGTAAATTATAATGTTGTTTTCATATAATGAACATCTCTGCTGCATAAAAGGCAGTCCACCTATATCGTATTCTCCATTAATATCTTTTCGGAGATAGTACTCTTCTTCTCCGTAACGATACATTACGGGAAAGTCCAATAATGTATCAGGAATATTTATCATCGCAATCACATCTGGGTTGTCTTCCTGAAATTTTTCTATTTTTTTCTTTTCCTGCGCAGCAGGTTTTTCTTCTTCACGCAATGTGTGGTTCACAACAGAATCATAGCTGATTACTTCATCAGTTATTTGTTCTGGAACCTTTTGTTTTACCATACACGAAGAAAACAGTATAGTTAAAGCTATTGTTATACACAATGCTCTTTTTTTCATGGAATCTTACCTCACATATTTATTCTGCAAACCATTTACTCTTTTGGTAGTAAATCGGGTTTATGCTGTTGTTTCATAATTCCTGCTCTTAACCCGATGAGCATGAATCCTATCCGCCATAAAAGTTTTTCTTTTATGAACATCGTTGGTTAAAATACATTTTCTGATTGCAGGCGCATCCCCAACAAGAATACATTTCTCTTTTGCCCTGCTCACTGCAGTATATAAGAGATTTCTTTTAAGCATAACGTCAGGAGCTGTATTCAAAATCGGACAAATAACCGATTTAAACTCAGTTCCCTGTGACTTATGGATTGTCAATGAATAGGCTAAATCCACATTTTTCATGTCTTCTTTAGAATATTCAATGCGGTATCCACCTTCAAATTCAATATCAAATCGAATTTCCTGATCACCATCTTCATCAGTTATCGTATTAATTTTTCTGATTACGCCAACGTCACCGTTGGATATAAACTCAGTATTCTTTAGTTGAATTATCCTGTCACGGCATCTGTATGATACAGCACCGATAGTTACACTTAGTTCACCATATCTTTGAGGATTTGCTATTTCCTGTATAGCCTTGTTCAATTCATTGACAGAAACGGCTCCTATCCTTCTTGTCGGAGAAAGAATCACTACATTTTCGGAACCCACTCTGTTAACTTCTTCTATATACAGCTCAATTACTTGCTTTTGTGCATCCTGCTCATTTTCAGCTTTATAAAATCTGAAGCTTTCATTGATTTTCAGAACCGTATTTCCGGAGTTGATCCTTGCTGAATTTTCAGCAATGGATGAAGTTGGTCCTTGTCTGTATATTTTGTCCAAGACTGCCACAGGAATCTCTTTTGAACGAATCATTTCTCTGAGAACATTTCCCGGTCCTACTGAAGGAAGCTGATCCGGATCACCTACAAACACTATTTGTGAAGAATATGGCAACGCTCTGAATAAGCTATTGGCGACAAATATGTCTACCATAGATGTCTCGTCTACTATTACAATTCCATCATCTGGCAATGCTGCAGAAATCAGCATTTCTTCTTTTGCTTGAAATATTCCCAAAGTCTTATGAATTGTATATGCAGGCATCTTTGTCACTTCAGCCATACGTCTTGCAGCTTTACCGGTAGGGGCCAACAAAGTTATACTCCTGGAAGGAGATACTTCTTGGATAATTTCTATAATTGTTTTCACTATCATAGTTTTTCCGGTTCCCGGGCATCCGGTAATGATACTCAATTTATTGCAAAGAGCTGTTCTCACGGCATTTTTTTGTGCGTCCGAAAGAACAACACCATCATTTTCATTCTGAGTTTTTACCCATTTCTCAAAACATTTCATATACTTGTCTTTCAAGTTTTCAGAAATATCTTTCAAACTCATATGATAGTGAATAGCCTGAGACAATTCTTTTTCCACTGTCTCTGTCTCTTTTGAAAACACATATCTCCCTAACCTTTTAATAAACTTTCCTTCCAAAACTAATTGACTAAAAATATTGTCAAACAGTTCCGGAGAAAGCTTCATTTCCTCAAGGCCTTCATTTAAGAGTTTTAGTGCTCTTTGTTTCAACAGCTCTTCCTCGCAATAAAGATTTCCTTCACTTTTTACCTGTTCAAACAGATATACCAATGCTGCATCTATTCTTTTACTGCTTGTAAGCATAGTTCTTAATGAACGAGCTATTTTATCTGCAGTTAAAAAGCCTATTCCTTCTACCTCCATCAGGATAAAAGGATTAACTTTTATCAAATCTACACACTCAGGTCCCAGTTTTTCGTAAACAGAAATTGCCTTCTCTATCCCTACACCATACTGGCCCAGGAAAGTACCTATTCTATTTAGGTGGGCTGATGCTCTATATGATTTAACTATTCTCTGCAGCTTTCTCTCTCCGATTCCTCTGATTGATAAAAGTTTTTCCGGTGTATCTTCAAGAACTTTTAAAGATTCCGTCCCAAACCTGTCAATTATTGCTCGTGCATTTCTAGGTCCTATTCCTTTTATCCTTCCACAGGTGAGAAAGGAATAAATTCCCTCCTCCGTTTTCGGAGTGATGATTTCAAACGATGATACCTTAAATTGTGTTCCGTATTTGCTGCTCTCCCACTGGCCTATAAACTTAATGTCTATTCCGGTATAGGTTGGCAATGCATATCCTACAGCCACAAAGTCAATGCTTCCTTTTTTTGTGTTCTTTGTTTTTACCTCAAGAGGTATTCCCTCTTCTCCTTTTTTGGTATTGCAAAGGCACACACAAAAATAACTTTCAGAAGAATTTAACCTACGAATATAGTTTGCCACTATACTACTTTGCTTATCTTCTGTCATGGCCTTTCTCCCCTTCTATTTAAGTAACTTTCTCACTGCAGCTATTTTCTTTTTCTTTATTGAAAATGGCCTTGTTTCACTTTCTGTCTTCAGCTCCTCATAAATATCAGGATAAACCAAAATCAGTTTGTCCTTATCTACGCCGGTTCTGAATTGACGAGCAAAGCTTACTTCGAAAGCTTCTTCTTCATTTCCGGGAATAAATAACGCCCCTTTATCGCACTCACCTATTGCATCGGTAAATGGTATTGACAAAGCATTCAGTTCTTCTTTGATTTCATCTGCTTTTTTCTTCAGTTCATTCATTTCAGCATATTTGCTGATGAAATCGTTTGCTGACTTAACCAATGAACCATCCAGTTCCACTACTGAAATGCCCTTTGTCCTTTTTGAAGGAGGACTTACCAAATTTCGCAATCTTTTGATTGCTCGATCTGATATTGAAAATTCCATCGGTGGTATCCCGGTCATAATATGGTTTTCCCAAAAGAGTTTTTCCTCTTCAATCAGAATTTCCTCAAACTCTAAATCTCTGTATACCGTAACAATTATGCTTTTGTCTGCACTGTATCCGTAAGAACAAATTACATCCCAACGTTCCAGATTAAACACACACATATAATGTCTTACTTGAAATTCGTAGTTAACAGGTATTCTTCCTTCTCTTCCAACTATTCCTGGGTTCCATTGGTCCAAGTTAGATGGGTCCGTTGTTTTTATCTCTCCTCCGCAGAGATTTCCATCCTGGTCATAAAAGAAGAAATCTGCATCCGCCAGCATAAACGGATAAAGAGGATGTCTATACTGCCAAGTATCTTTAAAAACTTCAAACCCTGTTTTTTTACTGAAAAGTTTTCGTATCAGTGGCTCCATCATATTCCCTGCATCAAGAGAGAACCAGTTCTCAGGTTCTTCATCAGAAAAGTAACCTCTTTTATCAAAGTAAAGCTCTCTTCTGGATTTCCATTTAGATGCATTAAATATAACTGCAGCATCACTTCCACCGATTCCTTTTCTTCGGTATTCTAACCATTCTTTTCGAGTGATCGACTCGGTGTCCACAATTTTTTCTGGTACATAACTCAAATCCATCATATTCAAATCCTTTCCAAAAAAAATAGGACAACTTTCGTTGTCCCTAAATCAAATATTACAGAGAAAATCTCTGACCGTATATACTTATTTTCTACAGTCAAATTCCCTTAGAATTCAATTTCAGGAACAACGATTCAAACCAGAAGGATATAACTTTTAGTAAATATACTCCAAACAACTCCAATTTGTAATATTTACTGCTATAGCCTTTTCTTTTTTACTCGTACAAATTCCTCAGAATTCTAATAAAAAAAGACGCACACCAATCCCTTGGAGTCGTCTTCTAAATCCCGTAGTCTTTAACCTGCGGTATAAAATGGGAATTATCCCGGTTTCTCTTTGTAGAGATGTAGAAAAATAAGTTGATTTTATTATATATCACAGATTTTTTTATTGTCAAGGTGGAACCAGGGTTTTCTAGTTCATTTATATGTGTAAAGTACATCAACTTTACACATTATTAATTTACTTATTTTTTATGCTTTTTTTCGGGGAATTTCTCCACCTTTGAATAACTTTAACTATTTTTTGCGGGGAATCCTTCCACCTTTTTAAAAATTAGCTCGTTTTTTCGGGGAAAGTTTCCTCCTTATCTTGATTTTTGTCGTTTTTTTGTGGGGAATCCTTCCACCTTTTAATCTGCTCTAAAGAATAATTTTTATTTAAAATATTATTTTATGCAAATTTTTAGACAAAATTTTGCTCTTTCCCCCTTGCCTGTCTGATTTAAGGAACATTATTTTAAATTTTTTAATCTTTTTTTACGGGAAAAGCTTCCACCTCTTCTTTAATTTTTTCAGGGGATTTTCTCCACCTCCAAAAAAATTACCCCTTTTTTGTGGGGAAAGTTTCCACCTCAGTAGATAATTAACCCTACGAATTAACTCGTTTTTTTGGGGGAATCATTCCACCTTCGAAAATTACATTGCTTTTATGGGGAATCTTTCCACCTCAGCAGCAAAGTACCTCTTCAAAATTACTCTTTTTTTCTGGGGAATCCTTCCACCTTTTAACTTTTGTTTTCTATACACCGCATCTTGTATCTCTCGAGAGGAAACATTTAGCAAAAAATAAATTAGTCCTTTTTTTCGGGGAAAGTTTCCACCTCAATTTTTTTGCATTTTTTTTGGGGAAAACCTCCACCTTTGAAAATTACCCCTTTTTTGTGGGGAAAGTTTCCACCTCTGCAGCAAAGTTTCTCATAAAAATTACTCTCTTTTTCCGGGGAATCTTTCCACCTTAATTCTTTTTTATATTTTACAAGCATAGGAGCACGAAAAAAATTCTAAACATAAAAATTCTTTTTCTTAATTTATTTTCTGGGGGAATTTTTCCACCTTTGATTTCAGGGTTTTTCATCCACTTTTTTGGGGGAATTCATCCACCTTCGGGGAAACCTTCCACCTTTTGCGTGGAATTCTTCAACCTTTTACGGGGAAAGTTTCCACCTCTTTTTATACATAATAAATCTTAATAAAAAAAAGTAAAAAAAGAGAAATCTATCTATAACAAAAAAAGAAACTCAATTAAATTTGAGCCTAAATTTTTCACTGTACAAATATGCAAAAATAGTATATAATTTAGCTGATATTCTGAAGCTTTCCACCTCAAACGCTAAAACAAGGAGAATTTTATGCCTTATAACGATAAGTCATCCGGTTCCCCATCAACGGGAATCAATACCTCCGCGCTGCTTCAAAAGATTCATTCGAATCCGATGAAAGCAAACCATTTGATAAAAAACTACAGATATTGTCTCCCAACATATGAAAACAAAGTTTTCACATATATGCTGACATTATTGTCAGACAGTAGCGATAACGTTGTTTATCTTGATATTGATGAATATCATGCAATGGCTGGGTTAAGTCCGGCAAGCGGAGGTAAGGCTTGGTCTGATTTTTTTACTGCCTGCTGCAACTTGCAGGATAATCACCTTTTTGTAATTGATGATAATCCAGACAGTAAATATCTTGCAAACAGAATTACCTTGGTAGAACGTGTTTCCCCTCTTCGCCGTTCCAACAAAGTTGAAATTGCTTTGACCGGAACAGGTAAAGATTTGCTTGTTAATGTTTCAAAAATGTTGACACAGAACGAATCCGGACATATGACTCTTGGTTATACTCGTCTTTATGTGCCAGGCATTATGAAAATGAAAGGTACTTATTCTGGCCGTCTTTATGAAATTTTGAAATATGAAGCACTTAAGGGCGAACAAAAAGGCAGCCTTCGTATTAAGGTTGATACATTGAGAAAATTGATGTCCCCTTATCTTGAACCAGGTAAAGAAGGTAAAAGAACTACAAACTTGGTCGAAGGATATAAGGAATTTAAGGACTTAAGAAAAGCTGTTCTCCTCCCTGCTATTTACGAGATCAATGAGTTTTCTGATATAAGAATTGATATTGAAGATGAACCTATAAGAGACGAGAACGGGAAAATTAAAAAGCATGTGCTGAACAAGGAAAAGGAACATGAAAATTTCCGTCAGATTAAGTATAACGGAAAAACAATGGAACTTCTTTTTGTTGTAGAAATGAAATCTGAAGAAGAAATGCGTGTAATGCAGCGTACAGCAGATAATGATATTGCAAACTATAAAGCAAATTATGACAGAACCATTACTGCTGAGCAGAAACAGGAAATTCTTCGTCAGATCATTGAGAGCGAATATGAACCTGATGAATCCAAACGTCCAATTGTTATAAATCCTACACTTCAATATTCAGATACTGAAAAACGATATAATCTCGCTAAAGCATTTAAACGCATTCTTACAGATGATTTTATTAGTAAAAAGAGATTGAAATATGGTATGAGTGATGAACGCACAAATCACAAAGGCCAAAAAATCAATGACGGATACCGTTTTGACCAGTTCTTTGATATTTTTGTAGATGCTGTTTGGGAAGATATCAGAGATGTTGAAGATAAAGAAGATTCGTTGATTCTTAACAATATAAATAATCTGTTAAAGGAAATGAGATTTAAAGATTTCATAAGCTGTGCGATGCATGAGTATGGAACAGATTCTTTCTGGGAAGGGCGAGGAGAAGTTAAATTCAGAAAAAAATATCTGAAAAAGTCTCTCCAAAATCTTTTGAAAGAATATGAAGCCTGTGACAGATTAATCAAAGAGACTAGCCGTTATTTGAAAGATGATATTCTTGCTAATCATCGGTACAGAGTACCTAAATTTAGGGTTAATAGTTTCGACGATGATGAAGATTAAAAATTAAGTGTTTTTTTATATTTTTTTGGGGAAGTCCTCCACCTTTGGTGGGGGATTTTTCCTTTATTTTAGTGGGTTTTTTCCACCTTCGGGGAAACCTTCCACCTCTTAAGTTTTATTCTTCCACTTTTAACTGGGGAACTTCTCCACCTCATTTTATACATACTAAATCTTAATAAAATTATATATAAAAAGATAAGATCTATCTAAGACAAAAATACGTCCTTTTTTGAAGTGAGAATAAAAATTTCACCTATTTAAAGCATATGCTTAGACTAATTATTTTATGCAATCCGAAATAAAATTTGAAAATTTTGTGAGTAGTGATGGTAATTTATTGACATGTTTTTTTAAACTATCTATACTTAAAATGACTACTCAAAATGGGTAAAACATCAAAAACTTACTATAAAATATCAAAAATTTATTATTTTGGAAGGGAGAATGCAATGAAATACGAAATTCAAGGCGATACTTTGCCGGTTGTAATTTGCTATCTTGATAATGGAGAAACAATGATTACTGAAGGTGGCGCTATGTCATGGATGTCACCGAATATCAAAATGGAAACTACTTCTGGCGGTGGTTTGGGAAAAGCTCTTGGCAGAATGTTTGCCGGTGAAAATCTCTTCCAAAACAGATATACAGCTCAGGGTAATGGTATGATTGCATTTGCTTCAAGTTTTCCGGGCAAAATTGTACCATTCGTTATAGAACCTGGAAAAGAATATATTTTTCAGAAAAAAGCATTCCTTGCAGGAGAAAATGGCATAAATATTTCAGTTCATTTCCAAAAGAAAGTTGCATCTGGACTTTTTGGAGGAGAAGGTTTTATTCTTCAGAAAATTTCAGGTAAAGGAATCGTTTTTGCAGAATTTGATGGTCATGTTGTTGAGTATGATCTGCAGCCAGGACAGAAAATTGTGGTTGATTCCGGATATCTTGCAGCTATGGACTCTACATGCAGTATGGATATCCAAACCATACCAGGACTCAAAAACGCTGTATTTGGTGGCGAAGGAATATTCAACACCGTAATTAGTGGTCCAGGTCATATTTGGCTGCAAACAATGCCAATTTCAAGTGTTGCGGGCGCAGTAAGACCATATATCCCTACAAGCAGCAATTAAATAGAATATTTCATAAAAAATAGCAAGCTTATTTCATAAATTAGCTTGCTATTATTTTTTAGCTCTCCCCTGCCCTATTCAGTTTCTTTTATATGCTGCCATTCATCATGAATGCGCTTTTGCTCTGTGGCTCGTTTTATTTGTTCAAGAAAATGGGTAAGTTCTGGATTATCTTCGTGTCCATTTTTTACCATTTCTTTAAATTTTTTTATCTCCTCCCTTTTCTGAGCTCTTTGCAGTCTTTGAAAATTTACAAATTCAATTAAAGAAAAATCAAGTTTTTTATTGTGAAAGACTTTTGCGTGTTCTTTAGCCAGTATATAAATCTTTCCAAACTGGATATAATCATTTACCATTTCACCTAAAAAAGGAAGATTTATCACTTCTGCAGTTTCAATATAACCACAGTCGCAACGGAATGTAACAGTTATTTTCTTCATAATTTATCTCCTTTCATAGGTTAATAAAAATTGGTTGGCCAGAATGGCGGCAAATTTGCCGTATTTTGGTTGTTGCACTAATTCGATACTTTTCTTTAGTTTGATAATATGAGCGGAATTTAGGGGGAAATTAAGGCGCTGAACAGTTGTTGAGGGGTTAATGGTTGTAATTGTTCCTTTCTAGCCATCTTATTGTGATGTCTCTTACTACTGTTGTTGGAAATACAATTCTATCCCTATGATTTTCAGCTATTTCATTTACAGCTTGTAGTGTATCCTCGGAAAGCCATACACTCATCTGTTTTGTTGCTTTTGGGCCGCGTATTCCCTTTTTGAGGTTTCTGTATTCATCCTTAATAACTCTGTAGCTTGATATATCCAGAGAAGGAACAGATTCCTCAATAATTTTTGTCACAAGATGAGGTGTTTTCCATCCTTTTTCTGCAGCGATTGTATCCAGCACGTTTCTGGTGTCCTGATGAAATCTGATAATTAATCTCTGACTCAATTAACTCATCCTTTCAATGTGCTGTTCAGTTTTTCAAGTTTTTCTATTATTTTATCAATCTGGACAGTAACTTTTTCAGTGTCGCCTTTTGCCTTTTTGTCATAATTTCGAATGTTGGTTATAGCATCGTCTTTACAAAGTTCATCGACCATATTTAAAATTTTGCTGCATTTATTGAGGTATGTTGCTCTTGTTCTTTTTGCAGTAGGCTGTATGCTTTTAATCTCTTTAGGTTCTGCCTTTTTGTTATTAATTGTTTTGATGAGCTCACCGATCTCTTTTTCGGCATTTGTTAGTCCATTATTGATTTCGTCTTCTGATGTTGGTTCCAGAGCCACTGAAATTGCCCTTGTAGCAGCCTTCCACTCCTGAGAGTAAACAGACTTGGGTTCGCCGGCTACGGCGTCTTTAAAGGCATATAGAGCGGCGCTCACGCGGTCTCTCTGCTCTTCGCTGACTGCGACAAGTTTTATAGCTGTTCTTTTGCTGATAGTTTCATCATCAAGGAGAGCTAAAAGTTTTTCGTCAAAATTCTCCATGATTTTCAGATTAAATGTAATTGTTGATTTGCCCTGGTCGCTTACTTCAATCAGCTGGTCAATCGCCTGCTTCTCACTGTATCCTAATCTTACGAGAGTGTCTTTGTATCTCTGAGTTGCAATTCGTAGACGTCTTTCTCCGCCTATGCCGCCTCGGGTTTCAAGGTTGGCTACATCAAGCATAAGAAGTTCAACTTCATCGGTTAAGTTTTCGAATACCTTACACTGAATACTGCTGTACTTTTCTATGTCAGAAGAATTTCCATCTTCGATTGCTCTGTCTCTCAGAAGTTTATATGCTTTTAAACGACGCTCACCGGAAAGGAGCAGATAATATGGTTTACCATCTTCTTTCTTTTTGCTAACTGCAATGTTATGGATAAGGCCGGACAACTTGATGCTTTCGGCAAGTTTTTCGATGCTTTCATCAGTATCTATTGCTCTGTATACTGCATTGTTTTCGTTCTCACGAATCATATCCAGATTAATTACTTCAGTTGGTACATCCATGTTACTGTAATCGTTATTTCTTACAGCTCTTATTTTTTGTGTTGTTTCTTCAAGGCTTTCGCCAAACGCATTTCTAACTTCGTTCTTTTTGTTTACATTAAGTTTTTTCTTTGGACCTAAATCTGATATTTTAGCCATTTTTTATTCCTCTTCATCTTCCGAGTCGTCATAGTTTTCGTAGTATTCGATACGCTCTTTGATTTCTTCGTATAAGTCTTTGTAGTCTAATGCTGTGTTGGATTTATTGCTGTATTCAACACAGGTTCTGCCAACCGCAGCAGATTTGCCTACAGCAATGCTCTTGCGGATAATGTTTTCAAACAGGAAATCACTGAACTCGCTGTTCATTACCTGTTCAATGAATGTATCTCTGAGAGAATTGTTTTCAGTGTTACAGAAAACGATACCAAGCAGCTGTGTTTCACCATCTGTTTTTTCATTGATATCCATAATCAACGCAGCAGCATTTTTAAGGTTGCTTACTGAAAAATATTCTGCAAAAGTAGGAATGATTACATAGTCAGAAGCATGGATTGCATTTTGGACAATCAAAGAGTTTGCCTGTGCAGAACAGTCAATCAGTATATAGTCATAATCCTTGAAGGCTTGTACATTTGCTAAAGTTTCTTTGAGAATAACAAGAGCATTTTTCCTTTTTGATTTTGCTTTCTGATTAATTAAATCTTCAACCTGAGCAAGGTTGCTGTTATGCGGAATAATATCTATATTTTCATTTCTTGTTGGTTTGAGAAAATCACCTATGTGATAAATTCCTTCGTCGATAAGTTCATAAAGACCGTAGCCAAGATATTTATCATTGTCTGTTGCGGACAAATCATCAAGGTATGCTGTGCAGCCACCAGATTCGTCAACGCCAAACACAAGAACTTTCTTATTATCCATTGCCATTAGAGAGGCAAGGTTCACAGTAGTTGTTGTTTTACCAACACCACCTTTGTTGTTGAAAAACGAGATTACTTTAGCCATATTTTATCCTTTCAAAATCGTCGAATTACGTTAAACCGTTGCTTATTACTGGCTTAATTATATATTATCAGGAAAGTAAATGCAATAGGGAAACAACGCAAAAATAATCAAATTCCGTTGAATTACGTTAAACCGTTGCTTGTTGATTAAAAAATTAATAGAAAAATGAACATCAGAAGAGGGGAACATTCGCGAAAAAAACATACTGTATTAAGAATGGGGAGAGGAGTAAGCCGATAAATTGATTGTTGTTTTAGGCAAGCAACAGAAAAACAGGTGAAATTTAAGTAGAAGAAATTATTTAACGATTTTAAAGAATTAATAAAAATAGCAGGGAAGAGGAATGATGGAATGGTCAGTAACTAATACCAAGGAAAGTGGAATGAAAAGAAATAGCTCTGAGACCAAGAGAATTGGCTTAAATCGCGATTCTCGAAAGAAAGTGGTATCTTTTAAGAATTGTATAAAAGGTGCTTTAAAAGAGCAAAAGGGCGGCATTGTGATATTGTAAAAGAAAAGCAGGTTAATACTTGCCTAAAGAAAAAAGAAAAAGTAATATATAATTATGAAACGGTATAAAGAAAATAATAATAGGAAACAGGAGGCATATAATGGCAGACAAAGGGAAAATAAGCATAAAAAATCTTAAGGATGCAGCATATAAAGGTATGGCATCCATTGATGTAGAGGCTTTGAAAGACAAAGCAGCTGCAGCATCAGATACAATTAAAGAAAAAGCAGAAGCGCTGAAAGAATCTGCAGTATCTACAAAAGAAGAAATTGCAGAAAAACTTACAGAACTTGATCGTATGCTTCAGGCCTCAATAACAGAATATAACGATGCATATACCATAATGAACGATAAAGGTGTTCAGCTTTATGTGGAGAGAACAAGAGCAATGGATACAATAGGTTTTGTAGAAAATCTTATAAATAGTATCGCAAATAAACCAAAATCATTTGATACAGAGTTTGATGAAATCATTATAAATAAGAGAAAGTTCACTGAATCATGTGAATTTGCGGCCCGAGAGCTGGCAGAAGCGAGAAAAGCAGCAACCGGAGCGGGTGCGGGTCTTGCTGCAGGAGCATCGGTGGCTTTTATGGCACCAACAGCAGCTATGTGGGTGGCAACAACATTTGGCACAGCTTCTACAGGTACTGCAATTTCAACTTTATCTGGGGCAGCAGCAACAAATGCAGCGTTGGCATGGTTAGGCGGAGGTTCTGTAGCAGCAAGTGGGGGCGGTATGGTAGCAGGAAAAGCTCTGCTGGCATTGGCTGGTCCGGTTGGCTGGACTATAGCAGGTGCTACATTATTATCTTCAATAATTGTCTTCTCTACAAAAAAGACAAAGTTAAATAAACAGAAAAATGAAGAAATTCTTGCTTTAAAGGAAAATATCGAAGCTGTTGTAGAAATGTCTGATTCTATAAATGGTATTCTTATAGAGACAAAAGCACTTAGAGATAATCTAAATAGAATGTTTACAGAAACTTTAAAAATATATGGAGCAGACTACTTGTCCTTGGAAGATGAACAGAAAAAGATGCTGGGAGCATTAGTAAACAATACAAAAGCTTTGTCAGCAATGTTTGATAAAACAATTGGAAACGAATAATTATGGATAAAAAAATAGAGAATCAAATTAAAGATTTTGCATTAGAAAAATTTATGCTGACATCTGCAGGAGAAAAGATTGCACAGGCATTAAAGTTAATTGAGAAGCTGCAAGATAATGCTGTTGCATTGTACAACAACAAAGACGAGATTTTTATAACAAGTGTGAAATCTGTAACCGTTTTAACATTTGCTATGTTAAAAGTATTTGCAGAAGGAAAAGGACCTGGAGATATAACCAAAGAAGACTGGAAAAACATTGCAAGTACAGTGTCTGAAATTGCTGTTCTTCAGGATGACAGGTCTTACACAGTGTATGTATTTAGTCTTTATGAAAGCTATATAAGGAATTACGCAGAGCAGATAAGAGAACTGATAGACCCAGGAAAAGCTGATGCAGTTGCTGCTCTTGCTGATAAAATAAATGAAAAAACTGTTCTACTCAATGAAGAAAAAATATCAGAGGTTACATATATTGAGGACTGTCTTTGGATTTCGCTGGAAGCAATGGTGAAATTAATAGCTTCATTAGCTTCTTTTGCTGGAGATAACAGAATTTCTGAATTTACCGAAGCAATAACAACTTTTGCGTTTGAGTTCGGAAGATATAGCTTATATAGAAAAGAACAGGAAATTGTAAATCAATTTATAGATTTACAGTATATAATGGATGAAGAATTGAAAACAAAATATGAGTTGTATAAAGAAGAATTAGCAGAACAAACCAACGTGTTTATTTCTATGGTTGAACAGGCATTTAGCCATAATTTTAAAGAAAGTTTTATGAATTCTGTAGAATTTGCAAATTTAGCCGGGGTAAAAAGCGAAGAAATTCTTAAGACTGAAGAAGATATTGATGATTTCTTTTTAAATTAGTGTAAAAACTTAAAAGCTGCAACGGAAGTTGCAGCTTTATTATTTTTTAGATTTATGGATGAACGAAAGAAGATATAAGATGCATACAGTGGAATTTTGTGATACAAAATAAAATTATATAAGGAATTTTGTGATTATTTCGATTGAAAATGCAGGAATTTTGTGATAAGATTAGAACGAGGTGATAACATGTTACTTAAAAGAAAAATTGACAGATACCTTATTGAGTGGAAAAATAACCCTGATAGAATGCCTCTTATTGTTAAGGGAGCAAGACAAGTAGGGAAGACTGAATCTATCAAATATTTTGCAAAAAACAACTATAAGAATGTAATTTCTATTAATTTTGTTGAAGACAAAAATTTTAAAGATATTTTTGATGATGGATTTAAAGTTGATACCATTATTAAGAACATGTCACTAAAAAATCCAGAGTTGGAATTCATTCCTAATGAAACACTTATTTTCTTTGATGAAATGCAGGAATGCATTAATTGTGCTACAAGTCTAAAGTTTTTTAAAATTGACGGCAGATATGATGTAATATGTTCTGGCTCTCTTATGGGTATAAACTATAATGAGATAGAATCAAATAGTGTGGGATATAAAGAAGATTATGAGATGTTCTCTATGGACTTTGAAGAATTCCTCTGGGCAAAAGGCTACAAAGAAGAGCAAATTGAAGATCTTTATGACCATATGAGAACACTTACACCTTTCTCAAAGATAGAATTGGATGTAATGTTTGAAAATTTCAGGGAATATATGGTTCTTGGAGGCATGCCTGCAGTAGTAAATACTTTTGTAAAAAACAAAAACTATAGTGGAACTTTAAAGCTTCAAAAACAGATTTTACTTGATTATGAAGAGGATATAACTAAATATGCAGGAGGACTTGATAAAGGTAAAATTCTGAATATTTATCGTAAGATACCGGTTTTCCTTGGCAAGGAAAATAAAAAGTTTCAAATTTCAAAGGTTGAAAAGGGTGCTCGTAACAGAGAATATGTGGGCACAGTTGATTGGCTGCTAAATGCAGGTATTATTAATGTATGCCATTGTATGGAGCAACCAGAGCTGCCGTTAAAGGGAAACTATAATCCTGATAACTATAAAATATATTATGGAGATACAGGATTACTAATTGCTTCACTTGATGAAGAAGCACAGGAAGACTTGAGAAATAACAGGAATTTCAATACTTATAAGGGTGCAATATATGAAAATATAATAGCAGAAACTCTGGTAAAACAGGGATATCAGCTATATTTTTATCGTAATGAAAAGGCAACTCTTGAGATGGATTTCTTTGTGAGAGATGCGGATTCTCTGATTCCATTAGAAGTTAAGGCTATTGATGGGGCCACTAAATCCTTAAATAACCTTATTGAAAAAGAAAAGTATGATGATGTTAAATACGGTATAAAACTGGGATACAAAAATATAGGGTATAACGGGAAATTTTATACATTTCCATATTTTCTGGGCTTTTTACTTAAAAGATTCCTTAAAGAGAAATAGGGGAGGGGATATGAATGAAAAAGATATTGATGATAGTATTTGTCTTAGTTTTAGCTATTGGCGGTGTGATATTTCTTAATAGAGAGCAACATGCAGAAATAGATGAATGGTCATCATCTATAGAAAAGAGCAAAATAGAATGGGCTGAACTTTCTAAAGGTTATGGAGAAGAATCAATTAGATATTCTATACCTAAAGAAGAATATGACTCTTTGGTAAATTTATTGAAAGGTGTTACAGAAGAATGTTCATATCGTGGAGAGAATGAAGACGGTGAGAGAAATGACTACGCTTTAGCATTTTATTATGAGGACAAGCTATGGTTATTTCAATGTCAGACAGATAAGAGTATTCAGTTAACATTTGAAGACAGACAGACAAGCGAATATTATGGATGTACAGAAGCTCCTCTTTATATTGATTACCCTGAACTATGGGCATATATTACAGATACAATCAATATAAAAGGGAAGTAAACTATAAAGTATAATACATTTGTAAGAATACAAAGTGGGCGAAAAAACGTAGAAACAGGTGTATACTAAATTGCATTAAATTGCAAGTTGGTATGCACCTTTTTAAGTAAAAATGGACATAAAAACAAAAAATTATCCTGAATGTGCAATATTTTTCTTGTTTTTGCGAGTAGATTAGTGAAGGGCCCTAAAACAAATTCACAAGGAGGTGTACGGATGGACGACAAATATATAGTAGAGCTATACTGGAAACGCAATGAAACTGCAATTTCTGAAACATCCATAAAATATGGTAGTTACCTTAACAGTATTTCATTTAATATTTTAGTTAATAGCGAGGATGCTCAAGAGTGTGTAAACGATACATATCATGACGCATGGAATTCCATGCCACCTCATTGCCCTTCCATCCTCTCGACCTTTCTTGGAAAAATCACTCGCCGTATATCTATAGACCGATGGAGAAAGAAACAGGCTGATAAGCGTGGAGGCGGGGAAATTACATTTGCCTTAGAGGAACTTAATGATTGTGTTGCGGGCACTGTAGATGTTGAAAAGGAATTTGAACGACAGGAACTTATCAATCTTATTAATAGATTTCTGGAGTCTTTGCCTGACACAGAACGCAGAGTTTTTATGTGCCGTTATTGGTATATGGATTCAATTTCTTCTATATCAAAGCAATTTGGTTTCTCTCAAAGCAAAGTTACGTCTATGTTGCATCGCACAAGAGGCAAACTTAGAGCGCAGCTTATAAAGGAGGGGTATTGATGAAAGCTAATGATTTGCTTGATATTATCGGTGAAGTGAATGATGAGTTTATATATGATGCTAAAACAAAGGGTGAAGCTAAAACTATTAAATTTCCAAACAGGATAAAATGGTTTTCCACAATTGCAGCTTGTCTCTTTGTTGTTATAAGTATTGGTGGATTTATTTTACCTAGAATGGGAGGAAATTCTGCTCCAGGCAGCAATGCCGGAGAAAGTGGACATGAAGAGGGAAGCGTATTTATGTCTTATGCCGGACCAGTATTTCCTCTGACACTGTTAGACGAAAATAAATCGATTTGTGCTAATCGAAATATTACACTGGATTTTGAACCATGGATTCCAATATGGGTATCTAATGTGGAAGAGGCTGCGTCTCGTACAGAACTTAGTGAAGAAGAGAGACAAGACGTATTGGAAACTTATAATGAATGGTATCCAAATGGTGGCTATTATCAGACATCAGGGAATATTATCGTAACTGATTCTTATACGATTACTAACACCGATACCACAGAACAAACCATCCGTGTTCTTTATCCGTTTGCATCGGACTTGCGCGGTATAGATAAGAACCGTCCGGTTCTCACAATTGGAGAAAACACATTAGACACAAAACTTCATGTCGGTACATATGCAGGTGATTTCCAAGGTGCATGGGAAAACTGGAAAGAAACTCACGAAAATCCAGGTTCATTGAATCTTTTGCCTTTTGAAAGCTGGGAAGGATACCAGTCCTTGCTTTCTGATGGAACTTACCTTCAGAGAGCTTTGGGTGATTTCGTAGATTTATCGCATATTCCGGTAACGGTTTATGAACTTACTGACGCTTGGGGACCAGAGGAAAATGCTGATGCAGGCATTCCTAATCCTTCAATACGTGTAATGTTTGAATTAGATTATGAGAAAACTAAGGTGATCTCCTATAACTTTAATGGAGGTTACCGAGACAGTGACAAAGGAATTATGGGTAAAAGCTTTTCTATCCGTGAAGAGTGGGAAAGAGGATATGGAACACCTTATTATCTTATTGTAATCGGTGACGATGTTAAAAACCTTAAGTATCAGGGATATGTTACTGGTGGTTGGGATACAAAGAAAACTGTTGAAGCAGGTGTTACCATCACCCGTACAGAAACAAATTTAGAAGATGCTCTTAGACAAGCAGCAAAACATAACTATCAGGAAATGGTTGATGTAGGTAATTATTCTGAATCAGAGGTTGAGTATGGTTTTGAGCTGTACTATGGTCTGATGAAAGAACATTTGGTAGCTTACGGAGTTCTTTCTGATAATAATATGGAGAGATACAGCAGTGGTATGATTGAAGAACTTGATGTTGCAGGTGTAAGCCGTGTATGTTGGCTTGAAGCGGAAGTTTGTGTTCCTGCAGGTGAGAGCATAACTCTCGATGCTAAGTTCGAGAAAGAGCCAAGTTTTGATTTCCACTGTGCAGCAACCGAAAATAAAGGGATCAGTGGATATGACATGGTAACTGCATTGGGAAGTAATCTTCGATTTACACAGCAAACTGCCCGACTGGAAGACAGGGGACAAATTGAAATTGTCCGTCAGAACTTTGGTTTCGATATTTTGAATGGGATTAATGAAGTCGAGCTGGATATAGAAAACCTGCACTATTATCTTGAAGTCAGAGGGATTAAGACCGAAGAATAAATCAACTCAATGGCGACCTGGCACCTTATCGGGTCGCCATTTGCATTAAAAAATTTTTTCAAAAAATTTGCGACCAAATAACATCAAAATCGTACTTATATAATAGAAAGGCCTTTTAGATTCAAAGCAGGGAGGTGAACACATGGAAGACTTGCAAATAATTGAACTGTATTTTGAGCGCAATGAAAAAGCTATCAAAGAAACAGAGGCTAAATACGGTAAAATATGCTTTAGAGTGGCTAATAACATTCTCAAAAGCAATGAGGATTCGCAAGAATGTGTCAATGATACATATCTCAGCACCTGGAACCAGATTCCTCCAACACGACCAAATAACTTTATGGCCTTTCTTTGCAAAATAACAAGAAATCTGTCCCTGAAGCGATTAGAGTTTCTCACAGCAAAAAAGCGTAATTCTATATCGGCGATATCCTTCGATGAGATTGAGGGATATGTGTCAGATAGTCAGCTAAAAACCGATATTGACAGCATTGAGCTTGGTATACTCATCAGTGAGTTCCTTTGGAGAGAAAAGCCTGATGCCAGAAATGTTTTCGTTCGCAGATACTGGTTTTTCGATTCTATCGGAGATATTGCAGATAGATATGCTTTCAGCGAGAGCAAAGTCAAATCCATGCTGTTCCACACCCGTAACAGGCTGCGAGACTATTTGAAGAAAGAAGGTATTGAAGTATGAGTACGGATAGATTTACTGCTGCTATGGGCTATATCGATGATGATCTGATCTCCGATGCAGTCACTTATATGCCCAAGAATAAAGAACACAAATTCAAGTGGATGAAAGTGGTCGCAGTTGCTGCTTGCATCTGTCTTGTAGTTGCAACGATTTTTCCACTTTTTCAGGAAGATGGTGGTTCTCCCTTTGTATTGACTGCTTATGCCTTAGAAAGTGACAACACGGTATCTTCTGTTGAAATGAAGGAAGGTGAAAACATTCCGGTCAGCTTTTTTGAAGCGGACAATGGGCTGAAAGGATTCATTTTCTCCTACAATGCAGATGAACCGAAAGAATACTATTCCTTCTCTATTATGACAGATGGAACACAAGGTACTATTGACCAGCAGATTGAAGCAATCAATGGTCTGGAACTGAGCAAGGATAACTTCTATGTATTCTACATTCCGTCGCAGGATCAACCTGCACCGTACAGATTGCCCTTAACTATGGAGGATGAAGCGACCAACACTATCGCAATGCTCAATGTGGTGATCGAAGAAAACAACGAAGGCTATATCGCAAGAATTGACAGTATCTCTATTCACGAAAAGAGAACTGAACCACCAAAATAAGGAGGTTCACGGAGGTATATGTATGAATAAAATCTGGAAAATAGTTATTGCTATTCTGGTTTCTCTTTTGCTGATAGGTATCGTTTTGCTTATCTCTAATCGTTATGCTTCTGGAACTAACACAAACGGAAAAAGGATTTCCGTTAATGTAATTCAATCTGAAACACGCATAGTTTCAGACCCATAGAACAAAGGAGGAATGACCATGCTGAATTTTGAAATTAACCCAGCATTGTGGACTGGCAAAACAATCGTTGCCATTCTGTTAGCAGCTGTTCTTTTTATCGTAGTTCCAGCTGCTCTGTCGGTTATCCAGTATCGCATTACCCAGCGACAGAAAAAATATGCAATGTACCTGATGGGCGGTGTGTTCGCAAGTGCCATTTTGTTCGGTATCTATTCCCTTATTGTAGGGCTGTTGCTTCTGGTTATGTATTGGGTAGCTGCTACACGCATGAAAACACAGTCAGAATAGTAAATGTTCACACACTCCATGTTGAACGTATGACTTATATCGAGTACAATTAAAGTGAGAAAAATAAAATAACCGGCGATCTGGCACTTTTTACAGCGCCGGGTCGCCGTTACTGCTTATTTGAGGAAAAACCTCCCTTGAAACTGAGAAATGAGGTGTGTATATGAAGAAAATCCTTATGTTTATTGTAACCGTCGTAGCTGCTTATATTGGTTTTATCCTCGGTGCAGCATTGAACTTGGAAGGCTATTTAGGCGTTGTTTTCGCCATTGCAGTCGTAGGTATGTTCATCCTTGATGCAATCGAAAAGAAATGAGGCGGCATCGGTGAAAAAGAAAAGAATTATCACGATCTGTACAGTAGCTCTTGTGATTCTTGCGGCATCAACGGTCTATTTAAATAGAGCTATCATATTTCAGTGTGGCAATCCTGTTCCATATCTGATTTCTGCCATTCAGATTTCTGAAAAGAATCCTTATGTGGCAGTCGATGAAACAAAGGGTATCTACATCTCCAGGCGTGGAGAATGTACTGAATTGTTTGACTACTTCTGCGAGAAAACAGGAATGGAATTTGTTGAGCAGGCAGGTAGTGGATACTTGTTTACTGATGGAGAACGAAACGATGTGATTTCCTCCGAGGTTTATTGGGGACGATACACGGTCTGGACAATACCCGATATTGATCCCACCAATTAAAAGAGGTGGCATTGATGAAGAAGAAAATAATCAAAATACTATCTATAATTTTAGGAATCATGATTGTCTTATATCTGATAGGCTTCATTTCCTTCCTATCCCTTGGTCGTGCCGGTGGAGAAATCGGATTCGATGCCGTTATCAACCGTATAGAACCAGAGTACAACATGGCATACGCAACTGTAACCGATCAGGATGCAGGCTTCTTCTCAAAGAAACTGCCTGAGAGTATCATGTTCAACACCAGCGATCTGGATGTGGAACTAAAAGCAGGTGACAAAATCCAAGGTTGCTATCTGAGTGGTACGATTAGCGGTGATTCTGTCCGTGTGGTCAGCGTTACCATCAAAGGACAAAACGCTGTTGCTCCTAATAAGTGTCTGGACGAAGTTGCTGGTAACATTACGTTCTATGAAGAACCGGTAAAAGAAGCCCAGAACTCCGGTGGCACCGTTACAGTCCGTCTATCCCGTGACCTGAATGAAGAACAGGCAGATAAGCTCAAAGACATTATTGATGAT
>JAZUQD010000419.1:0-1806 GCA_045605505.1 Pradoshia sp.
GAACAAAGTGCTGAAGCAGCTGGATTCTATGAATCAACACGTCCTCGTACTCTATCAATCTTTAATTGACCAAGAGACTGGACAGCGAGGGTATAGTTTATCAAAAAACGCTACCTTTCTCGAACCATTTTTTGAGGGATCTGCAACCTTCGAGCAAACATCCGAAAAACTTAAAAAGGATATCACTATTTTTCCAGATGCCAGTGAATCTGTCGGCGCTCTTATTGCCAGCGGAGAAGTTTGGAATAAGGAGTATGGATATGTTCAAATAAATATAACTAAAAATAATAAACAGATTTCCAGTGATAAGCTTGCGGATAGTAAAGTGGCCTTTGATACCATACGTCAGGACTACAAAGAAGCAACGACTGAAATCAAGCAATTGAAATTAAAATTGGAGAAGCAGTCACAAAACAGAGTGATGATTATTCTAACTATTTTTTGTTTTGGAATTTTGCTTATGCTAATACTGGCTGTTTATTATATCATCCGGCATTTAACCAATTTGGTTCAACCGATTGTCGAATTGGAACAAAGTGTTACTTCTTATTCCATGAAGGACTTTTCGGTTTCTGTCCCGAAATATCATAAGGATGATGAATTGGGCCGATTAATTACCGGTATTGAACATATGCGTACCGCACTGAAGGAAAAATTTTTCACACTTGAATCTATTGCCTATAAAGATGGATTGACGGGAATAAATAACAGAAGAACGGCTGATTACTACTTAACTAAATTTATAGATAAATCCCCCATGGAAAATGATTTAAGTATCATATTAATAGATATCGATCATTTCAAGGATTTCAACGATAAATACGGACATTTGGAGGGTGATCGGTCGTTACAACATGTTGCTGCAGTTCTGCAGAAGCATATTAAAACCTTCGATGTACTTGCACGTTTTGGCGGTGAGGAGTTCATTCTGATTTTGCCGAAAACTAAATATCCGTGTGCGTTGAAGATCGCTGAGCGCTTACGGCAAGCTATGGAAAAAGAAGCTCTTGAGACATATCAAATCAGAGCGAGCTTTGGTGTAACCACCTTTGAAAAAGGGGACACCTATACTTCTCTTATTCATAAAGCAGATAAAGCTTTATATAAGGCGAAAGCAAAAGGAAGAAATTGCGTTGAACTTATGCTTACAGATATTGAATCACTCAGCTAGAATTAAAGGCTGAGTGTTTTTTATCTTATTTTTAACAGGAATATGGCTACTATAATTTCAGCCAATCCAATTATCCCGAATATTGGCTGGAGGATACTGACATATCCAATCAAAATAATTTGAGTAATTATCCAAATGCAGAGAACAGAACCCATCATCAGCCCTGCTTTACCTGCTCTTGGATTCCCACTCTTCAAACAAATCCATGCAGACCAACCACTGCCAATCCCATTTAGACAGAATAATAACAGGCCTGGTATAAACTAGCTATTTATAAAAGGAATTGGTTCTAATAATGATAATGACATCTTCATCATATCCATTTCAGGATATACAGCACCAAGCATCATGGCGAAACCCCCACCAAAAGCTCCGAAAGAAACAAATATTAGTAATAGACTAAGAAATAGACGAATATTACTCAACTCCCTCACCTCTCTCCTTGATATCTATTTTTATATTAATGGAAAAACACTTCATTTTTAGGATAATTTCTAAAAATAAAGTGCTAATACTATGATTCTCCGATTCTCGGATATCCCTAATTACTGTTTAACATGCTAGTCCCCCTATCTAAAAAAGCCCAAACTAAAAGCATTCCTATCCTCTTCTACTAAAAAGATAGAAATGCTTAA
>JAZUQD010000420.1:0-2333 GCA_045605505.1 Pradoshia sp.
TTCCTTGCACAATTAGAGGCAGAAGCGGTAAAGCAGGCAGAAGTAATTTCATTTGAGAAAAACAGAAGTATCCAATTAGAAGAAAAACGAGAAAAAACTGTGAAGGATCAAGAGAATGTTCCTGCTCCTGAAGATTTACACAGGCATGTACTGCAGGATTACCCACTATCTCAAGTGTATCCATATGTGAATAAACAGATGTTATTCGGACATCACCTCGGAATGAAGGGGAAAGTGGCGCGGTTATTTGAGGAAGAGAATCCTAAATTAGTGGAACTTGCCGCTATAGTGGATGAAATCCTTGAGAACAACCAGATTAAATTATCGGCTATGTATCAATCTTTCCCAGCGAAAAGTGATGGTGAAATGTTGAAAATATGTTCTCCAGCCAATCCAGATGAAGTGCTCGAAACATTTGATTTTCCAAGGCAATCCAAAAAGCCTTATCTATGTTTATCTGATTATGTAAAAGATCAGGAGTCAAGTGTCCAAGATTATGTCGGATTAATGATTGTCACAGGCGGTAAAGGTGTCAAGGAAATAGCGGAAAGATGGAAAAAAGAAGGACAGTATTTAAAAAGCCATGTCATCCAATCACTCGCGCTCGAATGTGCCGAAGGGTTAGCCGAACGAGTCCACCAACTCATGAGAGACGCCTGGGGAATCCATGACCCTATCGACATGACCATGAAAGAACGACTAAGCGCCAAATATACAGGCCAGCGTTACTCATTTGGCTACCCAGCCTGCCCGAATCTGGAAGATCAGGAAAAGCTCTTCAGGTTGCTGAAGCCTGAAGACATTGGAATTCAATTGACGGAAGGGTTTATGATGAATCCCGAAGCATCTGTCTCGGCAATGGTCTTTTCGCATCCGGAAGCGAGGTATTTTAATGTGGGTAGGGATGAATAATAAGATTTAATAACTGGATTGAGATGTATTGGTTATAGATTGGTTAGAGGATTTAAAAGCGGATCCTGCTTCTGATAACATTTTGTTTCTCCTGAAATTGGGCACACTAAGATTTAAGATAAAATGATGGAGGGAACACTATGCTATTTTGGGCTATCGCCGATAAATTTAAAGTGGATCACTATTATGATTTTGAGAGTAAACAATCAGAGGAATACCTTGAACATACTCGATTGCTACCCACGGAGGAAATGGCGAAGACATTTATACAAGAACATTTAACAGACTCTGAGGGTACGGAGTCTGGTTATCAGGAAGTCGAGATTCATTTAGAGGAAATTGTTATCAAAGATGGAGAACTGTCTGAAAGCGCCGTCGTCTATGAAGTCCCAAAGGAATGGGAAAAAGCTTTGCAAAGACGGGATGAATCATAAGGTAAGAACTAGAAATCATCTGGAATATAAATGATTTGGATATCAAAGGTTTTAATCATATTAAGGGAGGATACGAACGCAGATAAAAACCTGTGCTTGTGTCCTTTTTTATTCTCTTAAAAATGGACAAATTTGAACCTACTTCCACATGTAAACATGAATAGAAGTTTTTTAGCATATATCACTTATATAGGATGGATTATATGGCATGTTATGGGATAGTAGGCTTCGAGTTTAAAGATAGGAGTAAGTGAAAGATATATATTTTTCTATTTTAGGTTTAAAGGATATGCAATCAGGAAATTATATTAATATAGTAATTTTGAAATACCTTTTTAGGAGAGATGAATAGCCATAAAAACATCAAAGAAAAAATGGTCAAAAAATCTTTCTTTAGAAAGGATATAAAACAAGAAAGGGAGAAAAGGTAGTATGTTCGATATCAAAGGTAAAGTAGCAATCGTAACAGGTGGAGCAAATGGAATTGGGAAAGAAGCGGTAAAAGCGATTCTCAATAAAGGTGGTATAGCGGTTATTGCAGACTTCAATGAGGAGTTGGGAAAACAAACCGCTAGTGAGTTAAACGTAGATTTTTTGAAAGTTGACGTATCTGATGAAAACCAAGTAAAAGAAATGGTGTCATACGTAGTTGAGAAATATGGACACCTTGACATAATGGTTGCAAATGCAGGTATTGGTGGCGGAGGCAGCACACTGGACCTACCAACATCTGAATATGAGAAATACATAGGAGTTAATCAGAACGGTGTATTCTATTGTAGCCGTGAAGCCATTCGCCAGATGGTTGCACAAGGTACGGGCGGAGCGGTTATTAACGTTTCTTCCATTCTAGGCTTAGTAGGTTCAGCAGGTGCTTGTTTCTACAATGCTAGTAAAGGTGCAGTACGATTAATGACAAAATCAATGGCATTAGAATTTGCTCCTTTTAATATTCGTGTAAATAGTGTTCATCCTGGCTATATTATC
>JAZUQD010000421.1:0-2566 GCA_045605505.1 Pradoshia sp.
TCCGGAGTTGTTTCTTTGCCAAATAAAGATTGAATTTGATCCAAGTGAACTTGAGCTGCATCAGAGCTTAATTGTACATCCGCATATAAAGTAATATTGGTTGCTTTATTTAATTTCCCCAATACATCAACATACATTTGCGGCAGATCCAGCTTCTCAGCATCAATTTTAGTAGCTGGTATTACGCCGGCATCAGTAACAGATTTTTCACCCCACTGCTGAACAAAGTAAGATACGAAATCCTTCGCTTCTTCTTTTACATCAGACTCTTCAGAAACAAACAATCCGACTCCAGGGCCGCCAACATAACTATTCATATCCCCTTTTCCATCAACAGATGGGAAATCAAAGAATCCAACTTGATCTTTAAATTCCTGAGGTACATCCGGATTTGTTGTGTAGTTTGGCAGATCCCATGTAGCTATTAGATACATAGCTGCCTGACTATTCATAAACATACTTTTTGCTTCTTCATCAGATAATCCGTTGAATCCGTTTACAAAAGCATTTGCATCAACTAATGTCTGTACTTTTTCAGCTGCGGATACGAGTGCAGGATCTTCAAAAGAACCTGTACGGTCAATCGCACCTTTCAAGGCTTCGGTTCCACCAATTCGATCTGCTAAGTACATATACCATAATGAACCAGTCCATTTGTCCTTATTACCTAGCGCAATAGGCTCCACTCCGTTTTTATCAAGAGTTTTTGCGACTTTTACTAACTCATCATATGTTTTTGGAACTTCTAGTCCATTATCCTTAAAAATCTTTTTATTATAGAAAACAGAGGCAATATTTAGCTCCAATGGAAGACCATATGTTTTATTATCGATTTGGTAAGCTTCTGTTGTTCCCGCTACAAAGGAGTCCTTTAAATCTCCTTCAATAACGTCATCAAGGGGGGCAAATTTTTTCCCTTCCACATAAGGCTGAAGGTATCCCGCGGACCAAGTCATCCCTACATCAGGAAGTTCATTGGAAGCAGATAAAACTTTTATCTTATCCTTATACTGTTCATTGCTTAACACTTCAAGCTCAACCTTAACGTCCTTATGTTCCTTCTCATAATCTGCAACGATATTCTTTACAATTTCATGGTGTTGTTTAGAGCTGCCCTCTGGCCATAGATGCATAAACTTAATGACTTTCTTTCCATCAGAGTTTGACTTTTCAGTATCAGACGAACAACCTGCTAAAACTAAAAATATAGCCAAAAACCCGACGAGAAAAGAAAACGCTTTCTTTTTGTGCATGACTAAACCCCCAAAAATTTAATTTTACTTACCTAGTAAACTTAAATTTAGAATATCATGGAAAACTTTGTTTGTCTACTGGATAAACAAAGTATTAGATGTTACTATTAGAATAAAAGAGTATGAAATGAGGAAGACCAGTGAAGACATATAATCAACAGGTTGTTAAAAAAGAGAATAAATCATTGGTCATGCAAGTAATAAAGGAATTTTCTCCTCTATCACGAACGGATGTTGCCAATAAAACCGGTCTTAATAAGGGAACGGTTTCTTCATTAGTCTGCGAACTTATAGACGAACAGCTCGTATCAGAATCTGGTCCAGGGAAATCTAATGGCGGCAGACGACCTGTTATGTTGTTATTCAATGAAGATGCCGGCTATTCTATCGGAGTTGATATTGGAGTCAATTACATACTAGGGATCATCACCAACCTACAAGGAAAGATCTACAAAGAAAAACTTAAAAACTTTCACGACTTAACCTATGAAGAAATTAGTATAGAACTCTATGGAATGATTGATTGTATGATTGCCTCCATTCCTGATTGCCCCTATGGATTAGTGGGAATTGGCATCGGTGTGCCAGGGACAGTCGATACAGACGGGAAAATTTTGATGGCTCCCAACTTAAACTGGAAAAATATCGATTTAAAAATTTTAGTTGAAAAGAAATACTGTGTACCTGTCAAAGTAGAAAATGAAGCAAATTGTGGGGTATATGGTGAAAAAAAATTCGGTATAGGGAAAGACTTCAAAAACATGATATACGTTAGTATTGGATTTGGGATTGGCGGTGGCTTAATTCTGAATAACCATCTTTATCAAGGGAACAATGGTCTCTCAGGTGAGCTTGGCCACATGACAATCGAACGAAACGGAGATAAATGCCGTTGCGGTGACCATGGCTGCTGGGAATTATATGCATCGGAAAGGGCATTAGTTAATCAGGCAAAAATAGCGTTGAATGATCCAACAATTACGCTCGAACACCTCATATACCTTGCAGAAAATGAGGACCCTGTGGCAATTGAATTATTCAATGAGATCGGGAAATCCCTTGGGATTGGCATTAATAATATCATTAATATATTCAACCCAGATCAAGTCATACTCGGTAATCGACTGGCTGTCTGTGAAAAATGGCTGCATTCATCATTAGTAGAAACGATTCAAAACCACTCCTTATCTAATCATCAAAGAGATTTACACATCCATTACTCAAGTTTAGCGAGCCACTCATGCGCTCTCGGCGTCGCTGCTTTTTCAACCGAACATTTCTTAAACAATGATTTATACCATCAAAATACTCAA
>JAZUQD010000422.1:0-5091 GCA_045605505.1 Pradoshia sp.
AAATGGTACGGTTTTCTATAAAAGCTTGTCTTGTCGGATTTCTGTTTAATCATACCTTCATAAGAACTATCCCTATTCAAGCGATTCATATTACCTTCACATTTAACAGATTTACAATCTCTCATCTCTTAACCTAGCCTCCAAATATCTTTTAATATTCGCACAACGCTTTCTATGAGCGCATCTAATGCGTGTGTTATGGACTTCACAACCACCAAATGTTTGATATACAGGATATTCATCTGTCTCTACTTCAGCTTCAAAACCCGGACATTCATTACAGTATTTTGATAATCTTAATTCAATGCTCATCGTCGTCTCTACACCCCCAACGGAAAGAATCGTCCATGAACTTAGAAACTACCAACACGGCGCCTAACCCAACAGCCGCGATCGCTAATATAACTAATACGCATACAGCAAAGAATATTCCTAATTGCAACATACATTTTCCCTCCTTTTCTTTTTAATAGCTTTAACCATCGCAGGATCGTCTTTGTAATGTTTGCAATCCTCCGGTCTACATCCACGTCTCTTACCTGTTATAGAAATATAATCACAGATCAACAGACCAATAGCATCCTCTTGTGAACTATGATGGAAATGCTGCGCGTGTCCCTTATAAGGACATTTGGAACATTTTTTCACTTTCACAGATTTAATTTCTTGTCGTGTATAATCACTCCATTTTTCATGTAACATACTACTTACCTCTTACTTAAATTTTTTATGTCTTGCATTTCTCATGATTCTTTCTATCTCACCGACAGTCTTAGCATTTTTGATTTGCTCAATGACTGCATCGCCATACCAGAAATCTTTAGCAGCTTTCAAAGCATGATAACGATAGCTTATGAGTTCCTTAGATTGTGTTTCTTTGTTCGTCATAATTTCCTATCCTCGTCATTCTTAATATTCATGAGTAACCCAAGAAACAGCACTATTACGCTACATCCGAAACATATCAACCATTCCAAAGTTAATACGCTGTAGCCCATATGTACTAAAGTGCATCCCTCGACACATAGTAGTATGATTATCAGAATCGTAGCTATTTCTTCTTTTATTTTCATTTTCCTCTTACCTCCTCGAGCCTTGCTCCACTCCCTGTCTAAATGCTTCTGCCAGCAATTTACCCATTGTTTCCATAAAATATATACTAGGCGAGAATAATACCAAAAATGGTTTAACCCAAAAAGGACAGATGAAATATGTATCAGGTAGTTCGGCAGGTGTTGCAAAGATATGATCAGCGTCCGTAAACATAGGCACTGGTTTATAGCCAAACGTATATCCGCGCTTCACATACCATAATGTAAAACGTTTTCTAAGTTTTGATATCATTTTCCTCTTACTCCTTTACTTACAATCATCATTAAAAGGAAACAACATAGACTTAAGTCGTTCAGATTCTTTCTTTACACCATCTTCAAATCCTCTGTTATACGCCTCTGATGCGAGTCGATGCTGCTCCACGGCCGTAGGATAGTCATTAGATAGTATGACTCCATATTTCTCTTCAGCTTCTTTCCACAAACGAATATAATGAATAGCCCTAACCAACTCCATTTTAGAAATAACCATATCAGTTTGACTTTTGATGAATGGTTCGATAGTAGAGAATATAAATGAATCTTGTGTTTCCTGTACTTGCATTGTCAACTCAGCAGTAAATCTTTCGTAATCCATTTTCTTCTTACTCCTTTCATAAACAAAGGCCAGCATTAAATATCAATGCCAGCCCACTACAATCTACTTCTTATCACATAACACATACAATCTACGTCCGTTAAGAACCCCGCAACCTTCTACGAGCTCATATTCCTGCAATGCTTTCAAACCATATTCGCCTACTAACTGAATGATATAGTCTTCGTAGATAGCGTCCATTCCCTCACACTCGCCTTTGATAATATCATAGACATAATCAGAGTATTTCATGACTTCCAGCTCCTCTTGGTTTATTTTTTGTTGGAACAAACGAACTGCAGCTTCATTTATTGCCTCGGTCGCCTTCTTTACTTGTGCTTCATCTAAAACTGGTATTTTGTGGAATCGCGACCATCCGGTATCTTTAGATATATCTATAGCTTTTTTCATATCATCATATAAACTCATCTCTTACTCCCTCCTTTTCTCAGGATCTTCTTCATAATCACCACACTCATAGAAATCCCTCATGAGAATATGGGTTCGTTCTCTATGAATTTGACATTTATCCTCACCCCATGTAGGATCATGTTTAGCATGGTGACAAGTCACACAATTATCCATTTTATTCCTCCTTTTGATCTCGACCCAATGTCTCAATCAGTTTTTTAATTTCATTTGCGCACCCTGGACAAACGTCGTATGATTTTTCAGTATTATAATTATCATTCATATCTGTATGTCCTATTTTCATAACATGAATTGACTTACGTCCTGAGATTTTACTTATTGTATAGTCGAAATAACGTCCACAAATATCACATTGTCTTGCTTTAGCCATATTTATTGTATCCTCCTCCACTCACCAATATATTCATGACAACCATTACGAAATTTTTCTAACATGCTAATTAATTCGTCAATTTCTCGCATATCATCAAATACTATTGTTACCTGATTAGCTTCTACTAAATCTCTTCTCGGTGCGTATGGAAACGGATTACCAAAGCAAGTAAATCTAATGTCAATACTTCCGTGCGTAAGTTCGATTGTATTTACTCTCTCTTCATTTCCTAAAATTTTCATATCTGTTTTCCTCCTATTTATCACTAACCAGCTCTATCTTGTATCCGAGTTTCTTTTCAACCTCAGACAGAGTCATTTTATGAGTTTTAGATTCTATCTGTTTAACAGTGTAAATTGCTCCGTCTTCTTGTTCTACATACGCCTCACCAAAACCTACATTAATATAAGCTGTTCCTATCGTCATATACGGCGTAAAATACTCCTTAGTTATCAATGGCAAACTATGCTCCCAAATATTCAGCTTCACCCTAGGTATAACTACTTCGTAAATACCGGACTCGTTTTCTGCTTTATAAGTTAAACGAAGAAAATATCCATCCTTGTCATGATGTAAAGATACATCCATTAAATTTGTCTTATCATAGTTACCAATATGAAATTTTTCAACGTCCATAATTATTCCTCCTATTTATCAAAACAAAAAGAGACATACCCTGTCATAGGTATATCTCCATCTTTTTTAGACATCTTCTAAAATATTTCCGTCGACGTTAAAGTCTAAGAAAATCTTATTATCTGTCAAACCGTCGCCCTGATTCAATTCATGATCTAATCCAAAGTCTACATAGCTGTCAGCGAATGGTTTTCCTTCATCAAAAACCCAACCAGCAAAGCATCCTTCTTTTGTTCTCGGGTAACCCAACGCATCATAAACCTCGTTAAGGAATATATTACCTCTTTTCCTTAAGATGTCATTGAAATATGCTTCCTGACGTCTCAAGAACATTAAGTTATACTCTCTACTCGATTTATCATAGAATTGACTTCCCTCGTCAAATATTCTGGCATATTTGCTGTGACCAGATTTCTCGATTCTTTCATCCTCTGTTTCCTCGTGCTCTGTGACTCCGAATAAATCCTTTAATTCATCTGCGTCGCATTTGATTGTAATAGTAATTTCCATACTTACATCCTCCTTTGAAAATTATTTTTGACTGTCTGTCATTAAAGGATGTGTTAAATGCGCGACAGTTCTTTAGTTATGTTTCTGACATAATCCGTACATCCTGGTATAACCATAAATATAGCAAGACCAGGTATGAAACTTATTGCAAGGAAAATACCGCAGCCTATGTCACTCCACCAGGAACAATGCTTACAGTATTTACGTTCAAGCAGCAGCAAATAACCATGAGTTGCTATTGCCAGAATATTTAAGTAAATGAATAATGCGATTAAAATTGTTTTAAGCAGCATACCTAACCCTCCTTATTCTCTTTACTCTCTCGGTATTTTTCAAGAGCATCTCTAATCACATCCGCACAAGACATTCCCGTCTCGTCAGATAAGTTACGCAAATGATCCACCTCCGCATTTGTCATTCGCAATCTATACTGTTTTAGTTTCTTCGGTTTTTTCTTCGTCTCCAAATTCAGTCTCCTCCTCATCGAATTTAACAATAATAGCTTCATCATGATTTTTTAATAGTTTTTCACCTATGATAGCTTCATAGTAATAAGGATTTTTCATAGAAATATCAATCACTCCTTTCTTTCATTTTGTCAAGTATCTCTACCAGCTGTGGGAATGTTCTGCCGGTTTTCTTTATGACTTCTTTACAATAATAGTTACCACATCTTCCATCAGCCCATAATACTCCACAAAGACTTTCATCTCTATGAATCATAGTAACGACCCCCACAGGTTCGCCGCTATCATTTGCAAAAACCACTTCATCTCCAACTTTAAAACGGTTCTTCTCCATATGCCGCTCGACTCTTTCTTTAATTACTTCATAAGGGAAGACCTTCAATATATAAGGTAATCCGCCTCCGCATCCGAAAATATCATGTAATTCTTCCTCTGTGAGTTCATTCACAAGAATGTTAATAATCTCCCAGGCTGCACGTTCTCCGTCTGAGATACTTTCGTTGTACATCTTCTTATCGGTGTCATTTTCTATATCTTCCACCAACTCGAGTTCGTCCTCGGCATACCAAAAAACTAGATTCTCCGTGTCACGTACAGAAATCGGCATCGACCAATGTGGATCATAATCAATTCTATCTACTATTCCGATACTTCCGACAGGGCTCCGTCTAGTTCCACCCTTATCCATCTCGACTAATATCTTAACCTTATCACCAACTTTAAATTCTCTTTCCATATTATCTCCTTTCATAACTCACCCCTTAATAACATTTTTATCTTACTTTTAATTCTCGAGACATAAGCTTGACTATGACCAATCATTTTACAGATTTTCCTCTGCGAATGTCCCGAACTCAACAACTTAAATATCAATCGTTCTTCATCTGTTAATTTTTGCATAGCTCGTTCGTATGCTAGTTTTGTAATAGCCTCATCCTCTACATTTACGTTAGATGGTATGAATTCTATAAAACTCGTCGAATC
>JAZUQD010000423.1:0-2421 GCA_045605505.1 Pradoshia sp.
CAGGATATGGCATATGCAACGAACCTTCAAATTCCGTTAACTTTCAGTGTAGACCAAGAGGGCGGATCTATTGTTAGAATGAGAGAATCATTTTCTACGCTTCCTTCTCAGCAGGTACTTGGGAAAAAGGGAGATGCAGAAAAAATTAGGAATGTAGCGGTTCGTACAGGTGAACAGCTAGCAGCGATGGGCTTTACCATCAATTTTGCTCCGGTTCTCGATTTATCTGAAACGGATAGCCGTTCATTTGGTCTGGATCCTCAATTAACTGGAGAGTATGGAAGTGAAGTGATTAGAGGTTTAGTAGAGGGCGGTGTCACTGCAACAGTGAAGCATTTCCCAGGTAATGGACGCAGTAGTGTGGATCCGCATGAAGACACTTCTTCTGTCGAAGTTAATCAAGTAGAATTAGAGAATAGTGATATCTATCCGTTCAAGAAAGTGATTGAAGAATTAAATCATGATAATTTTTTTGTCATGGTCACTCATATTAAATATCCGGCTTATGATAAGGAAAATCCGGCAAGTATATCGTCTATTATTATGCAGGATTTGTTGCGCGAAAGATTAGGATATACGGGAATAGTTGTAACGGATGATTTGGAAATGGGGGCAGTGAATAAATATTTTACATATGAAGATTTAGGCTGTCAGGCCGTTGCATCAGGTGCGGATATGCTGCTCGTTTGCCATACGGAAGAAAACCAAAAGAAAGTATTTAATGGAATCTTGAATGGCGTACAATCTGGTAAGATTTCGGAAGAGAGAATTGACGAGGCAGTTCAACGTATTCTAACACATAAATATCAACATATAACGGATATCAAGGTAAATGCTAATGAAGCGGCAGAGCTAGTTGGAGATAAATGAAAGATGGGAAGGTACTAGTATGATCTTAGTACCTTCCCTGTTTTAATATTTGACCTCATAGACTACTGATACTGAGTATCTATGACTACCCTTTTCTAACCCTTAATTGTCTCTAAATGTTAACAATTACGGAAATATAAATCTCTCTTTATGTTAAAATATTCCTGTATAGATACTGCGCAGGAGTTGAAAAAGATGAGGAAAATTGTAATTGGAATGATTGGTTTATGGTCCATTTCTTTGTTGATGGGATGTAATTCAGAGGAGCAAAGTAAAAAAGAAACACAGGATCTAAGCAAAATGGTTCAAGAATATAGTGCAGGTAGTTTTGGAGATGTTTCTGCTTCCATAACATCAGACGAGCTTATCGTCAAAGATAATAAGGATAAGGAGACGTCGTATGATCTTTCTGAAGAAGAATTCTTTGTTTCCATTGCACCCTATGTGAAAAATACGCATTCATGTGAAATCCATAGTTTAACAGGCTGCCAGGGTGAACTGGCTAATAAAGATTTTGATGTAACTATTCAGGATGAAGATGGTCAGGTAATTATGGATAAGACTATGACATCATTGGAAAATGGCTTTATAGACATATGGTTGCCACGTGATCAGACTTTTCATGTGAAAATAATATACGGTGAAAAAACAGCGGAAGCTAACATTTCTACCTTTAAAGGCGACAATACATGTATCACAACGATGCAATTAATTTAGTTGCTATATTTGGCTGCCTTTCTGTTTGATTCGATGCTAGGTTAAACTACGAGAAGAATGATTTGAAAAAAGACGAATCGTTGAAGATCAAAGATATCTTTAACGATTCGTCTTTTTTATTCGTTCGATTTTAGAGAGAAGCTAAGCCTACAAGTTTCATTTACAAATCGTCTAGCAGAATAATCTCCCCATTTGATGCACGTATTCCATAATGACAATCTAATAGGCCGCATAATCTATATTTTTTTTGCTGAGGATCGAAGACATAACGTGGAGTTAGCTCAAAATGATCTTTTATTCTTTGATAAGCTTCCTGTTTATTAATAGTGACTTTTTCAGATGAAGGTAATTGGCCAAAGTGATCAATCAATGGTTTGTTATCAATAAAGTTAATAGCTTGAAGACTCTTTGCATCGATGATAATCGTAAGTTTTCTCTGAAAAATACTAGTGTCTTCTTCTTGATTTAATCGTAATAAAGCATGCATATATCCTTCCTCACGCATCAAAGTTTTAAGTACCCATCTGCCTGTATCATCTGAATACTTCCGACGCATAAAATCAATGACTGTCTCTAAACACTTTTCTCTCTCAGCTTCAGTTATTGGGAATGAATCAGGACTAGGCTCATATGATAAAGCTTGTTCAATTGTTACTTCCCAATCTAAATTAATTTCTTTTCTATTAAATGGTTTATGTATCGGGTCATCCCAGTCTATCGTTTTATTTATATTCAAGGTCCCTCTATCTGTAGTAAACTCATTTGGAATGGTAGACAAACCATCATTCGTTATATAAATTTCATCTATCCCATATATAGGAATGAGTTTCTCAT
>JAZUQD010000424.1:0-3282 GCA_045605505.1 Pradoshia sp.
TTGGAGAGTCGCTGCCATTCTAATTGGGATACTGTCAGCATTTATCGTAAACCTTGTTTTTCTTCCTCCAAAGTATGAAACAAAACTGTACAAAAGGATCAGCAGTACAACCGACGATATTTTACAATGGATAAGAATCGGTTCTCGAACCTCAACCGAACATTATCTAATGAAAAAAGATATTAAACGTATCAAAGAAAATGTTGCTAAAGCTGATACCCTATATTCCCTTTATCAAGAAGAACGTGAATCTTACTGGAAAAATACAGTTGCCAAGTCTAGGAAACTTGTAATCTACAGGTATATGATTGCTACTAACAAGCGTGCACTTGATATTTTAAAAAGATTACATCGCTTTGAGAATGAATTCCATCAAATGCCTGAAGATTTTCAAATACAGGTACATCATCAATTAGATTTGTTGTTGAGAAAACATGAACATATTCATCTGAAATTTTTAGGAAAAGTAAAGCCCGGACAAATGCTTGAAGAACCTACTGACAGTTATAATAAACAATTGCTGATTGATATAGTAAAAGGTTTCCGATTAAATACAGACGAAGACTCACCCGTACACTACCATATGGTTACGCTCATCTCTTCTATGCTTGAATATGGCGATTATTTAGAACACCTCGAGATGCTTGTAAACAGCTTTCACTGTTATCACAAAGCAGAGAATAAATCAGTTCAGCTTACCGATGATGATCGATTATAAGTTGTCATTAAAGGACATCCTAAAGGCCAGTAATTACAGCCCTTTAGGATGTCCTTTTTTATATTCCCGCCTTGCTTCGTCCATACTTTCTCCCCCTCTTTTGTCTCTATGGATTTTACTCAAGGGTAAAAATCGGTAAAGTTATTTCCATCTTCCTTATATATCTTCAAATTCACTATAAAGTCCCTCCAGCTTAACTGAAGTTATCTGTAATATAAAAGGAGGTTTCCCCCATTGAATGAAGAAAACCTCCTTTAAAAGCTTACATTTTTTATCCCCTAAGCACGAGCTAATCTTTAAGTGGTAAAGTCCAGCTCCTCTGTATTCCAGTAAAACAACTATGCATCTAGCTGTTGCACCTGGAACAGATTATAATAAGCTCCTTCTTTAGCCATCAATTCCTGATGTGATCCTATTTCGACGATTCGGCCATGTTCAATCATGACAATTCGATCTGCATGTGTAATGGTCGATAATCTGTGCGCAACGATAAAAGTAGTTCGATCCCGAGAGAGTTTTTCAAGTGCCTCCTGAATCAGGTGCTCACTTTCCAAATCAAGTGCAGACGTTGCCTCATCCAAGACAATAATGGAAGGATTTTTTAAAAATACACGTGCAATCGAAATACGCTGCTTTTGACCTCCGGATAACTTGACGCCCCTCTCGCCTACCTTAGTCTCATATCCACTTGGTAAATTGCAAATAAAATCATGGGCATTTGCCGCCTTTGCAGCCTCATATACTTCTAATTCTGTCGCATCAGGCTTTCCGAGTAATATATTCTCGCGAACCGATTCACTAAACAAAATACTGTCCTGCATAACCATTCCTATGTTATCCCTTAGCGAGCGAACCTGAACGTCTCGAATATCTACTCCATCCAAAAGAATTCGCCCTTCTGTCACATCATAGAACCTTGGAATCAAGCTAACCAGAGAAGATTTCCCTCCCCCGCTCATGCCAACAAGCGCTATCGTTTCTCCTCGTCTCACCTCGAGATTAATATCCGTTAGTGCCATGTTTTCATCCTCACCATAAGAGAATGATACTTGATCAAACGTAATAGTCCCCTGAACATCTTTACATGGACGTGCTTCAGGTTTGTCTTCAATATCATATGGAACATCCAAAAATTCAAACACACGGTCCATGGAGGCAAGTGACTGAGTCAGTGTAGTGGATGAGTTCATCAATCTACGCAAAGGTCCGTACAACAAGTCGATATAGCCAACAAAAGCAACCATTGTTCCTAATGTCATATTCCTATTGATGACCTGATATCCTGCAAAAAGAATAACGATTAAAGGAGCAATATCTGTAATCGTATTAACAGCTGCAAATGATTTGGCGTTCCAATTAGTATGTGTTAATGCTTTTTTTAGAAAATTCCCATTCACTTTATTAAATTGCTTTTGCTCATGGTCTTCAATAGCAAAGCTCTTAATAACTGCCATTCCTTGGACACGCTCATGCAAATATCCCTGTACCTGAGCAAGCGCCTGCGATCGATCTCGCGTCAATTCTCGCAGTTTTCCAAAGAAATATTTAATGGAAAATGCATAGAGTGGCAATAGAAGCAATGACACAAGGGTCAATTTAACATCAAATGTTAGCATAATCCCAATTGCAATTAAGATCGTTACTAAATCAAGCCAAACATTCATCAGACCCGTGATAACAAAATTCTTTGTTTCCTCAACATCATTAATGACTCGGGAAATAATTTCCCCTGCTTTCGCATTGGAGTAATACTTAAAGCTTAATTTTTGTATGTGGCTGAACATTTTATCGCGGATATCAAATAAGATTTTACTTGATGTCCATTGCGCAAAATATTGGCGATAGTATTCTACCGGAGGCCTTACTACCAAAAAAATGAAAAACATGAGTGCCATTATCATATAGAGCTTCCTCAATTGTTCTCCTTTTTGCAGACCATTGGCACCAATAATATCATCAATTACATAGGCCAATAAGGCAGGTGTCAGCAACGGAATCGCAAATTTTACAATACCAATTAAAATCGTACCGATGATTTGCCACTTATAAGGCCGGACAAACCTCATATACCTCTTTATACTATTCATTGAGTGTCTCTCCCATCAAGCATAAAAACCTGTCCCTAAATAAGACAGGTCTCTTCTTCAACTTTTGATCGTTAAATACCGTTTATACCAATTATGAACGAACTCCTGAGAAAACGGTCCCTTCTTCGCTCGAATCATACTGATCAGCTTTTCCACATTCCTTCTGAGAATATGGTCAATGACATTAGGATAGCCCATCTGCAGTTTATGCTCTTCATATTCATCTTCATCCAAAAGATTATAAGTCATATCAGGGTATACCTTAATATCAAGATCGTAATCGATATATTTAACCGCTTCCCCATCGAACACAAATGGAGAACTTAAATTACAGTAATAGTAAATTCCATCATCACGTAGCATACCGATGATATTAAACCAGTACTGTGAGTGAAAGTAGGTAATAGCCGGCTCTCTTGTCAGCCATGTCCTACCATCAGATTCGGTAACAAGAGTCCGATCATTGCAACCAATTAC
>JAZUQD010000425.1:0-1948 GCA_045605505.1 Pradoshia sp.
GTCTAGGACTTGCTTATATAAAACAATAAACTAGGGATAGAAGGGATATCTCCCTTCTGTTCTTTCTTTTATAGTACTTTCCCAATCTAAGATGGTTTGTATGAATATTTGATCATTATCGATAAGGAGAACATACTTACGATGTATATGAATGTAGAAAATCAGCTAGAACGAAAAAAACGTAGATGGCCCAAAATAGCTCAATGAACCAGTTAATGAAGATCAGACATTGAGACTATTACCCCAATAAGAGACGAAAAAGAGACTTCAACATGTACTGAACCCTAAAAGTTAGACCAAATATTTAAGCAGCTAATTGACTGGTATAAAGACGGTATTCAACCGGACTCATACCAGTCAATTTTGCTTTTATTCGATTGTTGTTATAGTAAAAAATATAATCAGTAACTGCTTGGTTGAGTTCTTCAAATGAATAATAAACTTTACCATAATACATTTCCTGCTTCATGATTCCGAAGAAGTTTTCCATTGGTGAATTATCCAGACAGTTTCCCTTACGGGACATACTTTGAAAGATGCCATTATCCTTTAGTTTCTGAACGTATTGTTTCATTTGATAACCCCACCCTTGATCTGAGTGTATAGTAGTTCGATAGGGGCTATCTTTTGTTAATTCAATTACTTCTTCTAAAGCATCCAGGATTGCTTTTGCGTTCGGGCGTTCTGAGAACCGATAAGTCAGAATTTCACCGTTAAACATATCTAGAAATGGATCTAAATAAGCCTTTTTGATGATTAGCTTTCCTTTAGAATCAGTCGAGTAATATTTAAATTCGGAAGTATCAGTTGTTAATTTTTGATGTGGGATGCTTGTATGGAATCTGCGATTGACAAGGTTTTTTGAAATCTTGCCTATGGTACCTTTATAAGTACTGTATTTACGTGATTTACGTGTGTATGACGTACACGTAATACCAAGTTTATTGGTAATCCTTAGGATTTTTTTGTGATTTACGATATATCCTCTCTTACGTAATTCCATATCAATTCGACGATAGCCATAATTTCCATTATGTTCGCCTACAATACCCTGGATCACCTTTTCAATTTCTTCATCAGGATTTGAATCATTTTTAAATCGTTTTTGCCAATACATATAGGTTGCCTTTGGAAAACCTGTGGCTTCAAGGATAACGGCTAATTTGAATTCTTTCCTGAGCTCTTGGATGACCCTGGATTCTGTTTTAGCAGTCGGCTCGGAATATTTACCCCTGAAGCTCGGAGCTTTTTTAAAAAGGCATTTTCCGCACGCAGTAATTCTATTTCTTTTAAAAGTTGTTCTTCCTTCGTCAATTTCTTTTCATCTATTTTCTTTTTCGGCTTATTAGACATGGATGGACGCCCCTTTGACATAGAGAGTCCTTTAATACCTTCATTTTGCCATCTTCTCCACCAATTATGAATCATAGGCGGTTCAGTAATGCCAAATTTTCTAGCAACTTCTGCAAAGGATTCTCCAGTTCTTTCCTTATAGTTTAGAACATCCATTTTAAATTGAACAGGATAATGAGCAGCTGTTTTTCTGGTAATCAAGCCTTGTTTCCCAAATTGTTGGAACGCACTAACCCATTTCATTATATTGGTTTTACTTCGGATTCCAAATCTACTAGCCAAGGAACCATATCCACCCTCACCAGCTAAATAAGCGTTCACTACTATTTGCTTAAAGCCTTCATCATATTTGACCACAAAAACACCCCTAAAGTTAGAATTGGTTCGTCTAACTTTAGGGGTGCACATCACTGGGAAGGTCTTTTATTATGCACTTCCTTATTGAGCTAAACTGCCCCATTTCTACAATAAGAAATTCACTACAAAAAAGCATTAATCCCCTTAGATCAATGCCTCTGTTTGTTGAATTGCAATTTTGTTAACCTTTTCCATAACTTATAAGAACTCCAAACCCTAGCCGATAATGACGAGTGTG
>JAZUQD010000426.1:0-2205 GCA_045605505.1 Pradoshia sp.
TTCACCTTCTATCTGCATAAGTCAGTTACAGTATATGAATCAACAGCCTAATGGTTATTGGTGAAAGAGGAATTTTTTGAAACAGATTATCCTAGTATAGAAGGTTCAAAAAAAGAACCACCCTTTTTTAGGGCGGTTCTTATTCATTGCTTCAATCCTTAAATTGTTTCCAGTTCAGATTGCTTTCATTTAATAGTTCTTCAAAACTCTTATTTTTCTCGCGACGTTTTCGTTCCTCGCGCTTTTGTTTTTCCATTTGCTGTATCCGGCGCTGTTCTTCTTCTTTTAATTCGCCTTTCTTGTTCTGCAACTGGCTTAAGATATCTTGGTTAAGCAGATCTCCCAAGCTAATTGAGCTGTCATCTTTTTTCTTAGATGGTTTATGCTTCATCATGGATTATAGCTCCTTTTTTCTTTTTATTATAAACGCTCAGACAAAAGAAGTCAGGAATGTTTAACTTATTATTCACGATCAAACTGTGTAAACATTACTCAAATTAGGTATAATTTGTAACTATATATTCATATTATTCATATGAATATGATATGATTAAATGAAGTATAGAGGAGGGCTATGATGGGCAGAGAGTTTGACCAGCTATTTGATGAATGGGCAGCTAATTATGATGAAACCGTGTCCGGTTCTGACGATCAATATGTCGATGTGTTTTTGAATTATGATCATATTCTCGAAACAGTTGCTTCTCATGCGGAAGGATCTGTCATCGAGTTCGGAGTAGGTACAGGAAATTTGACTGCACGCTTATTTGAAAAAGGATATCAAGTTCTTGGAATAGAGCCTTCTACGGAAATGAGAAAGAAGGCAAAGAAAAAGCTCGGGTCCTTATCCATTGTAGATGGTGATTTCTTTCACTTTCCAGTGGATGAAAATGGAGTAGATACATTTGTAAGCACGTATGCCTTTCACCATCTAACCGATGACGAAAAAGAGAAAGCGATTGCTCTATACTCCAATATCCTTAAATCAGGCGGTAAAATCGTGTTTGCCGATACGATATTTTCAACAAAAGAGGATAAACAAGCGACTATTGAGACAGCTGAAACTAACAAATTCGATCGTTTAGCAGAGGACTTACGAACTGAGTATTACACGACGATTCCTTACATGAAATCCGTACTCGAAAAGCATCACTTCCACGTAACCTTTGAACAGCTAAATACATTTGTTTGGCTCATCCATGCAACTAAACAATAATAAAAATATGACTCTATCCCTATAGCCCTATAGGGTTTTTTCGTTTATACATCTGCTTATTATTTCTGTGTTTGTTTTTTCTGCAGAATGGTAAACTAAATTATTATAGAGTATTTTCGGGGGGCTTTTTTGTGAAAAAGAAAAAATGGTACCTTGTCATTGGTGCATTCATTACATACATAATTGGAATTGGTGTGTTCTTTTCTAGCCTGCTTATGTTTATGAAACGTAAAGATGTGGAGGTTGTACGGAAGCGCGAAGAAGAGGCAGGCCGTTTTAATGTTTCTTCCTTTCAAGAGCTACCCCAACAGGAGAATTGGATTCAGTCCAAACATGGATATCGAATCCATTCCATATTTGTAGAACCACATAAAAACTCAAAAAAATGGATGATCATCGCACACGGAGTTACTGAAAATAAGTGGAATTCGATTCGATACGTTAATTTATTCGCCAAAAAAGGATTCAATTCTGTCATCTATGATCATCGTCGCCATGGCGATTCAGAAGGAAAAACGAGCAGCTATGGGTATTATGAAAAAGATGATCTTGCCGCTGTTGTTGAAGAATTAAAAGCTCAAAAGGGCCATGATATTTTGCTTGGTATACATGGGGAATCGATGGGCGCTGTTACCCTTCTGCTTTACGCAGGCACAATTGAAGATGGAGCTGATTTCTATATAGCGGATTGCCCATTCTCCGAATTCTCCGAGCAAATTGCTTACCGGCTAAAAGAAGATTTCCATCTCCCAAAATGGATGGTCCTCCCCTTTGGTGATTGGTGGCTAAAAAAGAGGGATGGCTATTCATTCAGAGAGGTTTCTCCCTTAAAAGCAGTGGAGAATATAAAAAGCCCAGTCTTGTTTATCCACAGCCTAGAGGATGCTTATATCCCTCCATCGATGAGCGAGGAATTGTACCAACACAAAAAAGGACCAAAACAACTGTACCTTGCCGAAAAAGGCCAGCACGCTCAGTCCTATAATTCC
>JAZUQD010000427.1:0-20839 GCA_045605505.1 Pradoshia sp.
AGAGCTGCAACATAAGCTTGATAATGTTGAAGAAAATAAAGTTACCATCCAGGAAGACTACGAAACACTTATGAATATTATGAATCGCGCTCGTAAATTAGCTTTACTGGATGAAGATGATCGTCAAGCTACTAAATTTAAGATGGATCGTAATGGTAATCTGGAAAAAATAGCAGAATAACCATCTAAAAAGCCGGGCTCTCCCATGAGACCGGCTTTCTTGTCGGCTATACCAAATACGATTTAGGTCAGCCATCTTATATCTCTGCTTTAAAAAGAGATTATATTTCCGGCATCCCCCGCTGCTACACTATTTTTACTTGTGGCAGACAGGTCGTTTTAATTAGTCGATTTCCAATTTATCATTTCTTTCTTGCATTCTGTTTAAATAAGACTCAAATAGTGGCATTTCTTCTTCAGTCAGAGGCGTCATTTCAATCTGCTCAGAATGATCCTTCAGTGCTTTCATTAAACGTAACATCACATCATTAACAGTCAGCTCGACCCCAAGTAAACCAGATAATGAAGCCATGACTTCCGGATTTACGGTTGGATACACGAATTTTGTTTGTGTACCATTTAGTGCGATTTCATAAAAATCTCGTACTAAGCCAGCTCTTTGTCCTGCATCCCCGTTGACATCCAAATAGATTTGTACAGCTACCCCGTTACGAATTCTTCTCTGAGAGATTCCAGCAAATTTTTTACCATCAATGCTTAAATCATAGCTTCCCGGACAATAGGAGCCGACGATTTCACCCGCTTCAATGGTTTGATCAAAGTCCTGGAACATATACTGAATCAGTTCCAACATGGCATCATACCCGCGGTTAATCTCAATTTTCCGGTCCTTTTCCGGAAAAACAAGCGTAAGGTTCAAAATCCCTTCATCTAATACAACTGCCAATCCTCCAGAATTACGGACAATACAATCATACCCCTGATTATGCAAGAAATCGGCAGCTTGCTTTAGCATAGGTAGCCTGCCGTCTTGAATACCCATTACAACTGTTTTTTGATGAACCCAGGTGCGTGCTGTTACCGGTGAGTTCCCAGCTCCTACTGAAGCACATAAGGTGTCATCAATCGCAAATGATTGAATAGCACGGGTATGTAGTCCAGTTTGGCTGTGGTCTATGATTCTCCAACGATTCTGCTGTAATAAATTCATCGTCACTCTCTCCATTTATAAAAAATAGGCGCCATAAGGCGCCTTAGGTCACTTATATTTTTATTTTACCAAAGCTTGAGAAGCTGTGATAAGAGCAAGGTTGTAAACATCTTCTGCGTTACATCCTCTGGATAGATCGTTTACTGGAGCGTTTAACCCTTGTAGGATTGGTCCAACTGCTTCAAAACCGCCAAGGCGTTGCGCAATTTTATAGCCAATATTGCCTGCTTCAAGACTAGGGAATACAAATACGTTTGCAGAGCCTTGAAGTGGAGAGTTAGGAGCTTTTGCTGCAGCAACAGATGGAACAATAGCAGCGTCGAATTGAATTTCTCCGTCTACGATTAATTGTGGATCCATCTCTGTTACAATCTTAACAGCATCTGCCACTTTAGTTGTTTCTTCAGATACTGCAGAACCAACTGTAGAGAAGCTAAGCATAGCCACACGCGGGTCAAGATCAAACATACGCGCTGTTCTAGCACTCTCTAATGCAATTTCAGCAAGATCCTGGCTGTCTGGAGCAATGTTGATTGCACAGTCTGCAAATACATATTTTTCATCACCTTTTACCATGATGAATACGCCTGATGTCTTCTTAACGCCAGCTTTTGTTTTAATGATTTGCAATGCAGGACGAACTGTATCTGCCGTAGAGTGCGCTGCACCGCTGACAAGACCGTCTGCTTTATTTAAATAAACAAGCATAGTTCCGAAATAGTTTTCATCAAGCAAGATTTTACGTGCTTGTTCTTCTGTCGCTTTACCTTTACGGCGTTCAACGAAAGCAGCCACAAGCTCGTCCATCATAATATATGTAGCAGGATCGTAAATTTCCATATTGTCTACAGAAATATTCATTTCCTTCGCTTTTGCAGTGATTTCATCAATATTTCCTACTAGGATTGGAACAATTGTCTTTTCGGCTGCCAATCTTCCAGCTGCTTCAAGAATTCTTTCATCCATACCTTCTGGGAATACAATTCGCAATTGATTGCCAGAAACTTTTTCTTTTAATGTGGTAAATAAATTACTCATTTTTTATGTCCTCCTCAAAATGTCCTCTTCATAGAATACACCTTTATGATGAATTATTTAATAGGTTTGCCTTATTTTTTAAAATTATAGCGGGATGTCATAATATCGACAAGTTTATTGAAGTCTTGATTCGAGAAAACCTTCCAATGATTATGATATAGTATAAATGGCATGAACGAAATGTTATGTGGGAGATGATCAATATGAGTGAAGCAGCTAAAACATTGGACGGTTGGTATTGTTTACACGACTTCCGAACAGTCGACTGGGCTACATGGAAAATGTTACCTGAAGACGAACGCGCCGCTGCCATCAATGAGTTCCTGGGATTAGTAGAAAAATGGAATAAAACTCAGGATGAAAACAAAGGCAGCCATGCTCTTTATACAATTGTCGGACAAAAAGCAGACTTCATGATGATGCTTTTACGTCCAACTATGGAAGATTTAAATGCACTTGAATTAGAGTTCAATAAAACTAAACTAGCAGAGTTCACAATTCCGGCACATTCTTATGTATCTGTTGTTGAGCTAAGTAATTATCTGCCTTCCGATTCAGATGAAGATCCATATCAGAATCCTCATGTCCGTTCCAGACTATACCCGACATTGCCGACATCTAAGCATGTTTGCTTCTATCCAATGGACAAGCGTCGCCAAGGTGATGATAACTGGTATATGCTGCCGATGGAGGATCGTAAAAAACTTATGTATTCTCACGGAATGATTGGCCGCCAATACGCTGGTAAAGTGAAACAAATTATTTCCGGCTCTGTTGGTTTTGATGATTATGAGTGGGGAGTTACTCTTTTCGCGGATGACGTTCTCCAATTTAAAAAATTGGTTTATGAAATGCGTTTTGATGAAGTGAGTGCCCGTTACGGCGAGTTTGGCTCCTTCTTCGTAGGAAATATCCTGACTCCGGATCAAGTTAGTGAATTTTTACATGTTTAAATAGAATAAAAGGGAAGTACCCATAAACTGTTAAACAAGGTTTATGGGTACTTTTTTGCATTCATCTTAAAAAACTTTGGATAGAGCTGGTCCAACTTCATAAACCTTCCCCTCCCAAACAACAAACATAGGTCCCCCAATAGCTACCCTTTTATCTATTATAAAGGTAAATTATGTAAATAGATGTACCAAACAAAGCCTTTTCTCTTGCCCTATTATCAGACTTCGAATGAGAAATCCCTCATTTTTATCATAAGCCGGTCTCTCTTTGCATATTTTTCTGTAGTGAGCATATCTTTTACGTATCAAAACACATCCAGAAAGATCTATCGAAAAGAGGTGCTTTATGTATGGCAGTCATTAAGGCTACTGAAGAGGATATAAAGGTCCTTGCCCGGTTAATGAGAGCAGAAGCTGAGGGTGAGGGTGAGCAGGGGATGTTAATGGTCGGCAATGTAGGCGTAAACAGAGTGCGTGGTGAATGTCTGGATTTCGTGAATATCCGAACCATTCCTCAAATGGTTTTTCAAAACCCCGGTGGATTCGAGGCGACACAAAAAGGATACTTTTACCAACGTGCCAGAGAGAGTGATATCAGGCTGGCAAGACGAGTCGTTAACGGGGAACGTTTCCATCCGGCTACGAACGCCCTATGGTTCTTCAGACCAGAAGGAAGCTGCCCGGCTCAATGGTATGGACAATATAATACCGGGAGATACAAAGCACACTGCTTCTTTGCACCGACACAATCTGATTGTCCAACTGTTTTTTAGAATACTATTGTTAATAGAGGAGGAGTCATTTTATGAAACAACCGGGTTCACAATCACAAGGTGGGGGGCAATATGGAGGAGGTTATCAAGTCCCTTTTAATCCATATATGGCAGGACAAACCGGCGCAGGACAACAACAGTTTCAACCACAGCAACAGTTTCAGCAACAGCAGCAACCACTTCCCTATCAAATACAGCCCTTTGCAACGGGTGGTGGTGGGTCACCATTCCAAACGTCTCCTTCGCCAATTCCGGGTCAATTCGTAGAGCAATCTTATATAGAGAATATTTTGCGTTTGAATCGCGGTAAACTCGCTTCCGTTTATATGACATTTGAAGGAAGTAAAGATGGCAACACCAAACTATTCAAAGGAATTATTGAAGCTGCCGGCCGTGATCATGTCATCTTAAGTGATCCTCAAACTGGCATGCGCTACTTATTGCCTCTGATCTATCTTGATTACGTCACCTTTGATGAAGAAATAGAGTATTCTTATCCCTTCGGCGGTTCTTCTCGATAATAGAAAGAAAAGATTCAGAACTTATAGCTAAATGATGATCAAATGAATCTATTTATTACATAGAAAAAACCGCTTATGACTCACATGGGCGGTTTTTTCTATGACTATTAAATTATGCATACTTATAAACGGCCACAATCATTAGAACCCAGGAAGCAATAAAGGCTACGCCGCCAAATGGCGTGATAATACCAATCTTTGAGATACTTGTGACACTAAGTACATATAAACTTCCGGAAAAAAGAATAATCCCAACTAACATCGTCCAGCCTGACCAATTTAATAATTGATGTGAAGATAATCGATCCCACAGCAATGCAATCGCCAGTAGTCCACCTGCGTGAAACATTTGATACTGAACGGCTGTTTTCCAGACCTCCAGAGATTTTTCAGAAATCTTCCCCTCCAGCCCATGAGCTCCGAATGCACCGCATGCCACGGACATTGCTGCATTTATGGCTGCTATAATAATAAATGTTTTCAACCTAGTCTCTCCCCTTTACGATTAAAAATCCAGAAGTGAATCTCCGTTTGCATCCTCCATTTTAACTGTTTTTTCCTGCGGCAGGGAAACAGTAGGATTCTGTTGTTGAATGGGAGTATACGACACGGTTTGATTCACAGCAGCTTGTCTTCCCACTTCTGTATGATCGTTCACAACCAAATCAATCAAGCTTTGAACGGCAATTAGATATCCATTTCTTTGCTCAGCAGGCGCCATTTTAGCCTTCTGAATTAGTTCACCCATCTTGTCCAATATCTTTTCTGATGTTATTTCCATAGGTTCACCCCGCTTACCATTATCCTGTTCATTTTAATTCTATCTTAACTTCGCCAAGGAATCTATCTATCGACAACTCACAGATTGGGAATTGTCCAATCGATTTCCTTAAGTCCTGATTGCCGAAGAAATTCATTTGTTTTAGAAAATGGCTTGCTTCCAAAGAAACCTCGTCGGGCAGATAGCGGGCTTGGATGAACAGAAGTAATGATATGATGCTTCTTCTGATCAATTAAATGAATTTTGGACTGTGCTGGTTTTCCCCATAAAAGAAAGACAACCGGATCTGACTTTTCGTTCAATGTTTCTATTATTTTATCAGTCAATTGCTCCCACCCTTTTCCCTTATGCGAATGGGCTTCTCCTTGTCTGACCGTTAATACAGTATTTAATAAGAGAACTCCCTGATCTGCCCAATTTTTCAAATATCCATTATTGGGGATTGGGATTCCTAAATCATCATTCAATTCTTTGAAAATATTTCGCAGCGATGGAGGAAGAGCTACACCCGGCTGTACGGAGAAGCTCAATCCATGCGCCTGATTAGGTCCGTGATAGGGGTCCTGTCCGAGCAATACGACTTTCACTGATTTAAAATCTGTATAGTGCAGAGCATTATAAATTTCCTCAGCCTTAGGATAGACAATCTCGTTTTCATATTCTTTTTTTATAAAATCATGCAGAGCGACATAATAAGGTTTTTTAAATTCATCCTGTAAATAATCGTTCCAGTCATTCTTTAAAATTTGATGGCTCATGCAATCACTCCTTATCTTTTTTGCTAAATCTGACACACAAGCTTACATCTCTTTCCCTCTTTACCCTCCAAAGCTCATGTTTATAGATTTATTTATAGGTTATATAAACACTATAGCTACACTACCAAGACGAAATTCCAGCAGATATAGGATTTAGAGGAGGATGTATAATGTATCAAGTTTATGTAGTAGAAAATTCAGTTCAGGCTAAAGAGAAAATTGAACAACTTACATCTGAAGGTTTTACAAAAGATAATATTTATTTATTTTCCCATAGTAAAGATTTTTCAAAGGACTTAACTGATGCAACGGATACAAGCAGCATTGGTATTGGTGAACAAGGCTTTTTTGAAAGTGTAGGGAATCTGTTCAAAAAACGTGGTGACGAATTGCGCAGCAAGCTTCAATCACTTGGATTATCTGAATTGGAAGCTCAACAATATGAAAAAGATTTGGATGAACACAAAATTGTTGTCATTACTTCCGATCAGGCAAGCGATACTGATAATACAAAAATCATGTAAGTCAGAAAAAGCAAAAAAGAGCTTAAGGATGGACCCCCCTTCTTTAAGCTCTTTTTGCAGTGGAGCTTTTTAAAAAAATTCGCCGGGCCATGTCCACCTTGAACCCTATTTAATAGATCGCTAGGTATCTAATCCTGGCCTCTTTACCTCATTTTTATAGTCTGCTTCATTTTCTACTCGTCATCCTATCCACAATCTTTGCAGATTAAAACACTGGTTCTTTCCATTCGTTCATTTGCAGACTACTCCTATAAGTACGTTATAGCTCCAGCTTCACACCTATAGCTTTATTCATCTTACTTGAAATATTAACAATCATTAATTCGTTAAGAAGCATTTTTTTCTTTCTATCCTCTTATTACAAGTGTCTTCATTATCCACTATTTTTTACTTATAGTATCATTACTATATGCAATCGTACCTGTATAAACGCTTCCTGTTACCCACTGCATTCTATTTGCAGATAAATACCATATAATAGGAATTTGGGAGCTCACTCTCGGAAAGAAGATGTCTATCATTAACTGCATCGCATTTGTACGATACGTATTGTTTTGATATGCATTTTAAAGTATAACTTAATTAAGCTTTATATTGAGGGAGGATAGGCTAATGAGTCTAAAAAAAGCATTGACTATTGCCGGATCTGATAGCAGCGGCGGAGCAGGTCTTCAAGCAGATTTAAAAACATTCCAGGAGTTGGGTGTTTATGGCATGACAGCTGTTACTTCAATCGTTGCCATGGATCCTAAAAATAACTGGTCTCATAATGTATTTCCAATTGATGTTTCAACTGTCGAAGCCCAATTGGATACGATTCTTTCAACAAGAATTGATGCCATGAAAACGGGTATGTTGGGAACAGTTGATATTATTGAACTGGCTGCACGAAAAATCAAAGAATATGGCCTTGATAAAGTCGTTATCGACCCTGTAATGGTTTGTAAAGGGACAGACGAAGTGTTAATGCCTGAGAATACAGTGGCAATGAGAGAATTACTTCTACCGCTCGCAACGGTTGTGACACCAAACCTTTTCGAAGCGTGGCAGTTATCCGGGATTGGGCCTATTACTACTATTGATGAAATGAAACAAGCTGCAAAGATCATCCACGATCAAGGAGCAAAATATGTTCTTATCAAGGGTGGCACCAAGCTTGAAGGGCAAGATAAAGCGATTGACCTAATTTTTGATGGAAAAGACTATACCATCTTAGAATCCGATAAGTTCACGACTACCTATACTCACGGCGCAGGTTGTACCACTGCTGCAGCGATTACTGCTGAACTAGCTAAAGGTAAAACGGTTGAAGAAGCATTGGCAACTGCTAAAGAATTCATCTCCGTTGCGATTCAGCATGGCTGGAAACTAAATGAATTTGTCGGGCCTGTTATGCATGGTGCTTACCGTACATATAAATAACTTTCATTTAATAGGCTGCCCCAAATATTTCGGGCAGCTTTTTTAATCTCCATTTTTAGCATTTTTTCAGTAACTTTAGTATCATAATTAATACATCACTATTTTCATAGGAATAGACTCTATTCCTTTTTTATATTGGGAGGTAATCTTAATGAAGCCAATTGACCTGCTTGATTCACAAAAAGCTCTGCAAACATACGCTGGTTTACCGGTTTATTTGCATTTAGAGACAACGAACGGTGCCTATGCAACCCATAATGATGAATCATTTTTCTCAGCAGGTGCTTTTATACGTAACGTTTCCATCTGTTTTGAAGAAGGAAAAATTATAGGTGATGGCCCCTATCGTGTTGGACTGAGGATGAAAGAAGGATGGGTATACGCTGAAGGGATTACCCATTACGAAATTGATGAATTCGGTCGCCTTTTAATGGCCGGACTCGATCAGAGCGGAAGGCTTGCTGTCGCTTTCGAAATCAGCACCGTCCCTTTCGATAAATAACGAGGAGTTGTGAAAAATGGATAAAGAGAAGCATGTGTTAGTCATATTCCCTCATCCGGATGATGAGGCATTTGGAGTTTCTGGAACAATCGCCTCTTATACGAGAGATGACATCCCTGTCACCTATGCATGCTTAACGCTTGGTGAAATGGGCCGAAACCTTGGAAATCCACCGTTTGCCACACGGGAGAGCCTTCCGAAAATTAGAAAAAAAGAATTAATGGATGCTGCACAGATAATGGGTATCCAGGATTTACGTATGATGGGGCTGCGCGATAAAACTGTTGAATTCGAAAATGAACAATGGCTGGCTGATCAAATGACTAAGCTTATTAATGAGCTTCAACCAACCCTTATCATTACTTTTTATCCGGGATTCAGTGTTCATCCGGACCACGAGGCTTGCGGAAGAGCTGTGGTACAAGCCGTTTCTGAAATCGATCCTGAAAAAAGACCAAAACTTCACTGTGTAGCCTTTTCCAACAACCATCAGGATGTACTTGGAGAGCCTGATATCATAAATAATATTCAGGACGTAATCGAAACCAAACTCAAAGCAATCGCAGCGCACCGTTCCCAAACTGAGGCGATGATGGCCGGTTGGACCGACTTACTCGCCCAAGGAAATAAGGAACTAGAAAGCCAGCTTTTCTTCGAGAGGTTTTATCAATATAAATGGCCTGAAAAAATATAAGATTATCCTATTTAAAAAGCTGTCAGGCGTCTGACAGCTTTTTTGGTGCGAATTTATTATTTAATAAAAAAACCGCCTTCATGACAAAAGGCGGTTCAAAAAGGGGGGGGATACTTTGGAAAACTTCATTGTAGTCCTATATTAGCCATATTACGGATTGTTTATACCACATATTGAAAAATTATTTTTTGACGATATATTTGTAAATAATATGTGCTACACCATGTTCCTCATTTGTTAAGGAGACATCCTTGCAAAGGGCTTTAATTTCATCGGATGCATTTCCCATCGCAACAGATAGCCCCGCTTTCTCAAACATAGATACATCGTTAAAGTTATCTCCAATGGCAATCGTTTCTTCAAGTGGAATTTGTAATTTTTTCAGTAAGTTTTCTAAAGCTATACCCTTTGAGACACCTTTCTGGTTAATCTCAATATTCCCTTTACCAGATGAAGTAACGGTTAATCCTTCCATCTGTCCAAGAATCGCAACCGCATCTTTCAACTTATTCATATCCGTTGAAAAGACTAGTATTTTATATATTTCAATATCTTCTTCATTAATTAGCTTGAAATAGTCATCAGTTGCAAATACGAACCCTAATTTTATTCTGCCTTCAGCAAATTCGCGGACTTTTTCTTCTTCCTGGTCGGGATTGGCACTCAAAAAGATATCAACGAGTGAATCAATAGCCTTTTCAGGATTTTTGGAGAAGGTTCCCCTGTTTGTATACATTTCAAAATAAAGATCCATTTCTTCCAATAGCTTAACTGTTTCTGATAAGCTATGATCTTCCATCGGGTTCGAGACTGTTATTTCACCTTTTTGATCAAATACAGCTGCTCCATTCAAGCTGATAATAGGGCAATTAAAGTTTATTTCATCAAGAGCAAATCTTGCTTCTTTATAAGACCGCCCTGTAGCGACGATTACCTGTCCCCCGCTGTCCCTGACAGCTTCCAGTGCTTTTCGAGTTTCATCACTCACCCTTTGATACTCATTCAATAATGTCCCATCCATATCTGTTACGATACACTTCAATTTCATTCTAATATCCCCCTATCTTTATAAAGCTGAGACGACTGGTTAGAAGCGACAAGCATAAGACGAATACTCGGAGGGAGGGTCCTTCCCCCGCAGAGTATTTGCTTATGACTCGAGCTCCTAGCTCCTCGAGGTCATAAGGATAGCCTCTGCGGGGGAAGCACGCCCCCTATGTGACTTTCCTTATGCTTGTCGGAGCTGGGCAGTCGCCTCAGCTTTTTTTGTTATTATTATGTATTACCCATTCAGTCATGGTTGTATCTATTAAATAAGGATTTGTTAGTACTAAATTAATAACCAACTCTTTAAATGGTCCTACGAACGATGATATTCTACCCTATCCATCTACACTTGCATAAAAGAAACTAAAATGGATAAACATACAATTAATTAATGAGCGTTACCACTTTTTTATTAAGTCAAAGAATATTAAACTAAGGGGGTGGCTTCACGGAAGCCCTTGCCAGCATTTATAATCATCTGGCTATGTATATACATATATTTTACCCATACATAACAAAGGTTTTCAAATTTAGTGATGAAAGTATTAGGTGACAACTATGACTAAACCAACTCAATCTCCTTTATCATTCTGGGGTGGACTGGGCTTTACTGCCCTATTGGCACTACTAGGATTTATTCTTGCTGAATTGCCATTTTTTGATTATATAGGCCCTTTAGCGTGTAGTATTTTACTCGCTATCCTCTATCGTAATCTTCGCAGCTATCCCACAAATTTGCGATCTGGTGTGCAATTTTCGGCAAAAATCCTGTTGCGGACTGCCATCATTTTATATGGTTTGAAATTAGATATGCAGATTATCTTCAATGAAGGGCTTGGTCTGTTGGGGAAAGCTCTGATTTGTATCGTATTTTCCGTAGCACTAATGGTATTGCTCGGAAAATGGCTGAAAATCGACCCTATGATCTCATTTTTACTAGGAGCGGGAACAGGGATTTGCGGTGCAGCTGCTATAGCAGCCGTATCGCCGATAATGGATTCAAAGGAAGAGGATACAGCGATGAGCGTCGGGATGATCGCCTTGATTGGTACTCTTTTTTCCGTCGTCTACACTATGCTCATTCCGGTTCTCCCCTTAACGCCATCTGAATACGGAATTTGGTCCGGGCTTAGCTTACATGAATTAGCTCATGTCGCATTGGCCGCCGAGCCTGCCGGTGAAGCTGCCGTCACAATGGCATTATTAGCTAAATTATGCCGTGTTTTCTTGCTGATTCCTTTCTGTTTTGTATTAGTATTCTGGATGAAACGTAAACAGGGCTCCGGCAATCAAGCAGCCATTCCATTCCCTTGGTTCTTACTGGGATTCTTGGCCCTAAGTATCTTTCGTACTTATCTTGCCGGCTCATGGTTTCCAGAATACTTATATGACTCCATTGCCTTGCTGACCACCTTTCTGCTTTCCATGGCTATGGCTGGACTCGGATTAACGATAGATTTAAAAGAGCTAAAAAGCCGCGCCAGTCTTCCCTTGCTTACGCTCTTCATCACATCGATCCTGCTATCCATTGTTACTTATTTCTGGGCTTAAAACCTGGGAGGCTTCTGCCTCCCTTTTTTATTCCCTTCCTTGAAAGGTGAAGTTTTCAAATTCTTTTGTCGTACAAGCCCATGTACATGCATATGATGTTTTTAGCAATTAAAATGGAGGTTAACATTTAATGTATGGATTATTAGGATATGTCTATTTAGGAATTTCCTTATCAGCCCCTATTGGACCAATCAATGCAGCACAAATGGAACGCGGCCTAAGATATGGATTCTTGAATGCATGGGTATTCGGTCTTGGCGCCATTCTGGCTGACATCTGTTTTATGTTTGCTGTTTATACTGGCTTGTCTCAATATATGCAGGTTCCACTAATTCAAACCTTTCTCTGGTTATTTGGCGCATTTGTCCTAACCTATTCTGGCATTGAGAGCCTGCTGGCGGTTTACCACAAAAAAAACCAAAGCAATACTGGGAACAAAGAAATTTCACGTTCCTTTCGCTCTGGCTTTTTCATGTCGTTATGGAATCCTTTATCTATCTTGTTTTGGCTTGGCATCTATGGTTCAGTCCTCGCTAAAACAGTCACTCACATATCTAATCAACAAGTCATCATTAACAGTCTGGCTATCCTTGTCGGTATCTTTATTTGGGACCTTTCAATGGCAATGATGGCATCCATTTTTAGGCGCTATTTAACCAATAAGCTGTTGGCAGGAATATCAATCATATCCGGAATTTCCTTAGTAGGATTTGGGATTTATTTTGGAGTTATGGGTATTCAATCTCTTATCTAATCGCTAATTATGGATCCTTCGTTTTGTTATAGGTCTTTTTCGTTTTCGAATGATCGCCATAATAATGGTAAGCAGACCAACAAAAGAAACAAAAGCTAAACTTACGAAAAAGCCCATACGCGTGTCTTTTTCAATGACCGTCCCTACAATAGCCGTCGTAATAAAGAGAAGTCCTATATTACGTTTTATCTTATCTTTTATTTTCAGGTCAGCAAGCTTGGAATACGTTAACAGAATCAATATCCAATTGTACAGGATCAATAAGCTCGCTCCAGTAGTGAAATATTCATATACCTTATCAGGCATCACGCGTGATAAAACGATTGAGATAAGCAAGCCAGTCACTGTTACAGCAAAAGCAGGCAGAGGGATTGCAAATCTCCCTTTTTTGCCTAGTACTTTCGGTGCGTCTCGGTCCTCCGCTAATGTCGTCAGCATATTGCCAACGGAAAAAAGGGAAGCAGACATTGTTGAAAATCCAGCAATGATTAAGGCTCCATTAAAAATATGCGTAATAAACCTAAATGGATAATAGTTCAGAACTGTTAAGAATGGACTTTCATTTAAATTCACCTTATTCCATGGCAGCAGCATCACAACTAAGCCAAGTGATATAATGTAAATGACGGTTAACGCTAAAATCATAACTCTTCCTGCTTTTGGAGCATCCTCTTTCTTCTCCAATCGCATAGACATAATTCCAAGTACTTCAATGCCTCCAAAGGCAAAGAAAGCAAAAACGAGAGATGACCAAATCTTCTTCCAATCTGTCGGAAAAATCTCCTTGACTGTTGAAGGGAAATCTAACGAGCCTTTTCCATCAATCACTCCACACAAACCAAGAATCACAATAATGACAAACATCAAAATTGCAGACACTTTAACAATGGCACTGACATTCTCCATCGGTTCAAATAGCTTTGCACCAATAATAATCACAATCAGACCAAGTGCTCCGTAGATGGCCGCAAATATCCATAAAGGAAATTCAGGAAACCAAAACCTTGAAAACAAAGACAAAGCTGTTAATTGGCTTCCCATAATAAGCATTTCTGAAAACCAGTAAACCCAACCATTTAAGAATCCAAAGGAGCGTCCAAACGCTTTACGTGAATATGTACGAAAGGATCCTTTTTGGGGGTCTTTTTGCGTCATTTTTGCCAAAGCCTCATATACGATATAGGTCGTACATGCTGCGAGTAAAAACGAAATTAATATAGATGGACCAGCAAGCCTGATTCCTAATCCGGAACCAAGGAAAAAACCAGTTCCAATTGTACAGCCCACACCTATTAAGGAGAGCTGCCACCACTGCAGTTTCTTTTTTTCAGAGTTTCCTTTCACTGCTGCTTTTTTCATATCTATTCCGCCCTTTGATTTACAGATTGTATCCTCACTTAATCTGCTCCATCTTGGCGAAACTTATGCTTATTTACATACCAATAAAAAAGGGCACAATCCATAAAGGATTGTACCCAGTGGTTTCTAATTTAATTAGATACGCTCTACATTTGCAGCTTGTGGTCCGCGATTTCCATCTACGATTTCGAATTCAACTTCTTGACCTTCTTCAAGAGTTTTGAATCCTTCACCTTGAATTGCAGAGAAGTGTACGAATACATCGTCACCATCTTCGCGTTCGATGAAACCAAAACCTTTTTCTGCATTAAACCATTTTACTTTTCCGACCATTTTTTTGGCCTCCTAACTTTTAGTGAAAATTTTTAAAAGTAGAAAACCAGAAAAACCTTTTCTGTCTAAGCATGTACTTAAAGACTGTAAAAATTTTTTTGATCTTCAAACCTTTTAGCTGTTCTTATCGTATCATAAACCGCGTTAATTGACAAACAATTTAAACAAATTAAACTAATCCAAAATGTAATAAATATTCCATATAAGTGTAAAACATAAGCAAATTAAACTACATATTAACACAAAATGAAACTTTTGGAGTGTGTGTCTAGTTGATTGAATGAATAAAGTAGGCAGTAGCTATTCTGTTGTCCCCACTAATTTGGTTGACTTTTTCATCATATTTAACACAGCGTATTAGCTGTAAGAAAAGGCGCGAATTCAAAACATTCAACTATGAAAAAAACAAAAGTGAGCAAAAATAAACGGTGAAAACAGAAATTGGCATTCTAAAAACAAGCTTGTCTACTAGGATGGCCAATGAGGGTGTCTATACATTTCCACCAACGAAACTGTGGTATATTAAACAGTACATAGTCAGTAAAGGAGTTTTCGAAGTATGGCAAAAAGTGTAGTCGTTGCTGAAAAACCTTCCGTTGCACGTGATATTGCAAATGTTTTGAAGTGTACAAAGAAAGGCAATGGATTTTTTGAAGGAAATAAATATATCGTCACTTGGGCCCTCGGACATTTAGTAACTTTAGCCGATCCTGAGGTTTATGATAATAAATATAAAGCATGGAATCTAGAAGATCTTCCTATGCTACCAGAACGCCTGAAATTAGTTGTTATGAAGCAAACTGGTAAGCAGTTTAATGCGGTAAAAACACAGTTAAGCCGCAGTGATGTGAATGAAATAATCGTGGCTACTGATGCAGGGAGAGAAGGAGAATTAGTTGCACGTTGGATTATAGACAAAGCGAAAGTTCATAAGCCAATCAAACGTCTCTGGATTTCCTCTGTAACAGATAAAGCGATTAAAGATGGATTCAATAACTTAAAGCCTGGTAAAGATTATGAAAACTTATATGCTTCAGCTGTAGCACGCTCTGAAGCAGACTGGTATATCGGTTTGAATGCAACTCGTGCATTAACAACTAAATTTAATGCTCAATTAAATTGTGGTCGTGTACAGACACCAACAGTTGCCATGGTTGCAGCACGTGAAGATGAAATAAAAGGCTTCAAACCTCAAACCTATTATGGCATTGAAGCTCAGACAGATGGACTTAAATTGACTTGGCAAGATGCCAATGGGAATAGTCGTCATTTTAATAAAGAAAAAATAGATGCGATCGTTCAATCGCTTGGACGCAAAGATGCGACGGTTGTATCCATTGACCGTAAAGCTAAGAAGACCTTCGCACCTTCTCTTTATGATTTAACAGAACTGCAACGTGATGCGAATAAAATCTTTGGTTATTCGGCTAAAGAAACACTAAATATTATGCAAAAACTATACGAGCAGCATAAAGTTTTAACCTATCCTCGTACAGACTCACGTTATTTATCTTCAGACATCGTTAGTACGATTCCTGAGCGCTTAAAAGCAATTGGCGGCACAGAATACCGCAAGTTAGCCAACAAGATTGCGAGTAAACCAATCAAGGCGACAAAAGCTTTCGTCGATAACAGTAAGGTAAGTGACCACCATGCCATTATTCCAACGGAAGGCTATGTTAATTTCGCCGCCTTTACGGATAAGGAACGCAAAATTTATGATCTAGTCGTAAAACGATTCTTAGCCGTACTATACCCAGCCCATGAATTTGAGCAATTAACGGTACAAGCGAAAATTGGTACTGAATCCTTTATCGCACGCGGAAAAACAGTTATTCAGGCTGGTTGGAAAGAAGTGTACGAAAATCATTTTGAGGATGACGATTCATCTGATGATGTAAAGGAACAATTATTACCGAAAATTCAAAAGGGCGATGTATTGAAAACACAGGTAATCGTTCAAACATCTGGGCAAACAAAGCCACCTTCCCGTTTTACGGAGGCAACTTTATTATCTGCCATGGAAAACCCTACAAAATATATGAAAACAAATGATAAGAAGCTTGCAGACACGCTCAAATCAACTGGCGGACTTGGTACAGTAGCCACTCGCGGTGATATTATTGATAAGTTATTCAATTCATTTCTGTTAGAAAAACGTGGTGGAAAAGAAATCTATATTACTTCTAAAGGTCGCCAATTACTGGATTTAGTACCTGAAGAATTAAAATCCCCATTGACTACTGCTGATTGGGAACAAAAACTTGAGCTAATCGCTAAAGGAAAATTGAAAAAAGATGTGTTCATCAATGAGATGAAGAAGCATACAAAAGAAATTGTCGCAGAAATCAAAGCCAGCGACAAAAAATACAAACACGACAATATCTCCACAAAGTCTTGCCCTGATTGCGGAAAGCCAATGCTAGAGGTAAACGGCAAGAAAGGGAAAATGCTTGTCTGTCAAGATCGGGAATGCGGTCATAGAAAGAACGTATCGCGTGTCACTAACGCACGGTGTCCACAATGTAAAAAGAAAATGGAACTCCGCGGCGAAGGTGAAGGACAGCTATTCACTTGTAAATGTGGATATCGCGAAAAATTATCTGCCTTTGAAGCGAGACGTAAAAAAGAATCTGGCGGAAAAGTGGATAAACGAACTGTACAAAAGTATTTGAAACAACAAGAAAAAGAATCTGAACCAATTAATAATCCTTTTGCAGATTTATTAAAAGGAATCAAACTAGATTAAAAAAAAATATAGGGAATTAGCCAGATACTTCGCTAATTCCCTATTTTTTATTTCTTTGTTTTGAATCCGGAAATACTGCTTCGGAACTAGCCCAATCACCTGAGCTACACCAGAATCTATTCCAATCAATAGATTCATCAGGAATCTCTGCTTGCTCCCCTTTTGTTGTAAATATCAGTAACCCGTATCAAAAAAGCGCCCCAAACCGGGACGCCCTTTCCTTAGCTTATTTTTGATATTCCCTTATTAATTCGTCCATTGATAAAAGATTGGTATGACTGTATAGGAGGTCTGCTTTAGACAGCTGATCTTTAGAGCCTACGCCAACAGCATACATACCCGCACTCTTAATGGCTTCAACACCAGCCTCAGCATCCTCAATCCCAATGCATTCATCTGCTGGAACTCCTAGCTTTTCAGCAGCCTTTAGGAAGATTTCCGGATCTGGTTTTCCTTTTTTAATCGTATGGGCATCCACCATATAATCAAATTGATCACTCAGTTGCAAAGAGTTCATCACAGCCGGTGCATTTTTGCTGACAGAGGCAAGGCCCAACTTATAGCCGGCATTTTTAATATCATGTAACAGTTGTTTAATGCCCGGCAGGATATCATTCGGCGTAATTTGCTGAATCAGCTCCACATAATGCTCATTTTTCTGTGCAGCCAGCTTTTCCTTTTCTTCCATTGAATAGGAAAATTGTTTATTCCCAATTTCCAGGATGATTTCTAGAGATTCCATGCGGGAGATCCCTTTTAATCTTTCATTATCCGCTCTGGTGAACTCAATCCCCAACTCACCCGCAAGCTGTTTCCAGGCAAGATAATGATATTCTGCTGTATCTGTAATAACACCATCCAAATCAAAGATGAACGCTTTTAATTCCTTATTCACGCGATTGTCTCCTCCCTCTCTAGCGGTACTTTCACTACACCATCAACAGGTAATTCGAGCTCATGGCCGTATACGTTAAGTTTCATACCCGGTCCAGTTTGAGAAATGCTTACTTCATCCTTATTCACTTCAATGGTTAAATGGTGTTCTCTATAATTAATGTTAAAAGTATATCGGTCCCAAGCCGCCGGGATAAATGGCGCAAAGGAAAGTTCTTCATTAAATGTTTTCATACCCGCAAATCCCTGTACGATTCCTAACCAGGAACCGGTCATACTAGTGATATGCAGGCCATCCTCTGTATCATTGTTATAGTTATCTAAGTCAAGCCGAGCTGTCCTTGTATACATTTCATACGCTTTCTCTTCCATTCCAAGCTCAGCAGCAAGGATGGCATGAATACATGGAGATAGGGAGGATTCATGAACCGTCATAGGCTCATAGAATTCAAAGTTTCGGCGTTTTTCTTCACGTGTATATTTATTATTAAGGAAATAAATACCCTGCAGGACATCCGCTTGCTTGATAAAACAGCTGCGCAAAATTTTATCCCATGACCATTTTTGATTTAACGGACGGTCTTCAGGCTTTAACCCAGAAACTGGCATCAAATCTTTATCCATAAATGTATCATGCTGAACAAACACCTTATTTTCCTCATCATATGGATAATACATTTTTTCTTTGATATCCTGCCAGTTATTCAGTTCTTCTTCCGTAATGAACAAATCTGAAAATCTAGCTTCGTGCCCGTTTTCTTTCAAATAAGTAATGACTTCAAGCGTGTAACCTAACGTCCATGCCGCCATTGTATTTGTGTACCAGTTATTATTGACGTTATTTTCATATTCATTAGGGCCTGTTACTCCATGAATCATATATTGATCCTTCTTTTTATGGTAATGAACACGATCAGCCCAGAAGCGTGAAATACCGACCAGCACATCTATGCCATATTCGTTCAAATAACTCTTATCTCCGGTATAATTCACATAATTATAGATCGCATAGGCAATTGCCGAATTACGATGAATTTCTTCAAACGTAATTTCCCACTCATTGTGGCACTCTACTCCCGTGAAAGTCACCATTGGAAATAATGCCCCTTTTAGACCCTGTCTTTCAGCGTTAAGATAAGCTCCCTCTAATTGAGCATGCCGGTAGATTAAGAGATTACGAGCCACATCCGACTGAGCTGTTGCCAAATATAATGGAATGGCATAGGCCTCGGTATCCCAATACGTTGCACCGCCATATTTCTCTCCTGTGAATCCTTTAGGTCCGATATTTAAACGAGCATCTTCTCCATAATAGGTTGAAAACAATTGGAATAAGTTAAAACGAATTCCCTGTTGTGCTTCCATATCTCCATCAATTTGAACATCGGCCAAGTCCCAGCGCTCTGCCCACTGTTCACAATGCGCCTGCAAACAAGCCTCATAGCCTTGCTGCATAGCTGTATGGACAATTTCCAAGCCCTTTTCACTGAGAAATTCCGCATCATGGTCACGATCTGTTGTAATGGCTACATATTTGGTTAAGGTAACTGTTTTGCCCTCTTCCGCTGAAACCTCAATCTTATTATCTATATATTCTTCATGTTCGAATGGACTAATCGTAGCTGTGTTGCCATCTACTTCAAGGGCCATCGTTGCAGAAACAGTAAATCTATCCGTTCCGAAAGGGTTTTCATTTGTTTGCATAACCAAATGACCTGTGAGCTCAGATGAGCTGGAAGATATATAGTTCCAGAAGTCTTCTTCGTAATTGGAATCTTCATTACGGACTTCTCCGTCTAAATAAGGAATAAATGTAATCGTACTATCATGGTTAATCGGTTTAACCGCATACTTAATTACGGCTAATTGCTTCTCAGCGATTGATAGATAGCGGACTACTTCCACAGCTGTTTCTTTTCCTGCGTGTGAAATGGTAAAGCATCTTGTCAGAACACCCTTTTTCATATCCAGCTCACGGCGGTAGTTCATAATTTCTGACTTATTAAGATCAATTTCCTCTTCACCTATAAAAACACGGATTCCAATAAAATTGATTGTGTTGATGACTTTACCGAAATAATCAGGGTACCCATTTTTCCACCAGCCAACCCTGGTTTTATCTGGATACCATACACCTGCTACATATGTTCCTTTATGGGTATCACCTGTATAGGTTTCTTCAAAATTACCTCTTAGCCCCATATGTCCATTGCCAAGGCTCATCATACTTTCAGCTAGTCTAAAATCTTCTTTATGTATCTCTTCTTCAATGATTTTCCACGGATTTATTGAAAACAGCCTTTTCATGTAGTGCCCCTTTCTATCTTCACTCGATCATTTATGTTTACTAGTCATATATAGGCTTCCCAAATCGTGCAACCGGTTGCACGAGTACCTTCTCAATTATAACGCATTCATTAATTTATGTAAGTATTATTTGAAAAATTCTTATATTAGCCTAAATTATATTAAAAAGTGAATCTTGAGTTTATAAAGGTAGGTGAAAAATGTCTTTATAAAAAGCGGAGTTTTAAATTTGCAAGAGAAGGAAAACACAAAAATACCTCTAAAGATATGAGTAACCTTTAGAGGTAGAACAATCTTGTTAATCATTTGAATCAATATCAGGACTATTTTCATGTGGCGGTTTGCCAGGATGCCCGTTCCCAAAATGGTGAGGCGGGATGTAGCCATTTTCCTGGATCTTTTCAAATCGTTTATTCATATGATTTGTTAACATATCAGCAGCTTCCTGGGACATCACACCGTATTCTACATACTTTGCAATAATAGCCTTTTCCTTCTCATGCACTTCTTTATGCATCGCAGCCAGCTCTGATTTTTGTTGCTCGGTTAATGCTGGCCTTGTTTGTTTATCACTGTTTTCTGCCGCTTTTACGACCGTATTCGTTAATCCAATGGATGTCATGCTTAGCATAAACGCCATGATCAAAAGCAGAGACCATTTTTTCATTATTTCCACTCCTTCACTAGATTCTGCACCTAGTTTTTACC
>JAZUQD010000428.1:0-1988 GCA_045605505.1 Pradoshia sp.
TCCATGGAAATTTCTTTGCATACTGGTATTTCACCTCTTATTACAGCGTCTCTGAATTTACCATAATAAATTGGAGTGGCAGTATTCGATAACGCCATTTTGAATTCTCTCCCTTCGTATATTCAGTTGTATTATTTCTTTAGTTCTTTTATAGCTATTGCTATACTAAGCGTAGTACTTGCTACAGTTAAAGCTTTCATACTGTAGTCCATAAATTTAGCTGCTTTAGATTCGCCCAGGTCGATACGCTCTCTGTTCTGCATCATTCTAGTATAGTTTTCTTCCATGTTTAATCTATTAACCGCATCGCGTAATTCTTGGTCTGACATAGAACGAGCTCTTTCTCTAACAGCTTCCTCTACAGCTTTATCAGCCATCTTCTGTTGTTTTCTAGAACGTTCGGCATCACGTTCTTTCGATGATCTTGCGAGTTCTCTACCACCATCTGATACTTTTTTAGCAGCATTTAGGTTAGCTCTAACGTCTGCGTCATATTTAGCTTCGAAATTACTCTGAGTACCATAACGCTGTACTCCGGCAGGTGTTAAACTACCATCTTTGTTTTGGAATCTTCTTCTACCCCATTTTTGTCCTTTGATACCGTAATGTTTTAGTTCTTCGTTATTCATCATTGTCACCCCCTTCCCTCGCTTTTTCATCACCTACTACATATAAACGCCACTCTAATTCAGACAACATGCCGTTTATACTTTCGATTAAAGCACTACTAGTTGGAGGGTCGAACATTAGACGAACTTTTAAATATATAAACGTTCTAATCATACCTTCATCAACACTTGTTATGAAGTCATCCCATGATTCAGTACCATCTTCAATAAAGAAACAATCAGACGGCCCGATGTTGAGTTGATTTAGTATGATAAAAACAGTATTTATATGAATAATAAGGTCTTCGTCAAATGCTCTATATTCTGGTGGCATACCTAGTAGCTTCTTAATAGAGTCTAGTATACTTTCCATTTTGAATTCTCACCTCCTCCACGGACAAGTATCATCCTTAGAACGTTCGACTAACCCATCGAATAGTAGACTCTCATCTCCATAGTGAATTGCTGAGTGGGTTTTCTTGCTAACACAGATAAGATAATCTGGATTCAGTAAGAAGTCTGATTGATGTATCAAGTCATCTTTGGTTATTGGATTCATGTGATGAATTATTATTCCTTTACTCATTTCTCTCCCTAGGATTCCTAAATCACATGCATTATCTCTAATGATTATTTCATTACGAATCGATTTCCACTCTTGCGAGTGATAGAATTGTTGATTCAAGTATCTATCGAATCCGAATGTTTCATCTCCGACTCTAGCAGCTAGTTTCAAGTATCTGAAACGCTCCTCGAATGTTTGTAATTTCATTAATTCAGCATAAGTTCTAATCGTCGTATTCATCATCGTCTTCTTCATCCCCGTTGCTTTGCCCGCTATAGTTCTTCATAGCGTTTATAGCATTAGTATAAAGTTCTTCGATACGTTTAGCTGATTGTAAGTTCTCAGTTTTAGCCTCGATAAGTTCTTTTTGTTTCTCTAATATCTCTCTTTCTATCTTTTCTTTAGTAGAACCAAGTTTTAAATAGTGTGTTATCACTTGAGATGACGCTGTTCCTTCGATTAATTGCTTTTCAGCTAGGTCTACAGCTAAAGCTATAAGCTGATTCTCTCTAGCTTCGGGTGTTGTGGCAGGTCTCATTTTCTTTGGTTTATCGTTTGGTGTACTTTGCTTCTTCTTAGCCAATCTTCTAACCCCCTTTTCGTATAAATATAAACCCTTTTTATAGGTGTTTTGCATGGCTTACGGATAGTTTTTGCGTTGAAAGGAGAGGGAAAAACGCTCACCGCCAATCCGGACAGCGGAAATATCCGTAAGTCATGTAAAACGCCTATAAAAAGGTTTCCCAAAAATATCCCCCGGAGAATTTTAGAGGAAGTCGGGTCGTAGCCATGTCGTTCTGTGAGCCAAGGAGTTG
>JAZUQD010000429.1:0-2791 GCA_045605505.1 Pradoshia sp.
TTCTTCATCATCACCAATATATTCTCCTTCTTCGTCATACCCTTCACGATCATATATGGAATGAATTCCATCCTCATCCTCTGGCATTTTGACCAGGCTGGCTTTGAAAGTATAAGGATCAGCGTTTTGGCGAATTGCACCAGTTATCTTGGTAGCCGATGTTTCAAATCCTTCCGAGAAGATATAATAGTCAGTAAAGCTTTCGGAATACCCCTCATATTTGTTAGATATTTTTATAGTATAGGTAGTTTTAGGCTCAGCAGTGAAGACATCCTGTTCACTTTCACCGATGGTACCGCTGTTAATTTCACGTTCAAGAATATTTACATGCGTTGGTCCATCTTCTTGGTTACCATCCTCTACGTCTTCAGCTGCTTCCTTATTAATTTCCACAGTTTCCGTAATCTTCTCGTCATCCTCAATCTCTTCTTCATCTCTAATGTCTGTCAAAGCATAGACAAACATGCTGACGTCTGCACCAGGTGTACCATTTACAGAAAGCTTAATGTTTTCTTCTTTTTCACCCGTTGTAAATTGGAAATAATCATCATCTCCATTTTCGCCAACAAGATGCATTTTTTTACCTGTTGTATCATAGGACAATTTAGGTATTATAATCGGGTTTTCTTTACTGGATTCATCAGTTGGGACAGTTACTTTTTTGAATAATAATTCATATTCAGATAATTTGCTTCCGGCGACATCATAATTTCCGCTAATATCCTTTACACCAATGGTCAAAGTACCATCGTATGGTGCTTTAAAGTAATAGCCCTCTGTTTTACCTTCAGTGACATCATCGATTTTTTTCGTGCTTGATTTATCTTTTCCATACATATTCACAAGTAATTGGGAATCAAACACTTTAGATCCCTTTAAATTGATTTGATATGTTTCACCTTTTTTTACAGTATGCTTAATCCAGTGCTGCTCCAAAGGCTTCATAAAAGTTTTTTTCACCGTATAGCTGCTGCCAACCGTTTTAGCATTTTTCATAATCGTATCCTTATTCCACACGGCAGCAGTTAAGGATGGAATTTTTTTAATATCAAAGCTTAGAGCAGAGGATGGATTGACCAGTCCATATCCATATTTCTTATCGTAGCCCTTCGTACTTAAATCACTAGCTGTTTTCTTTAAAATGTATTCTACCTGTTCCGGTTTTAATTTTGGATATTTAGATAACAGCAAGGAAACCGTTCCAGTCACCATCGGAGCTGCCATCGATGTGCCGCTCAATGAAGCAAAAGTCGACTTTTTCTCATAATCATAGATTGGTGCATAAACATTATCCCCAGGTGCTACTATATCTGTCGCAACACCATAGGATGACCAGGATGTTAGTGTTTTGCTTTTATTAACTGCTCCGACACTAATGACTCCTTCATAGGCAGCCGGGTAACTTTTCATATCAGCTCCTTCATTACCAGCCGCAGCAACAATCACAATTCCAGCCGCTTTCGCTTTTTTGATTGCGGCTTCAAGAACCGGTGAACTGAATGGGCCGCCTAAGCTTAAATTTATTACCTTCGCTTTCTTTTTAATTGCATATAAAACACCTTCTGCGATATTGTAATCGTACGCACCCATTTCTCTATTAAATACATCAATAGATAAAACCGAAGCATTTGGATTGATGCCATAACCGCCAATTCCATTATTCTTCTCAGCTGCAATTATGCCTGCTACATGTGTGCCATGATACTCAGGCAATGATGAGTTAACTGGATTATGGACATTATAGCTTGATACAATTTTGTTTTTTAATTCAGGGTGATTTTTATCAATTCCCGTATCAATCACAGCCACCAATACTTTATTTTTCCCTGCTTTTTTCTGTGCCGCAGGTAAGTTTAACAGCTTGTTATAATATTGTTGACTGATCTTAGGATCGGTTTTGACAGAAGAAGTTTTATACTTTACGCTCGGTGCAATTGATGTGACCGAATTAGACTTACTTAATTCCGTGTAAGCTTGTTTAGTTGCAGATGCAGTTTTAAATTTTACAATTGAATACCCTAGGTTCCCGCCAGCCTTTATCACTTTCCCCTTATATTTGGTCAGGGTTTTAGAAGGCAACGATCCACTATGCTTAATTACCAGGGTGTCTGTCTGAATATATTCGTCATATTTCTTTGTTGTTTGTTTGTCCTTTCTTTCGGAACTGCGGATTTCATCTCCCTTTTGGTTTATTGAACTCACCTTTGCCGCAGCAAAAACGCCGCTTGTGCCCGATGTTAGCAGTAAAGCAGCAGTTGCTAAGACAGTTACTAGTTTTTTCATGCTTTCTCCCCTTTTTGTCTTCACTAATTTTTAAATTGAAGACTATTACCATTTCGTTACATTTATGCAAAAAACCTGCTGTTAACTATGAAAAAGATTCGACAAAATTCATTCAGTGCTATTTTGAAAACGACAAAAAAACTGTTCAGCATTTATGCTAAACAGTGGGTTATAATTTTAGGAATATCTTTAATTAAAAACATCATATGTTTTTACGCGATGCTGCGGGTTCCAAGTAACTTCTTCTACAGAATCCTCATATAACACAGAGTCCTCACAGGAACAGGATTCCCTATAAGAAGATTCTTTTTGATATGATGATTGCTCTTCATAGGAAGAAGATGAATCCTCTTCGCTTTGTTTCTTACTATCTTTACCATCCTTATTTTCTTTTTCAGCTTTAAATGATCCTTTTGCTCCTAAGCTAATACTCTTAACATGAAAAGGATGGATTCTGAATGTTTCTTCATTGTTGACAATTGTAAAAAATCCATCGCATGTATCTAGT
>JAZUQD010000430.1:0-4877 GCA_045605505.1 Pradoshia sp.
TTGTAAATAATAATGTGTGTTTGATATATATTTTTTGTTAAACTAATTATGACTATTGTTTAGGGGGTCCAGCATGAATTCAAACACAATTGTAAAAAGTGATATTGAAATTGCTTTAAATGCAAAAATGAAACCCATTAAAGAAATTGCCAAAACTATTGGCTTACATGAAGAAGACTGGGAAGCTTACGGTAAATATAAAGGGAAGATTTCTCTGGAAGTTTTAAAAAGTCGAAGGACAAAAAAGGATGGAAGATTAATCCTTGTCACTTCCATTAATCCTACAAAAGCCGGGGAAGGCAAATCAACGGTGACGGTTGGTTTAGGAGATGCTTTTTCACTTCTTGGCAAGAAAGCGATGATTGCGCTAAGGGAACCTTCTCTTGGTCCTGTGATGGGAGTTAAAGGAGGAGCTACTGGCGGCGGCTATTCGCAGGTGCTGCCGATGGATGAAATAAATCTGCACTTTACTGGAGATCTTCATGCCATTACAACAGCTAATAATGCGTTGGCTGCTTTGATTGATAATCATATTCAGCAGGGAAACGAACTGCAAATTGACCCGCGTAAAATCATTTGGAAAAGGGTTCTTGATATGAATGACCGCGCCCTTCGCCATATTGTTATTGGTCTTGGTGGAGATAAGCACGGGATTCCGCGTGAAGACGGGTTTGATATTACTGTGGCATCTGAAATTATGGCCATTTTGTGTCTGGCGATAGATTTAGATGATTTAAAATATAAATTGGGCAAAATTGTGATTGGCTATACCTATCAAGATAAACCAGTTTTTGTATCTGATTTAGGTGTAGAGGGAGCTTTGACTTTATTGCTTAAAGATGCATTAAAGCCTAATTTGGTTCAGACCATTGAACATACACCGACCCTTATTCATGGCGGTCCATTTGCAAATATAGCACATGGATGCAATAGCGTGCTTGCCACAAAAACAGCTCTTAAGCTGGCGGATTATTGTGTGACAGAAGCGGGATTTGGAGCCGACTTAGGTGGAGAGAAATTCTTAAATATTAAGACAAAAGCAGCAGATATCACTCCGGATGCAGTGGTGATTGTAGCTACATTAAGAGCCTTAAAAATGCATGGTGGAGTAAACTCGGATAAACTAAAAGAAGAAAATCTAAAAGCGATTGAAGTCGGCTTTCATAATTTAGTCAAGCATAGTGAAACCATTCAGGCTTTTGGATTGCCGTATATCGTTGCTTTAAATAAATTTTCTGCTGATACGGAAGCGGAAGTAGAGCTATTTAACTCTTTATGTGAAAAGTATGGTCTGCCATATTCACTAACAGAGGTATGGGAAAAAGGTGGACAAGGCGGTCTGGACCTTGCTACTAAACTTGAGGATCTAATGATGAAAAATACAAATACATTTAAACGTTTGTATGATACATCAGATACTATTCAGCAAAAGATTGAAAAAGTAGCGAAAATCGTATATGGAGCAAAGAAGATTGAATATTCTCCAGATGCTTTGAAACAAATAGAAAAATATGAAGCTGAGGGATGGGGACAACTCCCTATTTGTATGGCCAAAACTCAGTACTCTTTATCCGATAATCCTAAATTGCTAGGAAGACCTGAAGGATTTACATTGTATATTAAAAAACTAAAGCCTTCTGTTGGCGCTGGTTTTATTGTGGTACTTACCGGGGATATTATGACCATGCCTGGATTGCCAAAAAGCCCGGCAGCCTTAAAGATGGATGTAGATAAAAATGGCAATGCAGCAGGATTATTTTAATCAAATGAATAGATTTATTAATGGGGGGTGATCGAATGTTTGATCCATCTGTTTTTGAAAACCTGAAAGTAGTCGTTGAAGGGGCCTTTTATGATATGGACTTGGAGGGCGAGCTTGCCATTATTGACAGGCATGACTATGTAGATTTGGCGTATATGTCACGAATATTTGAAATTAGTACAAGACTGGATGCGTCAAAAGAAAAAGCAGTGGAATGTACATTATCCTTAAGTGCAGGCTTACAAGCATTTTCGTCAGAAAAGATTTCCTCCATAACGAAGCGTGAACCGGGGTGTGATCTTAAAATTAAATTCAGGTATATTGACTCTGAACACCCTCTCCGCAATATTCATGTTTTAAAACAAATTTGGGATAAAGGCTACACCTATAGGGTTTTTAAACATACACCAATTGGATTTAAACACGAAGATCCTTTCGTGACAATTGAAATTAAACAGGACAAACCGATATATGAGGATGAAATTGACCAATTACATACCTATGTAAATCAAATCCTACATATACTGAAAGCAGAGGTATAGTTCTTCTTAGTATAAAATGAATCAGTTACGTGATTTTAGCGGGAGTGAAAAGGATGAACATTTATGATTTTAAGGCTAACTTAATCAGTGGAGAAGAAGTCTCCTTTGAACAATATATCGGGAAGGTCCTGCTAATTGTTAATACAGCCAGCAAATGTGGATTTACACCACAATACAAAGAGCTGGAAGATTTATATCAAAGGTATAAGAGTCAGGGCTTGGTTATCTTGGGATTCCCGTGCAACCAATTCATGAATCAGGAACCAGGCGATGAAATTGAAATCCAATCCTTCTGCCGAACAAATTATGGGATTACTTTTCCTATGTTTGCTAAAGTGGATGTCAGAGGAGAACAAGCTCATCCCTTATTTACTTATTTAACTGAACAGGCACCGGGTGTGATGGGTTCCAAAGCTATTAAATGGAATTTCACAAAATTTCTTATCAATCGAGATGGTCAGATTGTGAAACGATTTGCCCCATCCACTAAAATGTCTGAAGTAGAGAAAAATATCAGTGATTTAATATAGGACAGACCTCTCCATTCGGGTGGAGAGGTTTTGTATTTATATCTTTTTGAAAATATTTTTGGTTATAATAGGGTTAACATAATTGATCTAAATCAACGATTCCTGGATGGGGGATGGGGGAGTACAATGAAAAGAGTAGCTTGGGTAACAGACAGTTCAGCTGTTTTAGATGAAGAACTTAAGAACAATAAGAATGTTTATGTCTTACCGGTTCACATTATAATAGATGGTCAGTCCTATTTAGATGGTATAGATCTAACAACCGAAGAAATGGTGCGGCATATTGATAAGGGATCCTCTCTTACCTCATCACAACCTTCTATTGGTGATTTTAAACTTCTATATGATCAACTAGCCGAAGAGTATGATTACATATTTTCCTTTCATATTTCCGATAAATTGAGTGGTACATATTCTACAAGTGTTCAGGCTGCAGAGATGGTGGATATTCCTGTCTTTCATGTAGATACTCACTTTCTCTCCTATCCATTGACATTTTTATTAAAGAAAGCTATTAAAATATGGGAAATTTCGTATGATACCAAGGCGGTAGTCGATGCTATAAATGCCATGAAATCAAAATTAAAAGTATTCGTGTGGATTGGTTCACTTCAGCAGCTGCATAATAGCGGGCGACTCAATACTTCCGGGTATTACTTGGGAAGCCTTCTAAATATTAAACCAATCGTGACCTTCCAAGATGGAAGCATGCACATTAAAGCCAAGGTTCGTACATGGAAAAAGGCAACTGAAAAGATTCAATCCTATTTAAAACAATCTCTTGAATCCTGCCAGATTGATGAGGTTTTTATGCTCTATGGAAAACATATCAGTCAAACAAGTGATTGGTCCCAGATGATTAAAAGGGTAAATAAGGAAATAACGGTTACGACCCATCCGCTTGGAACCGCGCTTTGTCTTCATGCAGGTGTGGAAACGGTTGGAATCGGCTGGATGGAAAAGTAAAGGAGATTGCCATGCAAGAAGTGATTAAAGCAGCTGAAGAATTTGTGAGAAAAAGATTCATAAGCGATACGACTGGGCATGATTGGCATCATATGGATCGTGTCAGGAAGCTGTCCTTACTCATCTATCAAACAGAACGGACGGGAGATTCGGAACTAATCGAATTGATTGCCATCCTGCATGATATCTCTGATTCCAAACTAAATGCTACAAAAGAAGAGGGAGAAGAGATTCTGAGTGATTGGCTTAATTCAAAAGTGGAAAATAAAGCTATCGTAGAGAAGATTAAAAAAGATATCGCCAGTATTTCATTCAGAGAGGGCTTGAAAGAGGGATTATCTCCAGAAGCAGCAATTGTTCAGGATGCTGACCGTTTAGATGCACTTGGTGCGATTGGAATCGCACGTGCCTTTACATATGGAGGTTATAAAGGGCAGCCTATTTATCTTCCAGAAGGTGAATCTGGCTCTAGTACGTTTACGCATTTTTATGATAAATTACTACTAATAAAAGATTTGATGAACACAGGCACAGGTGAAAAGATGGCAGAAGAGCGTCATCAATTTATTCTGAATTACCTAGAACAGTTTAAGAAGGAATTGATTGAATGAAGGTTATTAAAGGGACAGACGTAAAAAAAGAATATGGAGAGAAGACTCTCTTTCAGAATATAGAATTTTCAATAAGTGAAAATGAAAAGATTGGTTTAATCGGGTTAAACGGGACAGGTAAATCATCTTTGTTAAAAATCATTGCGGGCATCGAGGAAATGGATGGCGGAATACTTGATAAGCCAAAGGATTACCGAATTTCATACCTTGGACAAAGCATTGATGTAGATGATGATGAAAAGGTATCGGCGTTTATTTATCGAAATGATTCACCTGTATTTCAGACAGTTAGGAAATATGAGGAATTATTAGAACAAATGAAGGAATCGCCAAACGATTCAGTACTCCTCGATAAAATGTTTCATTTGCAGGCTGAAATGGATGCAAATGGCGGATGGGAAATCCATTCAAATGCCCAAATCATGTTAAATAAGCTTGGGATTAAAGATCTTAATGTTAAAATGGG
>JAZUQD010000431.1:0-16008 GCA_045605505.1 Pradoshia sp.
CTAAATACAGCTGGAATGACTCTTTCCTGTATGATTGTCGGCTCCTTAAATCCTACCTTCTCAACAGCTTCCAATACATATTCGGGTAACTTAAACATTTTAAATGAACTCATTTTTTACCAACTTTCTGACATGCTTACACGCTTTTTAGCAACTATCCTTCTCATATTACCTTATGTGAAGGACTAATAACAAGTTTTTGTGGATTAAAAGCCTATTCTTTCATATATTCGCACTTTACCGTCCCTGCCTGACATATTCTATTATGTGTACCTAAGTAAAATAGACCAAAAAAAGAAAGGAGGGAAAGTATGCCACCCATGAGGCCACCTATTTTTGGCCCGCCACGAGCCGGTTTTATGAGAGGATCTGCACCACAATTTAATACAAGAGGATTTTTTGGCCCCCCAATGCCGAGAGGAGGAGGGTTTCCCCTCGGAGCAGCTAGAGCACCTAAACAAAGCGGGGGATTCCTGGCATCGTTATTTGGCAGAGGCGGAGGTTCCGGTTTAGCACAACAGGGTGCCAGTACAGTCGCAAAAGCAGCCGGCGGTGGGTCTACTCTGTCCAATTTCATGAATAGTACACAAAAGGTATTGGCTGCAGGTGAACGAGTTGTCCCAATGGTTCGCCAGGTTCAGCAATATGGACCGCTTATCAAAAATCTACCATCCATGTGGAAAATCTATCGTGGATTAAGCTCGACTACAACGGAAGAAAGTGTTGAGCATTCAGCTGAATCAAGCAAAATAGAGTCATCCAGTCACTATGAAACCTCTTCTTCTTTTAAAAGTTCTAAAAAAACAAGGGATGAATCCAGCCATATGGAAGTATCAACCGAACTTCCAAAAAGCTCATCTGAGAAACCTAGAGCTCATGTAAAGCCATCCGTTCCAAAACTTTTTATCTAATCATACAGCGCCCCTAAAGAGGAGCGCTTTTTACATAGGCTCTATCTTGAGGATTTCTTTTTGTAAGTTTTCAATTGCTCGCTTATAATATATAGAAACACTCCATCTGTTAAACAGACCAAGGAGCAAGGAGGCTTTTTTTAATCAATGAAAGTAGTTAAAATTTCCCCAAGAGGATATTGTTACGGCGTTGTTGATGCGATGGTTATCGCCAGAAATGCCGCTTTAGATAAAACTTTACCCCGACCTATTTATATTTTAGGCATGATTGTCCATAATCAGCATGTAACGGAAGCATTTGAACAAGATGGGATTATCACACTTGATGGTAAAGACCGTAAAGAAATTATTGAGAAGGTTGATTCAGGTACCGTCATCTTTACTGCCCATGGTATATCCCCTGAAGTACGAGAGATTGCTAAGAAAAAGGGACTTGTAACGATTGACGCAACCTGTCCGGACGTTACAGCTACTCATAATTTAATTGAAGCAAAAGAAAAAGAAGGCTATGATATCATTTATATCGGTAAGAAAGGACATCCTGAACCTGAAGGCGCTGTTGGTGTAGCACCCGACATTGTACATCTTGTGGAGCACAAACAAGATATCGATGACCTTACCATTAATAATGAGAAAATCATTGTGACCAATCAAACAACCATGAGCCAATGGGATGTTGCAGACTTAATAGAAGAAGTGAAGAAAAAGTATCCTGCAGCAGAAATTCATAAAGAAATTTGCATGGCCACTCAAGTACGTCAGGAAGCTGTAGCTGAGCAGGCAAAAGATTTGGATGTGCTCATTGTAGTTGGAGATCCTAAGAGTAATAACTCCAACAGATTGGCACAAGTATCTGAAGAAATTGCCCATACCAAAGCGTACCGGATTGCTGATGTCAGCGAGTTGCAAATAGATTGGATCAAAGATGCTCAAGTAGTTGGTGTAACAGCAGGAGCATCCACGCCAACACCGATTACCAAAGAAGTCATTACATTCTTGGATCAATTCGATTCGGCTGACCCCTCAACATGGAAAACAGAAAAGAAAGTACCTCTTTCCAAAATATTGCCTAAAGTAAAAGTGAAATAAAAGTTATTTGTGAAAATAGCTAAAAAGAAAAAAGGACCAGGGGGTCCTGTTTCTTTTGTTTAATCTAGTTCTGGGCCTAACCGCTCGAGTCATAAGTGTAGCTGCTGCGGAGGCCAACAGGACGTTGGTCACAAAGGCGTTGCCACACAACGTGGCGTTCTTAGCCTTTGTTCCTTGATTCACTCCCTACGCACCTCCTCTTATGCTTGTCGCGGCTGAGCAAGGCCCTTCAGCCTTTTATGTAATCTAGCTTCTACGGCTAGAAGTTCAGGACATAAGCATGACCTCTTCAGGAGGAAAGTACGCCTCCTTCCCGAGCCCCTGTCTTATGCTCCTCGCTCCTGAGCAAGGCCCTTCAGCTTTTTAAATTACCCGAAATGGATTTGTATCGATTGCGGATGAAATAAATTCAACTTCATAGCCAGAGTCTTTGCATAGGGATGTCATTTTAGTGGAAACGCCCTGTTTCATAATTTTTTCTACATTATGGCCTGGGTCAATGATGTTCATGCCTTCCTGCTTAAAATCAACAGCTGTATGGTAATAAATATCACCGGTAATAAAGACATCCGCACCGGCAAATTGTGCTGTTCTGACAAATTTATCACCGTCTCCGCCTAACACTGCCACCTTTTCCACAGTGGCATCGAGATCACCGATTACTCGAACAGAAGTCACATCCAGTGCCTGTTTGACATGCTCAGCATACTCTCTTAAAGACATAGCCTTTGAGATGGCTCCAATTCTACCCAGTCCATATTCCTTGCCTGTCTCATTTTCAAGAGCATATAAATCATATGCTACTTCTTCATATGGATGAGCTTTCAACATCGCTTTTACTACTTTGTTGACAGAAGGCTCCGGTACCACAACCTCTACCTTCACTTCTTCCACCTTTTCCATTTCTCCAGCAGTACCGATGTACGGATCGGCCTCTTGCTCTGGCTTAAATCTACCTGTACCAGAAAGCGAAAAGCTGCAATGACTGTAATTGCCCAAATTACCCGCTCCAGCTTTTCCTAATGCTTCACGAACCTTATCTTCTGCTGAAACAGGTACATAAACAGCTAATTTATGGAGCTTTTCCCGACGGGTCACTTTCAACACAGAAGTATTCTCAAGTCCCAGCGCATCTGCCAGCATATCATTGACCCCGCCCTCAGCGATGTCAAGATTCGTATGCGCCGCATAGAGAGCAATATCATTTTTTATTAATTTTTCAATCGTTCTCCCAGCCGGCTGATCAGGAATAATTTTTTTTAATGGACGAAAAATTAATGGATGATGGGCAATGATTAAATCAATGCCATGATGAACAGCTTCGTCAACCACTTCTTCCGTTACATCTAATGCTACCATAACTTTCTTTATCTTCTTGCCAAGACTGCCGACCTGCAATCCGATTGGGTCTCCATCCTCAGCTAAATATTTGGGAGAAAAGCTTTCAAAAAGCTGGATGACTTCATAACCATTTGGTGTCTTCATTATTGAAGCGCCTCCTCTACCAACTCTATTGATTTTTGAATTTCTTCTTTCTTTTCCTGAGTTCGTTCGTTTTTACTGGATTCTATTTGTTTCACTATCCTATTCCAATGCTTTAACTCCATTGTCCACTTTTTCATAAAGATTGAATTCTTTTCCTTTAATAAAAATGGTCCCATTAATTCTGCTGCTTCAAAAGGCAATCCTTGATAAGAATTCATAGGTTCTCCTTTTTCTGCCACTAAAATTTCATATATTTTTCCGTCCTCTTCCAGGATTTCTTCCGCCTTCAATTCCCATCCCTCAGCAATCAGCCATTTTCGAATAAACTGAGCACCAATATTAGGTTGGAGAATTAACGTCTCTCTCCCTGAAAGGTTTAATTTTCCATTTTCCAAAATACTCGCTATTAAAGAACCGCCCATTCCGCATATGGTTATGGCTGTCACTTCTCCAGGAGATATAACTTCCAACCCATCTCCTTTACGAACAGAAATAGCGTCTTCTAGCTGAGATTCCCTCACTTGGCTTAACGCAGACTGAAATGGACCTTCCACTACTTCTCCTGCAATGGCTTTTTGTACGATGCCTTCTTTAACCGCATAGCAAGGGAGATAAGCATGGTCAGATCCAATATCGGCCAAAACACTTCCCTTTGGTACATAGGAGGTTACACGCGTTAATCTTTTTGATAATTTATCTACATTCATTACTTCATACTCCACTCTTAATAGGAATTCATTTATTTCTTTAGTATAAGAAAACTCATCCCCTAATGCAAAGGACTTTCTTTAGAATACATATTTCAGCTAAAAATTCTCCTGCTTATTCCAATATTTTGGTTTAATAGAGATAGGAACGTGAAAACTGAAACTATATCAACATCTATACTAGCTAAAGCAGGTGATTAAATGAGAAAAAGGTGGGTTACCGGCACAGTCCTCATCATTAGTTTACTGACAACTGTTCTATTAATCGCAGGATTTATTCAGGGTACTCAAGCAGTTATACACCCTAAGGAGATTACTCAACATAAAACGGAAAAAGAGAAAGAGCCACTTACTAAAAAGGACAACGAAAAATTAACTATTGTTGCTCTTGGCGATTCTTTAACTCGAGGTGTTGGCGATGATAGCGGAGATGGATATGTAAAAAGATTAACCACTAAATTAACAGAAGACTATAATCAAAAGATTAGCCTATCCAACCTCTCAGTCAGCGGAGCTAAAACAAACGATTTACTAACTCTTCTTAATACTTCAGGCACCGAGCATACTCTTAAAAACGCTGATTTAGTAGTTATGACAATTGGAGGAAATGATCTCTTTCCCGGTGTCGAAACATTAACAACTAACCTCGCTGAATATACACCCGATACAAATACTTTTGTTACTAATAGCAAGAAAATTATCGAGACTATCCGCTCTCATAATACGGATGCACCCATCTATTGGATCAGCCTGTACAATCCTTTTGAAGAATTTAAAGAATTAGGTGATACGTCAAAGTTTGTTATTGATTGGAACCACCAATTGCAAATCCTTGCTACGCAATATCCAGAAATACATATCATTCCAGTCTTCGACTTATTTCAAGGCCAAGGAAAAAACTTTTTATACACGGACCATTTTCATCCAAATAAAAAAGGCTATGAAGCTATTTCAGAACGATTAATTCAGTCCATAGCAAGTCAACAACAGTTGGGAGAGGATTGATTTATGAGTCAACCTGTATTGAAAGTCGATCATTTAACCAAAGTCATTAAAGGAAATCACCTTGTTGAGGATATCAGTTTTGAAGTTAAGCATGGAGAGGTTTTTGGATTTTTAGGTCCTAACGGCGCTGGTAAGACTACTACGATCCGCATGTTGGTCGGTTTAATCAAACCGACCAAAGGAACTATTACAATCGGTGGTTACAACCTACGAACATCATTTAAGGAGGCCATGCGCCAGGTAGGGTCTATTGTTGAAAACCCTGAGCTCTACACCTATTTGACCGGCTGGGAAAATCTCAAACAATTTTCCCGTATGCTTGGTGATATATCGGATAACAGAATTGAGGATATTATTCGGCAGGTAAATCTTGAAAGCAGAATACATGATAAGGTTAAAACCTATTCTCTAGGCATGAAACAGCGCCTTGGAATCGCACAAGCTTTACTCGGAAATCCGCAATTATTAATCCTTGATGAACCTACTAATGGGCTGGATCCATCAGGGATTCGAGAATTGCGTGAATTTGTCCGCAATTTGGTAGAAACAAAAGGAATCAGCGTATTTATTTCCAGTCACTTATTAAGCGAAATTCAATTAATGTGTGACCGGGTAGCAATTATCAATAAAGGAAAAATGATTACTGTCTCTACCGTTAATGATTTACTTGATCAATCCAGAGACAGAGTCGAGTGGAAGGTTACTCCCCTCAATAAGGCATTCGATTTATTAAAAACAAATGAACACATCCATGATTTACAAATAAAAGAAGATTTGCTTGTCTGCAGCTTACCAGCGGAGTTAATCAGTACGTATAATCGATTCTTGATTTCTAGTGGGATTGATGTACATTCCGTATACAAAAAAACGTTAACCTTAGAGGATCTATTTATGGAGCTGACAGGGGGGAACAATCATGATTGAATTCGGTAAACTCGTATTTAACGAAGCAGAAAAAATAATTAAAAAGCGGCGTATTGCGGTCATCATCTTAATCCTGCTCGTGCTGATTCCCATTTTCCTTTATGCTCAAAACCAACAGATAAAAGAAACGGAAAAACGCCTAGGAACTGATGACTGGCGCGTAGTTCTTCAGCAAAGAATTGTCGAAGGCCAGAATCGTCTCAGCAGTACCGGTATATCAGAGGAATGGAAGCATTATTTAAGCATCCAGGTTAAACAGCAGCAATACTATTTAGAACATGATATCAATCCCAGCTCTCCTGGTGCCCCGACGTTTGTCAGGGAGTTTCTAAAACAGGGGATTGGCATGTTTATTCCTTTACTTGTGATGATTGTAGCGATTGATATGATCAGTGGGGAGCGCAGTGATGGTACGATTAAATTACTGTTAACCCGTCCTGTGAAAAGGTGGAAGATTCTTCTAAGCAAATACGTGACTTTGCTTCTTTTTATTTCCCTCATTGTTTTAATTGTTATCGCCATGGCTTATTTGTTAGCTGGAATATTCTTTGATTTCTCAGGCTGGAAATTACCGATTGCCACGGGGTTCGAATTTGTTAACGGTAATTTAATTACCGATTCGATTCAGCTTATTCCTCAATGGCAGTATATATTAATGTCAGCAGGACTTGTGTGGTATGTCAGTGTAATCGTCGGTACAATTGCTTTCATGGTCTCTGTACTGATTCGCAATACACCGGGAGGTATGGGCGTGATGTTTGCCTCCCTCATAGCAGGAGCTATTTTAAAAGGATTTGCGACAGCTTGGGACGGAGCAAAGTATATTTATAGTGTGAATATGGAATTAATCGACTATCTTTCAGGAACCATGCCTATGATTGATGGAATGACCTTGCCGTTCTCCCTTTCCATTTTAGCATTATGGGGACTCGGCTCTCTCCTTATCTCCTTTATCGTGTTTACACGGCAAGATATGCTTAGTTAATGCATAAAAAAAACCCATTGCCTCTGCAATGGGTTTTTTCCTTATTTTAAGCCTGCAATAAATTCGACCATATCGTCGACCTTATCTTCAGGTACAAGCCCACCAGGCATCATTCCTTTACCGTTCACGATACGATCTTTAATGTGTTCTTTGTCCGTGACCCCTATTAATTTAGGACCAGCTGCACCTTCATAGTTACCGCCATGGCAGGAAGCACATTGTTGCTTATAAATATCTTCCGGTTTATCAGAACTTGCTGTTTGTTCTGTTTTTTCGCCGCCTTCTTTCTCTTTGGCCATTTTATCAGCGTCACCAAGGCCTTTAAGTGATAAGAAAAAGACTAATGTAATACCCATTACCATAATTAAAATGTATGGCATAAATGCATTGTTTTTCATAGTAGTTCCCCTCCCCTATGTAAATACTTTAACCATCATCTTACATTTACCCTTCTCCATTTTACTGTAAAAACCAAATTTGGAAAAGTTATAACTTTTATTTTCTGCAAAGTTTTCCAAATATTAAAAAGCTCAGATCAAAATTCGCGATAGTTCATCAATCATAAAGATGAGTAATCCCTCCAGGTTTTAAATATATCTTTTTAGAATTCCTTGATAAAGACCATTGATTCTTTATTATCTGATTACCAGTAAAATGACCCCCCTACCGTATTGATTCAGTTATTTACGCAAAGGGTTACCCTAAAAATGCCTATCAAATAAAAAAACAGCTCCATCCCAATTTCTGGGTGGAGCTGTTTTTTATATCTATTTATGATATATTCTATTCTAAGAAATCCTTAAGACGTTTACTGCGACTCGGATGACGTAATTTACGAAGAGCTTTCGCTTCGATTTGTCGAATACGCTCACGTGTTACGCCAAATACTTTACCAACCTCTTCCAATGTGCGGGTTCTGCCATCATCTAACCCAAATCGTAGACGAAGAACATTCTCTTCACGGTCTGTTAAAGTATCCAATACATCTTCCAGCTGTTCTTTCAGTAATTCATATGCCGCATGATCAGAAGGAGATGTAGCGTCTTGGTCTTCTATAAAATCACCCAAATGAGAATCATCTTCTTCTCCGATTGGCGTTTCTAAAGATACAGGCTCTTGAGCAATTTTAAGAATTTCACGAACTTTTTCTGGTGTTAAATCCATCTCTTCAGCTATTTCTTCCGGTGATGGTTCACGTCCTAAATCCTGAAGGAGTTGTCTTTGAACACGGATTAGTTTATTAATGGTTTCTACCATATGCACAGGAATACGGATCGTTCTGGCTTGGTCAGCAATTGCACGAGTGATGGCTTGTCTGATCCACCATGTTGCATACGTACTGAATTTAAACCCTTTACGATAGTCGAATTTTTCAACCGCTTTGATTAATCCCATGTTCCCTTCCTGAATTAGATCAAGGAACAGCATACCGCGACCTACATATCTCTTAGCGATACTAACTACTAGACGTAGGTTTGCTTCAGCCAGACGTCTTTTTGCTTCTTCGTCGCCTTCTTCAATACGCTCTGCTAAAACAATTTCTTCTTCCGCAGATAATAAATCAACGCGACCTATTTCTTTAAGATACATGCGTACAGGGTCATTTATTTTAACACCTGGAGGAACGCTTAAATCATTCAAGTCAAACTCTTCCTCTTTTTCAAGCTCCTGAGTTCCTGGATTATCATCATCACTTTCGTTCACTATATCAATACCTTGCTCTCCAAGATATTCATAAAATTCATCCATTTGTTCAGAATCAAGTACGAAGCTGGAAAGTCTTTCTGCTACATCCTCATAAGTAAGCTTACTGCGCTTTTTCCCTAGCTCTGTAATAAATTCTTTTACCTGATCTAATGTCATTTCTGTGTTGGTATCTACTTCTTTTTCTTTGGAACGTGCTGACTTTTCAGCCATTTGTTCCCCTCCTTCTCAATCCACTTCTTATTTCACGTCATAAAGAATTTCTTAACGAAATGAGCTCGATTCCCAATTCGACGGCACGTTTTGTATCCTGTCTTCTTGTAGCTTCGAGTTGTTCCGCCTCCTTTTCTTTAATGACTAGTAATTTTTGATATCTGGTAATTTGGTGGACATAATCATATAGTTCCTGTTCGCTTGGATCGTGATTATACGTCATCATTTCAATTTCTGTAACAATTTTACGCAAATTCGGATCTGGCAGGAAGTGCAGAAACAAACTTGTATCTGCTTCATGATCTTCCTCATAAAATGCGAATAAATACGTAATGATTGCCTGATGATCATCTACAATCATTTGATTTTCTCCAAGCAATTTTTGAATACGAAATGCGAGTTCACGATCATGGAGCATTAAGGCCAGTAATGTTTCTTCTGCTTTTACATAAGCAGGTTTCATCCGAGTTTCTTTACGCATCGTTGGATATGTTTGCTTTTGAACATTCGGACTTGGAGAGTTTTTTGCCTTTTTATTATATTTACCCACTTTGCTCTGTTGATTAAGCAAAGAATCGAGAGAAAGTGTGAATTCTGTAGCAATTTGCCTTAAATAAAATTCTCTTTCGACTTCACTATCAAGTTTTGCTGTTTCACGAAGGACAAGATCGATATAATCCATCTTATCACCTTCGTTTGCAAAGTTTTTCCCTCTTTTATGGTAGATCATTTTAAAAGAGATATACGTATGTGCGGCCCCTATTATATCATTTTGGAATTTTTCTTCTCCAAATTCCTTGATATAGTCATCGGGATCATACCCATTTGGCATGATTGCGATTTTTACCTGGCAGCCGCTTTCCCGGATCAAATCAGCTGTTTTATTTGCTGCCTCTATCCCAGGAGCATCCGAATCATAACAAACGATTATGGTATCTGTACTGCGCTTGAGCAATTGAAGATGCTGTTCAGTTAAGGCTGTCCCCATGGTTGCAACACCATTATTGACCCCTGCACGGTCGGCAGATATACAATCAGCGAATCCCTCAAACAAGATAGCTGCCCCTTTCTTTCGTATAAAGGGGCGAGCAAGATGATAGTTGTATACTATTTTGCTCTTGTTAAATAGAGGTGTCTCGGGACTATTCAAATACTTTGGTTCATCTCCGGCTGCAAGAGCTCTTCCAGAAAAAGCGATTGTTTTACCTTGCCGATCAAAGATCGGAAACATAATTCTGTTCCTAAACCGATCAAAATATTTTTGTCCGTCTTCTCTTTTAACCAACAATCCCGCCTTTTCCATGCGTTCGATTGAGAAATTCCGCTTTTTTAAGAAATTATGCACATAATCCCAGGAATCAAGTGAATACCCTATCTGGAACTTTTCTATGGATTCCATTGTAAATCCGCGGCTAAGCAGATATTCAAGGGCTTCCTGACCCTGTTTTGTATTTACGAGCAAATGATGGTAAAATTTCCTTAAAAGCTCATGAGCTTCCTTCATATCGTCCAGTTCATGGCGAGGCTTTGTCCCATCAGGAGATTCATTTTCATGAATATCTAGAGGAATATTAGCCCTTTCAGCCAGACTTTTTGCAGCTTCAGTGAAGGAATATCCTTCTATGTCCATTAAAAATGTAAATACATTCCCTCCGGCTCCACATCCAAAGCAATGGAAGATTTGCTTATCCGGGGCGACAGAAAACGATGGACTGTTTTCATTATGAAATGGACATAGACCAAAATAATTACGACCTTGTTTTTTCAACTGAACATATTCACCAACGACATCAGCGATATCATTTTTAGTGCGAATTTCGTTCACTATCTCTTCTGGAATTAATTGGTTTTTCAAGTTTTAACACCTATTTCATAATAAGCATGAATAAATTAATTCTATATCGGTCCCTGAAATCCTTCAATTTTCGACAATATTTTTTTTAATTCCGCCGAAAATTTTATTTTATCCGGGTTTTTTATTTTCTTTGGCCCTTTTTCATATTTACCGGATCTTCTCGCTTTTGCATTCAAATGTCTGGTTTCAAGAAATGTATCAATTTTATCTTCTGTTATCTCTATTCCCCTTGAGGTTAAAACATATGCATGCTTAGCAAGACATCCTGCTGCCAGTCCAATATCTTCTGTTATAACAATATCATGCCGCTTTAAATGATTTAATATATATAAATCTGCCGCATCTCTTCCGGGTTCTACCCACTTCCAGGTGACATCAGGATAACGGTTTGTAGTATTCGTATAGGCTGCCACGAAGTTAATCTCTACTTCATATGGTTTGCATACGCTCAAAACCTCTTCTTTAACCGGGCAGGCATCCGCATCTACAAAAACCGTAAAATGACTCTTCCTTTGTATTTCTACATCTCTCATCTTAATCCTTCTTTTTTCTAGACTGATTATACGTTTGTCGAATTATTTTTTTTAGGACTTCTTGACTTTTTGTTTTTTAAAAGCTTATTCTAGTTTATTCCTTTATAAATAACTCTAAACCTGATGAAGGGCATTTTATCACAATTTTTTATTATAGAATAAAATTTGTCAAATTGCTACACTTTTCACTCGGAAAATAAAAATGTATATTTTACATGTAAAAAACATGCTTCCGCATGCTCTTTTTATCGTTGATTATTAATGATATTGACAATAATGTTCGCTGTTTCTTCAACTGCCTTATTGGTCACATCAATAATCGGACAATTCAGCCTCTTAACAATTGCCTCGAAGTAAGCCAACTCTTCTTTTATGCGATCCATATTCGCATATACCGCACTATCGTTAAGTCCTAAAGATTTTAAACGCTCTCTTCTGATATTGTTCAATTTTTCACTGCTAATATGTAACCCAATGCATTTATTAGGATTTACCTGGAATAGTTCTTCCGGAGGTTCAACTTCTGGAACAAGCGGGACATTTGCAACTTTAAATCGCTTATGTGCCAAAAATTGTGATAAAGGAGTTTTTGAGGTTCGTGACACACCCAACAGCACGATATCAGCCTTGATAATTCCTTTTGGATCTCTGCCATCATCATATTTCACTGCGAACTCAATCGCTTCTACTCGCTTAAAATAATTTTCGTCTAACTTTCTTACCAGTCCTGGTTCATTTAACGCTTGCTCTCCAAACTTATTTTCAAGTGTATCAATAAAAGGACCAATGATATCATAGGCAATCACATTTTTTTCTGCTGATTTTTTAGCCATATACTCTCGTATTTCCGGCTTTACCAAAGTATATGCAATGGCTGCTTGATCCATTTCTGCCAAGCTTAATACCTCATCAATTGTAGAAATGTCTTCCACAAATGGAATTCGCTTAAGCGTTATATTTAAATTGCTAAATTGACTCACTGCCGCCTTTGTCACAAGATCAGCTGTTTCTCCCACTGAATCCGAAACCACGTATATGATAGATTGATTCATTGTCTCCTCCAGTAATGAAAAATTTCTCTTTTATCAAAATTGGTTAATGGTCGTCTCGAGCCAAACCAACAAACGCCTTCGTAATGTTTGTTTTAGTTAGTCTCCCTATAACTTCTAAGCCTTTGGGACTTTTCTTAACAACCGGAAGGGCATCAATTTGCTTTTCGATCAATTTTTCAGCTACATCAATTAGCAAATCTTCTTTTGTACATACCGTAATATTCGGCATCCGTGTCATAATAATATGTACGGGTATACTGCTTAATTCCTGTTGACCGAGACTAGCTCTTAATAGGTCTTTTCTGGAAAGGACACCTACCAGAAGCGATTCTTTATCCACAACAAATAATGTACCCACATCTTCCAAGAACATGGTGCATATCGCATCATACACAGAAACCCCATCGCTGACGACGATTGGAATCGATTGATAATCTCCTACCAACAATTTTTTTAGGTTATCAGTAAGCAGCTGTGTTTCTGTCCTGCCTGTATAGAAATATCCCACACGCGGTCTGGCATCCAAGTAACCGGCCATTGTCAAAATTGCTAAGTCCGGACGTAAGGTTGCCCGAGTTAAATTTAGTTGATCAGCAATATGCTCGCCGGTAATAGGTCCATTGTCCTTAACAATTTGGAGGATTTGTTCTTGTCTTTTGCTTAGTTCGATCTTATTCACCACCCTAAACTGCCCTTATACAAAATGATATATAAAGTTTATTATAAACTATTTATCCATGATGTGTAATAAATCATCTTAATTTAAAATAGCCTGCCCAATAAGGGAATACCGCATTCCCTCATTGAGCAAGCTTTAGGTTAAAATTTGATTTTTGATTGTAAAAAGACTGGAAGTTCTTCGATACTGATGCGTGTTTGCTCCATTGTATCACGATCACGTACGGTTACTTGATTGTCCTCTACTGAATCAAAGTCATATGTGATACAGAATGGTGTACCAATTTCATCATGACGACGGTAACGTTTACCTATTGAACCAGCTTCATCATAGTCTACCATGAAGTCCTCTGAAAGTTTTGCAAAGACCTCTTTTGCTCTTTCAGAAAGCTTCTTGGACAATGGGAGAACAGCAGCTTTAAACGGAGCCAATGCTGGATGTAAATGCATCACTGTACGGGAAGTGCCATCCTCAAGCTGTTCTTCTTCATACGCATCAATTAAGTATGCCAATGTTACACGATCCGCTCCCAAAGAAGGCTCTATGCAATAAGGAATATATTTTTCATTTGTTTCTGGATCCAAATAATTGAAGTCTTCTCCTGAATACTCCATATGTCTCTTCAAGTCAAAGTCTGTACGGGACGCAATACCCCAGAGCTCTCCCCAACCAAACGGGAATTTATATTCGAAGTCAGTAGTTGCATTGCTGTAATGAGAAAGTTCTTCGTCTTCGTGGTCACGAAGGCGGAAGTTTTCTTTTTTCATTCCTAATGATAGCAACCATTTCTCAGCGTAATCTTTCCAAAATTGGAACCATTCCAATTCAGTACCTGGTTTGCAGAAAAACTCTAATTCCATTTGTTCAAACTCACGAGTACGGAAAGTAAAATTCCCTGGTGTAATTTCATTACGGAAGCTCTTCCCAACTTGGGCAATTCCAAAAGGTAATTTCTTTCTCATTGTACGTTGTACATTCTTAAAGTTAACAAAAATACCTTGCGCCGTTTCTGGACGGAGAAAAATTTCATTTGTACTGGATTCTGTTACACCTTGGAATGTTTTGAACATAAGATTAAATTGTCTGATTTCTGTAAAATCCTTCGCTCCGCAATCAGGACATGCAATATCATTCTCTTGGATTAGTTCTTGCATTTTGTCAAAAGATAATCCATCAACAATCATTTCTGTGCCCTTAGCCTGCAAAGCATCTTCAATCAATTTATCCGCACGATGACGAGCTTTACATTTCTTACAATCAATCATCGGATCATTAAAGTTTCCGATATGACCAGAAGCCTCCCACGTACGTGGATTCATTAAAATAGCAGAATCAAGACCTACATTGTATGGAGATTCTTGAATAAACTTTTTCCACCATGCTTTTTTAATATTATTTTTCACCTCTACGCCAAGAGGGCCGTAATCCCAAGTATTCGCAAGACCTCCATAGATCTCAGAGCCCGGGAAAATAAATCCTCTGTGCTTTGCGTGTGACACAATTTGATCCATCGATACTGTCATATTCGTATCTCTCCTTTATACAAAATAAAAAACTCTCATCCCTATGCTTTAATAGCATAGGGACGAGAGTTAACCCGCGGTTCCACCCTATTTGCCGGATTTCCGGCCACTTTGCAATGCGTTACTCCAGAGTGCCTTCTTTGGTTGATATGTTCCGGCTTACACCTTCCCGGACTCGCTTAGCATATCGTACTCCAAATACTACTTTCCTTCACTGTAACTACATATTAATTTATCTCACATTCTATACAATAATGACCATCATTGTCAATACAATCACTAAAAGCAATGGTTAAATATCACCTTTGAATTTATTCATTTGCTTCAGAAAACGCTTTGCTTTAAATTCGACACCTAAATACTCTCCATAATATGCATCAAGGACTTTTCTGATTTCCTGTTTGGTCTCTTCTTTTATCGAAATTGTGCCCAGTCGATTTAAATCCATATAATACAAGATACGCAAAATCCGCACAACAGCCGGCGATATCTTAATTTTATAAGGATCTATATGGTCACACCGGTGGCACAATAAACCACCTTCTCTTACAGAGAAGACAAACGTTCCATCCTGCGCTCCGCAATTTACACAACGGTTTAACTCAGGAGCGAATCCAAAAACGTTCAGCATTTTCAATTCAACAATATTCATGATAATTTCCGGATCATATTCTTCATCAATGTAATGGAGCGATAAATAAAAAAGATCATACAAAGATGAATGAGGTTTTCTCTCTTCTGTACCTTTATCCAATAATTCCGCAATAAAGGCTGCATAGGCCGTTAAGAAAATATCCTCCCGGATGGAACGGAAGGATTCAATGGTTTCAGCCTGCTGTAATTGCCCCAGCCCACGGCTCCCTTGAAATAAATATGTACCATAATGGAATAATTGAGTGACAGCTGCAAAGCGACTATTTGGCTTTTTCGCTCCTCTTGCCATCACTCCAATTTTCCCAAACTCTCTGGTATACAACGTAATAATTTTATTTGTCTCACCATAATCAGTACTGCGAATGACTATTCCTTCGCATTTTGTCAGCACGTCACTCACTCCAATATGACGGCAAGTTATTAATTTATAGGGATTTCCACTTCTTCGTATTCCTCTTTAATCACTTCAGATTGGCCTTCATTCTGTCTTTCTAGTTCCTTAAAAAGAAGATAAGTATCTACACTGCCGGTTTGTCTAAAAACATTCCAGGTAAAGTTAATCATACTTATACCACCTTTCGTTGATAAAGATTACTTTCGTCCTTATCTACGATTAGCTTCACCAACCTGAATAAAATCATGTGATTAAAAATTTACTAATTGAATTTCCCCCTCATTGCCGAATAAAA
>JAZUQD010000432.1:0-4616 GCA_045605505.1 Pradoshia sp.
ACTTTCAGAGAATCCAGCTCGGCATGATCAAACTTTTTGGTGTAGAAAAAGAGGGCCTGATCTCCCTGATCGTTTACATCCTGTAAGATTTGTCGGACCACTTTTCGTTGAGCATCACTCCCGCCATCAACCGTTCGTTTCAGCGATATTCCGTTCGTTAACGACTTTATTTCCATGCTTTCTCCCTCCAGTTATTCCTTGGGTTGCAAAACTGCTCCCAGTCGAGTGACCATTTCAGCGATTACTTTTTCTTTCATTCGATAACTGACCGGATTTGCAATAAATCGTGAAGTAACATTTTGGATAGTAGCATACTCTACCAGACCATTTTCACGTAAGGTTTGTCCAGTCGATACAATATCGACGATTCGATCAGCAAGACCAATCATAGGAGCCAGCTCGATGGAACCGTTCAATTTAATAATTTCCACCTGTTCGCCCTGTTCGCGGAAATACTCAGAGGCAATATTGGGATATTTACTGGCTATCTTTGGTGCAACCTTGCTCATTTCCGTATTCGGCAGGCCTGCCACCGCTAAATAGCAATCACTGATCTCCAAATCAAGCAGTTCGTATACGTCACGCTCTTCTTCCATAAGTACGTCTTTTCCAGCGATCCCCACATCAGCTACTCCATACTCCACATAAGTGGGAACATCCATTGGCTTTGCCAGAATGAAGCGGAGATTTTCATTTTCTACGTTGATAATCAGCTTTCTTGAATCGTCAAAGTCAGAAGGAATTTGGTAATCTGCTTTTCTTAGTAATTCCACGGCCTCATCCAATATCCGCCCTTTTGGCATGGCAATTGTTAATTGATCCATCATCCTTCCCCCTTCGATTCTTCAGTCATGTCAATCATAAACTCAATATTAGAAAAATTACTTGTAAACTTATTTACTTCCTTAATCCCATCTACATTTTGCAAGACGACTCGTTGACCAGATCCCCTCAATTCAGCAGCCTTTTTCATTGCCCTTAATTGCTGAGCAGGATGATAAATGATACAGGTAGGTGTTTCTTCATTTAATACTGTGTCAAGCGATTCTAGGATGCGATCTAGTCGCAAACCAAATCCTGTAGCAGGAGCATCCGTTCCGAATTGCTTATAAAGCTCGTTATACCGTCCGCCATTTCCAATCGGAAAGCCTACATTCTCCCCAAAAACTTCAAATAGAATACCAGTATAGTAGTCCATATGGCTAACTAGTGATAAATCATACGTGATCATTTCATCATGATTGATTAAATGGAGGATAGCGGCTAGTTTTTTCAATTCCTGTACAGCATCCTGACCCATTTGCCGATCCGTTAGTTCTTCAGCCAACTTCAGGATCTCTCTTCCTCCTTTTAATTCAAGGAATCGATGTAAGATTTCACGGTCCTTTAAGGAAATCGGCATTTGATTGACATACTCTTTGAAACCGACGTAATTTTTCTCAAACAGGAATTTTCGCATGATTCCTGCCGTTTCTTCGCAACCGCCAAAATGAAGAAGTAAATCCTGCACAAATCCAATATGGCCAATCGTAATATGATAGCGTTCCACCCCTGCAGCTTTTAATACGGAGGATAGCAGTGAAAGCACTTCAGCATCTGCTGATAAGGTCTGGTCTCCAATTAATTCAATTCCAAATTGCTCAAATTCAGCAGGACGGCCGCCTTCTTTCTCCTGAGCCCTAAACACATTTGCACTATAGGCAAGCCGCATCGGATTACCTTCCTTTAGTAAATGGGAGGAAGCAACCCTGGCAATAGGCGAAGTCATATCAGGACGCAACACTAAACTATGACCATCTTTATCTAATAACTTGAATAATTGAAGGTCGCGAATAGCTGATACCTTCCCGACTGTCTCATAATATTCAAGTGATGAAGTTTCTAAAAAACGATATCCGTATTGGATTGTTTCATCCATCATTCTTTGTTTGATGGTGTGTTTTAACTTAAATAAACCAGGTAATGTGTCGCGCATGCCCAAGGGCTTTTCGAACATAAATAGATTTGGCATATATAACAGTCCTTTATCGTAATTTTTCAAAATACTTTAGTTCGCTAATATGCTAATAAGATGAAGTTAGATAAAGTCTATCGCTCTCACTAAAAAATTTCAAGTCATATGGATGTTATACCCAGTGATTACTTCAATAGTCCTATTGAAGTAGGTAGTAAAAAACCCCGCTCCCAAAGGAACGGGGTACTCTTTTAATGAAAAAAGGTATCTTCTTGTATTCTTTTTTTCATCTCTTCAGCACTATAGATCACTTTCATCGGGTTACCGCCTACAAAAGCTCCTGCAGGTACATCCTTATGAACGAGTGTACCAGCCGATACAATCGCACCATTGCCTATTTCAATCCCAGGCAGCAAGGTGGAATTGGCTCCAATCATCACTTCGTCGCCAATGACCACACTACCTAAACGATATTCGTTTATTAAGTATTCATGTGCCAGAATCGTTGTATTGTATCCAATCACTGTGTTACGACCAACCGATATTTTTTCAGGAAACATGACATCCAGCATGACCATCAAGGCGAAGGAAGTCTTATTGCCCACCTTCATCCCCAGAAATGTCCGATAAAGCCAGTTTTTCATGCCTAGAAAAGGTGTGTATCTGGCAAGTTGTATAACCACAAAGTTCCGAACAACCTTCCAAAAAGGAACTGTTTTATAAACATACCAGAGGGAATTGCCATCCCCTTTTACCGGATAACGAGTGGTTCTTCTCATTTCTTTAAGATGGTTAAGAGATCGCGCATATTTTCAAGCATATAATCCGGATTAAATTGCTCGAGATATTCTCTTCCTTTTATCGTCCAAGCGACTCCAGCTGTCTTCGTTCCTGCGTTTTTTCCTGCCAGAATATCATGACTGTTATCCCCAACCATGATCGTTTCTGATGGAACTGAACCAATCTTATCCAATGCTAAGTGAATCGGCTCCGGGTCCGGTTTTGGCATTTTAACATCATCAAGTGTAACAACCACATCAAAGAAAGAGTCAAGGCGACCTTTAATCAAGCCCATTTTTACTGCATTACGCATCTTCGTTGTCACGATGCCGACTTTATAGCCGCTTTTTTTAAGTATATCAATCGTTTCATACACACCTTCATACTCGCGGACAAGCAGATCATGATTTGCAAAATTATGTTCGCGGTAAAAGGCGATCATCTCATCCTTACGATGGGGATCCAGGCCGCCAAATGTTTCAGCCAGTGATGGCCCAATAAAAGGATAGACATCTTCCCGCGAATATTGTCCGGGATAATAATGATCAAATGTATGTAAAAAGGAAGCAATAATTAATTCATTCGTATCAATTAATGTCCCATCCAAATCAAATAGTAATGTTGTGATTTTCTGCTCCACGCTGTTCTTCCTTCCTCTTTTTTAATTCTACTTTGTTCCAAATATAGGCAATGATAACGGCTAATAGAATGGCTGTCACCAGGCGGATTAGCAGCAATGGGAGAACGGGTACGCCTAGAGGGATAAAAATAACAGTATCTTCAACCACTGCATGACAAGCGATCAAGAAGATAAAAGCAATTGTGATGTCTTTTTTACTAACTCCATCTTCACGTACGGCATCCAACATAACTCCTGCCCCGTAAGCCAAACCAATAACGAGCCCCGCAACCAATGTCATAGAGGTATTTTCTTTCATCCCTAGCATTCTTGTGACAGGCTTCATCCAATTTGAAAATTTATTTAGCCAATTCAAATCCTTCATAATCTGGATGACTAACATCAAAGGAATGACAATGATCGCCAGTTTGATGGTTCCATAAGCTGCTTTCTCCAACGCCATCAACAAAATCGGAATCAGTCCGGTAACCGCTTCCTCATTGCCGCTGATGCCATAATAAATTCTCTCTGATCCACCCTGCCAAAATAAATGAATGACAACTGCGGATAATAAAGCAAGCCCGATGCGGGTAAGAAGAACCACCCATAGTTTAACGCCTACCTTTAAAGCAACACCGGATTCAATAAACAGATTATGTGAAAAAGAAAGCATAACGGCAATGATAAAGACTTCTTTAACAGTCAAAGAATCCAAAGCTAGGATACCGCCAATTCCGGCATACAAGTTTAAAAAGTTCCCCAGTACCAATGGAATCGCTGCATCTCCAGGAAGTCCAATCAACTCCATAACCGGGCTTATTAATTCAATAATCCAGGGTAATACCGGTGTATATTGCAGAATCGTTATAAAAAACGTGACGGGAAAGATAATTTTCCCGAGCATCCAGGTTGTTCGTAAACCTGCCAATAAACCTTTTGATACAGTTTCTTTTTTCAATGATCCCACCCCTTAGTCATTCACGATGGACAACTTGCGGATAAATGAATTTCTAAGATGCGGTACATGAGCCATCAGCATTATAGATCTAAATATTTTTTCTCGGAATAGCCCATTTTCCGTCTCACGATAAACAGAATAATTCCCCCAATAATCAGGGTTAAAGACATAAGCTGTGCCATCCGTAATTCGCCAAATAGCATGAGGCTATCCGTTCTCATTCCTTCAATAAAGAAGCGTCCGATTGAATACCAAATTACATAAGTCAGGAACATTTCACCCTGACGCAAATTAACCCTTCTTAA
>JAZUQD010000433.1:0-2196 GCA_045605505.1 Pradoshia sp.
CTTTAAATTTAATCCCCGGCTTCGGCCAATCCTCTACAATCTGTATATATTGTTTTAAATCCATTGCTCAGTTTCCTCCTTGTTTTCCTTACGGGAACGAATCAGGTTGCTGAAGTATTGATAAAGCTGATTGAATGGCGCATATAAAAGTTCTTGTTCCAAAGCCATTCTTGCTTGTCTTTCCTGATAGGTTTTGGATTCCTGCAGATCCCGTTTCATACTACTTCTTACCAAATCGATGAGTCCGTTTCTTATTGTAACAAACTCTAGTTCAAAAAACACCTTTGTCATAAAATCAATATTTTCTTTAGACCAGCCCTTGTGAATAATCAGCATGGAACGCAAATCCTCAAATTGAATAGGTCCTTTTTTGGCCAGTAAGGCATAATACCATTTAAATTGGTCTCTTGTTGGAAATGCAGAAAAATAATCATTTTGAGTGGTCCGAAAGTAAATATACACTCTTTTTGGCATTTCTCCAATAAAAAGTGCTTCTAATAAATCTTTTTGTGGTGGCAAATCTGCTAATATCACCTGATAGCCGTCTAATGATTCTTGTTTAGCGGCTTCCAAAGATGGTATATAGACAATTCGATCATTCTCTTTAGTATATTCCGGTAACCACTGTTTACTCTCTTCCTGGAAGAGAATGATTTTGCGTTGCTCCGGTACTGCCTGCAATTGAATTTTACCATTTCCACTTCTGCAATCAAATAATTGCCAATTCTTCACGGCTATATCCTGTAAAAATAATTGTGGCTTTTTCACATTATTCCACTCATTTATAGCTAGTTCACCGATCACAGAGACGCTGGCTTGCGGAGATAAATGCTCCATAATTTCTCCCAGTCCAAACCCAATGCTGTCCAGGTCAATTCCGTTTTGCTCAATCTGAAGTTTAAGGTGCGTCTTATCCGCCCCAATTTTTCGGGAAGATGTCACCAGCGCATCCTCAATTAAGATCTTCGGTTTTGGATTTTGCATTCCATATGGAGCAAGCTGGGTCATTTGTTGAATGAGAGTTAATGATATTTCTTCGAGTGAAATTAAGCCATCAATCTCTGTTACAGGCTGGAAATCATCTTCCGTTAGAGTCTGATTGGCCTGGTCGATCAAGCGTTTCCTTAATACATCAACATCTTCTATTTTTAAAGTCATACCAGCTGCCATTGGATGCCCGCCAAAATGAGGAAGCAATTCTCTATTTAAAGATAAGTTCTGAAAAAGGTCAAAACCTCTAATGCTTCGTGCAGAACCTTTTGCCGTTCCCTTTTCACGATCGATACTTAAGACAATCGTCGGTCGATAATATTTTTCTACAAGCTTACTAGCTACAATCCCTACAACTCCAGTATTCCAGCCTTCATGAGCAATAACGAGCACCGGATTATTTTCAGGTGGATAATGCTTTTCAACGATCTCGATGGCTTCCATTGTCATTTCTTTAACAATCGATTGCCTCTCTTTATTCAGCAAGTCTATTTCATCTGCAATTAAATCTGCTTCTGCCTGATTTTCTGTAAGTAAAAGGTGTACAGCTGGATCCGCTGACTCCAACCTTCCTACAGCATTTATTCTTGGCGCTAATCCAAACCCGATGGAATCCTCATTAAATGCTTCTCGCTGAATACCTGCTTTTTGACAAAGTGCAATAATACCTGGTCTTGTTGATTTTTTTAACGCCTGGATTCCTTTAATGGCGATCAATCTATTTTCATCGTGAAGAGGAACCAAGTCTGCCACCGTTCCAATTGCAGCGATTCCAATCAATTCATCCGGCAATTCACCTAATAAAGCATGGGCCAGCTTCATCGCCACACCGGCACCGGCCAACTCAGAAAATGGATACGTTTCACCGGGTTTCTTCGGATGAAGGATTGCTAGTGCTTCCGGTAAAACCGGACCCGGTTCGTGGTGATCCGTTACAATATAATCCATTCCTAATTCTTTCGCTAACTGGGCTTCACTAATACCTGAGATACCGCAGTCTACCGTTATAAGCAAAGTCGTACCCTGTTCTTTAATGGTTCGAAAGGCCTGGTCATTTGGTCCATAACCCTCTGTAAATCGATTCGGAATATACCATGACACCTGCTCAGCTCCCATTAGTTTAAGAGCAAGCATTAAAATCGTTGTACTGCTGACACCGTCTGCATCATAGTCTCCAAATATAGTGATTTTTTCATCATTTTTTAC
>JAZUQD010000434.1:0-1590 GCA_045605505.1 Pradoshia sp.
TGTCTGAAAGAATTTAAACCGACTAAAATAGCCCTTGAAGTTGTAAAAGAAGAACATACTTGGCTAAATGACGAGTATGATAAATATCTGAATGGTGAGTTGAGAAATGAGGTCAACGAAATCCACCAATTTGGATTCAGGACAGCCGCTGAATTAGGTCATAAGCAAGTTTATGCGGTCGATTGGATGGAAACGGTAGGGAATAGGGGACTTGGTCAGATATATGATTGGGCAAAAGAAGAACAACCAGATAAATATGAATTTATTAAGAACCATTACTGGTCACAGTTAAATAAAAGCTTTGATCACATTGATATTTATGAGTTAGTTAAGGCGTGCAATAGTGAATCAAGAATTAAACTAGAGCATGAATTGAATATGATGATTGCACAAATAGGAAAAGGTACAGACTATATCGGGATTGATTGGCTAAGATGGTGGTATCAGCGAAATTTGATTATTTATGCGAATCTTATTGAAATGACTGTTTCCCCCGAGGACAGAACTCTTTTAATAATAGGTTCAGCCCATATTCACCTACTGACTCAGTTCATCAAAGAAAGTGGAACAATGGATGTAATTCCTGCTATAAACTATTTTAATTAGTCGAATCCTAAAAGGTTTCTGAGTTTTTTCATACTGAACTGACAACAGTATGTATATTGGTTATAAAAATGACATTCTTACTACAAAAATTCTCACTTAAATAATTGGCAAGATATTCCGATGTTCCAATTTCAACAACTTTACGTGAGAACAACTAACCAAAGGTAGGTTAGGGTGCTACTAATTCAACTTTAATTCTGTCAGGATCCTCGAAAAAAACCGCATAATGATTTTTCCCACCTGCAAATGGATGTTGATCCTGATAAAGAATTTGTACATTCTTTTCTTTTAATTTCTTAGTTAAATCGTCTACTTGTTGCCTGGATTCGGCATGGAACGCCAAATGGTTTAATCCCGTTCGACATCTGTGATAAGGGATATCCATATATTTTCCCTCTGTTTGAACGAAGACTATATAGGTATCCCCGATTCTAAAGCTTTGTCCACTGTCCCACTCCTGGTAAAGTTCATATCCTAGTTCAGCTAGAAGCCAGCCCCAAAAGTCAATGGATTTATCTAAATCTGATACATTGATTTCAATATGATGGATAAGCCCTTTTGACAATGATTTTTCCTCTTTTCTATTTTTATTCCATGCTGTTTCAATCGTATAATTATTTTTGCTCGTTCATTTGCACAGCCTGCCTTGATAACAAATCCGCTGATTTGTTTTGCGATTCTGGAATCCATTTGATGAAAAATAAGGAGAATTGAGAAGAAAGCTCCAGTGCCTGATTGAGTAATTGTCTAAAGGATTCTTTCTTTACAAACTCTTTTTCCATCGCGTCCGCCACATGCTTTGAGTCGGTACGAACAGAGATCACGTCATACTTTTTATCCAGGCAGATCTTCAAAGCATGAATCAAGGCTAAGTATTCAGCTTCATGATTATTATGAATGCCAAGGGGTATGGAATAGCGGTGGACTTCACCATCTGCTTTTATAAAAATACCGGCACCGCTTGGACCTGGATTTCCTTTGGCT
>JAZUQD010000435.1:0-1567 GCA_045605505.1 Pradoshia sp.
ACAAACATGAAGTTCAGTTGCCAACGTATGAGAAAGCCGAACCAATCGTTCGGTATCATTTGGTTCCGTATTTTAAATCAACTCCGTTATCCAAGATTACAACCTATGATATCGACCAGTTCTATGCTACCAAGCTTCAGGAAGGATTGGCGAATGCAACGGTAAGGAAGATGCATAATCTCCTCTCCAAAGCTCTGCAGAAAGCGGTGAAATGGGGATTGATTAAGAGCAATCCGGCCCGTGATGCTACGCCGCCGACGGTCCATAAACAGCGTAAGCAAACTTGGACGGTTGAGGAAGCCAAAACATTTCTTGAAGTCTGTGAGCGGGAGGGTGAATTGATTCCCTTCTTATTAGCGATTTTCACGGGAATGAGACGCGGAGAGTTATTAGCACTTCGCTGGAATAACATCGATTTGGATAAAGGTGTGATTCATGTAATCGAGTCGTTGGTTAGGACGAAAGAGAAGGGCTTATATGTGAAGACAGTCAAATCTGCTCAATCTGTACGTGAAGTTTTCCTTTCGCCTGATGTCAGAGATGCTTTAGTAGAGTATAAGAAAAGGCAAAAACCGAATGAATTGGGAATTGTCATTGCTTCTTCTGTCGGAACGTATATGGAGCCACGGAATCTGCTCAGAAAATATCGACGGTTAATCAAGCTGGCAGGAGTCCCTTGTATGCCATTTCACAATCTTAGGCATACTCATGCAACAATCCTTATGAGGATGGGAGAGAATCCAAAAGTGGTTAGTGAGCGTCTCGGACATGCCAGAGTCGAGATTACACTCGATATCTATTCCCATACAAATGAGGAAATCCAGAAGCGGACAGCGGATCGGTTTGGTGAACATTTTGGATTTAACGGAAATAATAGAGACAGCTGAACCCCTTGGAAGACTGGGCTCGTGCAGTGTCGTGTGCAGCTTCTGTGCAGTATTTGTGCAATGTATAAAAATACAGGCGAAATCGGGTTTTTACTGAATAATAGAAAAAAGGCTCAAACCCTTGATACACATGGGTTTAAGCCTTCTCGAAATGTATGACCCGACTGGGTTCGAACCAGCGACCCCCACCCTGTCAATTTACTAGTCTAAATTTCTTAATTTAATCAAAGTAAGACTGTTTCTATTTTTCCTTATAGACCGCAAACAATAAGGGTTTATTCATTCAAGCATTCTTAGGATTGCTTTTTTTATATTTCTTTTTCATTGTTATTGCAGGAAATATAGTTCTTGCTTGCGAATTAATTATTTGGGAGAGAGTTGAATATTTTAGCGAGAAGATTTTTGAAAATTGATATTCCATGATAAATATCAGAAGTTAAATTGATTCCTCCTATCATTGAAAAGTCCAGTGAGTATGTTACGCCTAATTAATTCCGAATATTTTGATTTTAGCAAAGGGGGATACAGTAATGAACGTACCATTAATACTTACGCAATTCTTAGACAGGGCCGTAAGCTTGTATGGGGGCAAGAAGGCCATCATATGTGAAGACAGGGTATTTACATATCAAGAACTAAATGAAAGAGTTAATCGGTTATCTCACGGTTTAAAGAATTTG
>JAZUQD010000436.1:0-4442 GCA_045605505.1 Pradoshia sp.
TAGGTGTAAATGCAATCCGCAAAGGTGAAGTGGCCGTAACGATTGGGACAAGCGGTGCTATTCGAACGATTATTGATAAGCCGCAAACAGATGAAAAAGGACGCATCTTCTGTTATGCCCTAACGGAAAAACATTGGGTCATTGGCGGGCCAGTAAATAATGGCGGGATGGTCCTGCGCTGGATTCGGGATGAGCTTGCATCTTCAGAAGTAGAAACAGCTAAAAGACTGGGAATTGACCCTTACGAAGTACTAACCAAGATTGCCGAACGAGTAAGACCAGGTTCAGATGGGCTTTTATTCCACCCATACCTTGCAGGTGAACGTGCACCATTATGGAATCCTGATGTACGTGGATCTTTCTTCGGTTTAACCATGTCACATAAAAAAGAACATATGATTCGGGCAGCTTTAGAAGGTGTTATCTACAATCTATACACCGTATTTCTAGCGTTGATTGAATGCATGGATGGCCCAGTTACACGTATTCAAGCAACAGGAGGCTTTGCCAGATCAGAGGTTTGGAGACAAATGATGGCCGACATCTTTGCATCAGAGGTAGTCGTACCTGAAAGTTATGAAAGTTCATGTTTAGGTGCCTGTATTTTGGGCTTATATGCTACCGGAAAAATTGACTCATTTGAAATTGTTTCTGAAATGGTTGGCAACACCTTTAAACACACACCTAAGGAAGAAGCAACAAAAGAGTACAGACAATTACTGCCGATTTTTATTAGCTTATCCAGATTATTAGAAGAAGATTATTCACGTATCGCCAGCTACCAAAGAAGTTTAATCAAACAGCACTAGGGGGAACTGAAAATGCCATTAGTTATTGTTGCAATCGGAATTGTTGCTTTATTGATTTTAATTATGGGTTTAAAACTAAACACCTTTATCTCATTAATCATTGTATCTTTCGGTGTTGCTTTAGCACTTGGAATGCCAGTAGAACAAATTGTCGCTACGATTGAAGCTGGATTAGGCGGAACGCTCGGCCACTTGGCATTAGTCTTTGGACTTGGAGCTATGTTAGGTAAGTTGATTGCCGATTCCGGAGGCGCCCAACGTATTGCGATGACTCTTGTTAATAAATTTGGCGAGAAAAATATCCAATGGGCTGTCGTGGTGGCCTCCTTTATTATCGGGGTTGCCCTCTTTTTTGAAGTGGGATTAGTCTTATTAATTCCAATTGTTTTTGCGATTTCAAGAGAATTAAAGATTTCTATTTTGTATCTTGGTATTCCAATGGTAGCCGCTTTATCTGTTACTCATGGATTCTTACCTCCACATCCGGGGCCTACTGTTATTGCGGGTGAATATGGCGCAAACATTGGCGAAGTATTACTCTATGGTTTTATTGTGGCTGTTCCGACGGTTATTTTAGCCGGACCTGTATTCACGAAACTTGCTAAAAAGATGGTACCAAATTCATTTACAAAAACCGGTGATATTGCTTCTTTAGGAGAACACAAGGAATTCAAGTTGGAAGAGACACCTGGATTTGGAATCAGTGTATTTACTGCTTTATTTCCAGTTATCCTAATGTCTATTGCTACGATTGTTACTCTTCTTCAAAAAACGATAGGATTTGAAGATAATAGTTTCCTGGCAACTATTCGATTTATTGGTGAAGCTGGCACTTCTATGCTCATCTCTTTATTATTTGCCATTTATTCAATGGGGTTGGCAAGAAAAATCCCAATTAAAAATGTAATGGAATCCTGTACAGTTGCGATCACACATATTGGAATGATGCTCCTAATTATTGGAGGCGGCGGTGCCTTCAAACAAGTCTTAATTGATGGCGGTGTGGGCGATTATGTAGCTGAATTATTCAATGGAACTTCCTTATCCCCTATCCTGCTAGCTTGGATTATTGCTGCCATTCTACGTATTTCATTGGGATCTGCAACAGTGGCTGCATTAACAACAGCTGGACTCGTGATTCCGATGTTGGGACAAACGGATGTCAACCTGGCTCTGGTTGTTCTTGCGACAGGCGCAGGCAGTGTTATCGCCTCTCATGTTAATGACGCCGGTTTCTGGATGTTCAAAGAATACTTTGGATTAAGCATGAAGGAAACATTTGCAACCTGGACCTTACTCGAAACCATTATATCCGTAGCTGGATTAGGATTTATTCTTTTGATAAGCTTATTCGTGTAATCTCTTTCTAGGCAGTAACACCTCACTTTAAAGGGTTACTGCCTATTGATTTAGAAAAGGAGCAGGAAAAATGGTCAATACAATTGGTGTTATTGGTTTAGGCGTTATGGGCAGTAATATCGCTTTAAATATGGCTAGTCGAGGCGAACAAGTGGCTGTATATAATTACACAAGTGATTTAACCGATAAACTTGTACAAAAACTTGATGGGGAAACAATTAAGCCCTACTACAAGCTAGAAGCTTTTGTACAATCCTTAGAAACTCCGAGGAAAATCTTTCTTATGGTTACTGCAGGCAAGGCCACTGATTCAATCATCAGTTCCTTAGTCCCCTTTCTTGAAGAAGGCGATATTATTATGGACGGCGGTAACGCTCATTATGAAGATACGGAACGCCGATACGAGGAACTGAAGTTAAAAGGTATCGGTTACTTAGGAATTGGGGTTTCAGGTGGAGCAGTCGGTGCTCTAACTGGTCCTTCCATTATGCCTGGCGGTGATAAAAGCACCTATGAAAAAGTGGCACCTATCCTTACGAAAATAGCTGCACAAGTTAAAGGTGAACCTTGCTGTGTATATATTGGTCCTAAAGGGGCTGGTCACTTTGTAAAAATGGTGCATAACGGAATCGAGTACGCAGATATGCAGCTAATTGCAGAGGCTTATACGTTTTTAAGAGAGAGCTTAGACTTATCTGTTGAGGAAATAGCGGATATCTTTGAAACCTGGAACCAAGGAGAACTGAAGAGTTACTTAATTGAAATTACGGCAAAAATCTTGAAGAAAAAAGATGATTTAACCAACTTGCCAATGGTCGATGTCATTCTCGATAAAGCAGGACAAAAAGGGACAGGTAAATGGACAAGCATTCAATCTATCGACAACGGCATACCTACCTCGATTATAACTGAGTCTTTATTTGCCCGTTATATTTCTTCTTTAAAAGAGGAACGAGTAAAGGCAGAGACTATTTTAACAGGACCAGAAAAGGGACAGCATAATCTTGATAAAGATGTGTGGATTGAATATGTTCGACAAGCCTTATATATGGGGAAAATCTGTGCCTACGCACAAGGATTTACACAGTATAAAATGACTTCTGAACTTTACGATTGGAATTTGCCTTTGAAGGACATTGCGTTAATTTTCCGCGGCGGCTGTATCATCCGCGCAGAATTTTTAAATGCCATAAGTGAGGCCTATCAAGAACAGCCTGGCCTGGCAAACTTATTAATCTCTCCCTACTTTACGAAAAAGATCCAAGACTATCAAAAAGGTTTGCGCAAAATCGTGTGCGAGGGCATTCAATCAGGTATCTCTTTCCCATGTTTAAATGCTTCCCTCACCTACTACGATAGTTATCGGACCGGAACATCCAGCGCTTCTCTTCTGCAAGCACAACGTGACTTCTTCGGTGCCCATACCTATGAACGGCGGGATTTAGAAGGCGTCTTTCATACAAATTGGGAGTGAATGAAAGTTTATAAATTACGAATGAGAAACACTGTTAAAACCAGAAAAGTAATCTGGTAAAAAGTCAAAAAAGCTGGAATACACATAGCCAATTTGGTGGTTATGTGTATTCCAGCTTTTCATTACTTCATAAAACTCACTTACTTATGATACGGTTCACCATAGTTATTTAAGAGATAAAAATAAGCACTGGAATATAATTTCAACTCCAAAATACCCCGCTCCAGCTCCATTTATCTTATTTTACTATCATACTGTTTAGATTGATTTTTAATTATGAATTTGAAAAATCAGATAATTTGGTATATCATTTCTTTATTAGACTAAAGTATACATACTAATTTACTGTTCACCTAAGGGAGGGTTTATAACAGCATGACTGTATTGACAGAGCTTAAAGACACAGAAACGATTACTGCGAAAAATTATGTTGATGAAGTATTTGAAACAGTCAAAAAGCGAAATCCTAATGAAAGAGAATTTCATCAAGTTGTTAAAGAAATCTTTGATTCACTCGTCCCTGTATTTGCTAGGCATCCAGAATACATGGAGCAAAGTATCCTTGAAAGAATTGTAGAGCCCGAAAGACTGATTACCTTTCGAGTCCCCTGGGTCGACGATCAGGGCAAGGTACAAATAAACCGTGGATTCCGTGTACAGTATAACAGCGCCATCGGTCCCTATAAAGGCGGCTTGAGATTCCACCCTACTGTTAATGCAAGTATTATTAAATTTCTCGGCTTTGAGCAGATTTTTAAAAACGCTCTTACCGGTCAGCCGATTGGAGGAGGCAAAGGTGG
>JAZUQD010000437.1:0-25710 GCA_045605505.1 Pradoshia sp.
AATTAAATCTTTCGTTTTATTTGCGTCTTCATGTTCATTCAAATACACAATGGCAATATTGGCGCCTTCTTTAGCATAATAATGGGCAACAGAACGGCCAATTCCACTGTCTCCGCCTGTAATAAGGGCTACTTTCCCTTCTAGTTTACCACTGCCTTTATAATTTTCATCCACTTCTTTGGGCTGTGGGTTCATTTCGTTTGTGACACCCGGTTGAGTACTTTGTTCTTGTTCGGGAAAACCATCTTTACCGATTTTTATATCTTCATTCATTTCACAACATCCTTTCCAATTAATGTTTCCCTATTGTTATTCCTCATTTATGGAAAAAGAAACATGGGAAAGGGAAATAAACGAAAGATAAATAAATGAGAAAACTCACCCTAGGATATATATGCGATCCAGTGGCAGTTGAGCCAACTGCCATTTGCAATATGTTTGAAAAAGCTAAGAAACCCCTTCCATATTTGGAAGGGGTTTATGGATTGAAACATCCTATGTAACTACTAGCGGAAGTTGATAAATTGAACTTCGATCGAAAGATCAGCTGCCCGAATTTCTGCAATAACTTGCTGAAGATCATCTTTGTTTTTTCCCGTTACGCGGATTTGGTCATCCTGTATTTGGGATTTCACTTTATTGCCTGTATTTTTGATAATAACATTAATTTTCTTGGCATTTTCTTTGTCTATGCCTTGAACCAATTTAGCTCGTTGTCGAACGGTTCCGCCTGAAGCACCCTCTAATTTTCCATAATCAAGGTTTTTAATAGGAACACCACGTTTTACCAGTTTGCTAATCAAAACATCCTTCAATTGCTCCATTTTGTAATCATCGTCAGAGACAAGAACTAGCTCTTCATTTTCCATTCGAATATCACTTTTGCTTCCTTTAAAATCATAGCGTGTTTTAATTTCTTTCACAGCCATCGTAACAGCGTTAGACACCTCAGATAGGTCAATTTTTGAAACTACGTCAAATGAGCTCTCTTTAGCCATATTATCCCTCCATTTTTATACTAATTATAAAAAAACCTCTATATAAGTTCAAATACAAGTAAAAAAAAGAGGATTTTAATTGAAATCCTCTTTATACACAGTTAAGATGTGAGATGGAGATTTACTTATAAGTGATCAGTTTTTTTTGAAAAAGATTTTTTTCCGGCTTTTCGGTTTTTCTCTTCCTGAATATTTTTTAATTCATGCTTTGCTTGGTTATCTCTGGCTTTTTTATTGTTATCTGAAGTATGATATGCCATGTGTGCTATCCCCTTTGCAGTTTATTTACTGAGACTACGTCTAGTATGTTGCAAGTAGGGGAAAATATGTATACATCAGAATACAGACTCAGGATAATTTATTTAGGAAGAATATAGCAATGGTACCTGGGCCGGCATGAGCGCCAACAGTTGCACCGACAGATGAAATATAAACAGATTTTGGTTGGAAATTCTCCTCAATCAATTGCTTAAATTCCATCGCTTTTTCGATATCGTCGCCATGGCTGATTCCAATGATTTGTTTATCCAATTGGTCGCCGCGTTCTTTCATTGTTTCAATTACGGCTTGCAATAGTTTTTTGCGGCCGCGAAATTTGTCTAGTGGAACCAGTTTACCATCTTCAACATTCAACAGTGGTTTGATATTCAATAATCCGCCGATAAAGGCTGAAGTTTTAGAAATTCGGCCGCCTCGAGCCAGGTATTCCACATTGTCTACGGTAAATAAATGTTCCATATGGGAAGCAGTGAACTGTGCTGTTTTTTTCAGTTCTTCCATGCTGGCTCCCTTGGCAGCTTTGCGTACGGCTTCCATGACGACTAAGCCATAGCCTAAAGAGGCACATTTACTATCTATTATTTCCAATTGAAGATCTGGGTACTCAGCTTTAACTTCGTCTCTCATCATAACCGCTGTTTGGTAGGTACCGCTTAATTCAGAAGAAAATGCGATATAAAGCCCGGATTGTTTATTTTTTGCCAGCTGTTCAAATTTTTCATAAAAATCTTGTGGAGACACCTGTGATGTTTTAGGTGCTTTTCCTTTACGCATGGCATCGTAGACTACCTTTGGTTTGATGGTGATTTGATCATCATAGTCCTTGTCATCAAGATGTACTTTTAATGGAAAAAGAATGATATTGTTATCCTGGAAGTATTCTAATGGCAAATCACTTGCACTATCAGCCAAAATTTGTACACTCATATAGACACCTACTTTTTTAAAATTTTCTTAGTTTAATTATAAGTCTACAATCTTTTTTAGAAAACAAAAATTGTTCACAACCTATCTTATAATGGAGAATTTATTTGTAGTTGTCAACTTAAGGAGGAGCTAGATTTGGTTTGGAATGAAACAAAAAAAATACTTGCTGTTGTGATTGGAGCTTTATTAAATGCAATCGCAATGAATTATTTCTTAATTCCTGCGAACATTTTTGCGAGTGGGTTTACGGGCACAGCTCAAATTATTTCTGCAGCATTGGACATGTTTACGAATATTAATTTATCAACGGGGGTATTATTACTTGCTCTTAATATTCCGATTGCTATCCTTGCTTGGTTTAAAGTTGGGCGGTCATTCACGGTGTACAGCTTTTTAGCTGTTTTACTAATGTCCTTATTCTTAGAAATTTTACCTGTGCAGTCGTATTCGGATGATATTATCCTTAATGCTGTGTTCGGTGGTGTAATTGGAGCCGCAGGTGTTGGAATCACTTTACGATTTGGTGCTTCCACGGGTGGTATGGATATTGTGGCAATGATTCTTTCAAGGATTAATGATAAGCCAATTGGGATTTACTTTTTAATGCTGAATGGAGCTATTGTGGCCATTGCTGGACTTATGTACTCAGAAGAACAAGCACTTTATACATTAATTTCTTTATATGTATCTACAAGAGTCATTGATGCGATTCATACAACACATATTAAAGTTACGGCTATGATTGTAACGAGACATGCTGATGAATTGAAACAGGCTATTCATTCCAAGCTGGTACGCGGAATAACGATGATCCCTGCTGTCGGAGCCTTTACTGGTGAAGATAAAAATATGCTGATGATTGTAATCAGCCGTTATGAACTTTATGATTTGCAGAGTATTATTCAAGAAGTCGACCCGCATGCCTTTACGAATATCGTTCAATCTACCGGTGTTATCGGTTCTTTCCGTAAAGATTAAAAAAAGGGCACAAGACCTTAGTCTTGTGCTCTTTTTCATTAGTTTGAATGCTTTTCAAGGGAATCAAGTATATCCTGCATGGTATGCAATTGAGCCTGCTCAGCCAGAGTAGAGTTAGCGAATGCAGAAGAAAGCTCATTCCGTGCTTTGGTGATTAATTCTTGCTGATTGGAGCCATTTGTCTGCGCCAATTCTACCGCTTTCTGAGCACGGCTAAATAATTCATTACGCATTTATAAACCTCCACAGGTAGAATTCTGTGCTGCTTCCGCCTCAGCCATAGTTGTGCGATATGGGAATCGCTCACTATGTTTGGATACAGCAGTCTTACCGTCTTGGACAAAGCGCTTTGATTTATTCCTTTTTCCCATGGAATAACCCCCCGCATTCAAGTTGTGACTCTAGAAATGAGAGTCATTTTTATCTTAACCATCAAGAGATTATGTTAGTCATGCAGACTTAATATTGAATTTTTCTTCAAGGAAGACGGCAATTCCATCTTCTTCATTCGTTAATGTAATATGGTTAGCGACCGTTTTCAGCTGTTCGATACCATTGCCCATGGCCACGCCGGTGCCAACATAATCAAGCATTTCTAAATCATTATCTTCATCACCAAATGCGATGATATTCTTTCTGGAGATCCCTAAATCTTTCGCAACCAAATCAACGCCAACGGCTTTACTCATCCCACTTTTTACGATTTCGATAACATGCCATGGATCTGCCCAGCGTCTGTGATCAATGACTTCAGCATGAACATCGGAAAGGTGCTTTCTGATATTGGTAACATCATCCTCGTCAGAATGGATAAGCATGGACGTAGGGGAGGTCTGTAAAAATTGACGAAGATCTCCGGTAGTCACATTAGGGCTTCCAAGTTGGAAAATATCAATTAATTTTTCATCATGATAATGGAAATACACATCATCTTTTACCTCAGCGATAATATTGTGATAACGATAATTATTCAAAGCTTCCACAATTTCTTTGGCCACTTTAATATCAAGCGGTGAATGATGCATGCCCCAGCCTGAATGGAGGGGATGATGGATAAACGCGCCATTAAAATTCACAATTGGTGTTTTAAATTGCATTTCACGATAGTATGGTTCGCTGGAACGGTATGGTCTGCCTGTCGCTATCATAACTTCATGGCCATTATTTTGTAATGTTTGTAATACGTTTTTAGTACGTGGAGAGATGGTTTTATCATCTTTCAACAAAGTTCCATCCAAATCAAGTACAATTAAATGTTTATCTGTCATAGGGCTCTCCTTCTAAATAAAATTTATTTTAGGATTATAAGTTTAATTAATTCCATTTAGATTCCTCATTTATATATCATAACAAGTATAAGGAGTTATTGGTATTGTTTGGTTTATAAAATATATATATAGAATGGGGATAACAATGATACAAATAGAAAAAGTATATGTAGAACATATTCCAATGCTTATTGTCGGAAAGCAGGATATGAATAATGTACCTCTTCCCGGGTTTATCTTTCTTCACGGATTCACCAGTGCGAAAGAACATAATTTACACTATGCTTACCTCTTGGCGGAAAAGGGATTCAGAGTGTTTTTGCCTGAGGCCTATTTACACGGTGAACGAGAGGATGGGGGTACAGAGAATTTATCAAGTTCATTTTGGAAAATTGTCATAACCTCTATAAAAGAGCTGCATATGATAAAAAAATCTATCACTGAACATGGTTTGGCCATCCATGATTGTATAGGTCTTGGCGGAACGTCAATGGGGGCGATTTCCACGCTTGGTGCATTAACTCAATATGATTGGATTCGTGTTGGAGTAAGCATGATGGGGAATCCAGCCTATAGAGAGTTTGCGGAATATCAAGTAAATGAATTTGAAAAACAAGGGATTGATTTAGGAATTACGGAAGAAGAGAAATTAAAAATATTCGGTACTCTTGAAGAACTTGATTTATCCCTGCAACCTGAGAAATTAAAGAATCGCCCACTTTTCTTCTGGCATGGGGAAAAAGATCAGGTTGTACCAATTGCAGGGGGTCGTGCATTTATTGATCAACACCACGAAAAAGTAGAATCTGGCATGATTACTTACATATCTGAAAAAAACGCCGGACATGCCGTTACAAGAAAAGGATTGCTACAGGCTGTTAACTGGATAGAGGAAAAGCTTGTATAAGGATTAAGAATGGTCAGATTGTTCAAAGTTTGGTAGGATTGAAGAAAGAATATGATGGAAGGAGATTTACTATGGATCAAGATATGAAAGATAGCATTATGAGCGCGTTGGAAGAAGTTTTGGACCCTGAATTGGGTATTGATATAGTGAACCTGGGGTTAGTCTATGATGTGAACATGACTGAAGAAGGTGATGTGACAGTGAAAATGACTTTAACAGCGATGGGTTGTCCATTAGCTGGAACGATTGTCGATCAGGTCCGTTATGCACTGAAAGAACTTCCAGAAGTCAAAAATGTAGAAGTTGACATCGTTTGGACACCAGCATGGACAAAAGATCGTATGTCCCGCTATGCAAAGATTGCTTTGGGCGTTCAATAAGATGAAATTTTTCGAAAGAGAGAGTTATTTATGAGCTCTTCTTTTTACGGAAGGGTACTTAGCTTGAATCGACATCCAGCAACAAACATAAAGTTGGATTGAAAGTAGCTTTTCTTTCTGTTAAAGTATAAATAATCAAATTATTTGCAGGGGGACTCATTTCTGAGTTGAGAAGGTAAAACCTGACCCTTTGAACCTGTCAGTTAACACTGGCGTAGGGAGCAATTAGTACATAGGCCTATTCGATATGTGCGAAAAGCTCTTCAAGGTATTTAGAAGAGCTTTTTTTGTTTCCAATTAAATAGTTTTGATTGCGGGGGGACTCATTTCTGAGTTGAGAAGGTAAAACCTGACCCTTTGAACCTGTACAGTTAATACTGACGTAGGGAGCAATATCATCAGTTGATATGAGACCCTTTTTTAGTATGTGAAATACTCACACTATTAAAGGGTCTTTTTCCATACGTCCACCAGAAAAATGGAGGGCTGAAAATGAATTTTTGCAAAGAAGTACAAAGAGAGAAGAGTATTTGTTGGCAAAGGAGATTCGAATATCCATTCATGCTAAATTTCGCCGAAAGGACATTGCCGTTTGTGAATTTGAGCCGCTATGTGCAGCATGCCGATGAACAAAAGCAATATAAGTTAAAAGAACCTTTCCAAAAAAGCCATTTGTACGAGCGATTTTTTGTAAAAAGGCACTGCCTAAACAAAATTGGAATTCGGAGGGGTTAACTAATGTTTAAACAAATTCGAAAAAGGAAGCCGCTTATTCATTGTATGACTAATTATGTGGCAGCACCTTTACAGGCAAACGGTCTTTTGGCAATTGGTGCAGCTCCTATTATGGCTGATGAAGAAAATGAAATGGAGGAAATTGTCAGGAGGGCAGATGCTTTACTCCTCAATATTGGAACACTTAATAAACGGACAAAAGAAGCTATGCTGACAGCGGGGAAGGCAGCAAATATCCATGGCATTCCAGTCGTACTTGATCCGGTAGGTGTGGGAGCGAGTACATTTCGTAAAGAAAGTGTTCAGAAGTTCTTGGAAGAAATTGATTTTACTTTAATTCGTTGCAATGCAGGGGAGCTTGCCACCATTGCTTGTGTGGACTGGACACAAAAGGGAGTAGATGGTGGATCAGGTGAGATGGATATAGAAAAGGAATCAAAGAAAATCGCCAATCTATATAACTGCTTTGTGATTGTATCTGGAGAGAAAGATGTTTTAACGGATGGGTCAATATGCGCCATGGTAGAAGGAGGCCATATCAACATGACACAGATTACCGGTACAGGTTGCTTGTTAAGTGCAATTTCTGCTGCTGCCTTGACAATCAAAGAGGTAAATCTGGTTCATTTGCAGGAACTGTTACATGAATATAAACTTGTCGGCAGTTTGGCCAGTAAACAATCTCACTATATAGGTGACTTCCAAACAGTCATTTTAAATGAATTGAATCGGTTATCCAGGGGGGAGGACTTGATATGAAAGTAGTTATGACGATTGCTGGTTCTGACAGTGGCGGTGGAGCAGGAATCCAGGCTGATTTAAAAACTTTTCAGGAGTTGAAAGTATTTGGGACATCAGCCATTACGTCCTTAACAGCGCAGAATACAAACGGAGTACATGAAATCTATCCTGTTGATCCCTTGTTTGTTCGGAAGCAAATTGAAGTACTTGTTGAAGATTTTAATGTAGCAGCCATTAAAACAGGCATGTTATATTCTGAGGAAATTATTGAGGAAGTATATCAAGTACTAAAGGATCTCGACATCCCACTTATTATTGACCCCGTTATGGTGGCAAAAGGCGGAGCGAGTCTATTGCATGAAAAAGCGGTACACAGCCTGCGCACAAAGTTATTTACTATCTCTAGCATGATTACACCCAATATACCGGAAGCGGAAGTACTGAGTGGAATAGACATCGTAACTGCAGAAGATAGGAAAAAGGCAGCAAGAATCATTTTGAGCTATGGAGCAGAATGCGTGGTCATAAAAGGCGGCCATATAGATCATCAACATATTGCTGAGGATACAGTCTACTTGGCGGGTGGAGAGACATTCAGTTTGCAAACGGAAAGAATACACACAAAAAATACACATGGAACAGGTTGTACCTTTTCTGCTGCGATTACAGCTTTTCTTGCAAAGGGATATTCGACCCGTGAAGCAATTTTAGAGGCGAAAAAATTCATCCAAATGGGAATCAAATATGATTTACGATTGGGACATGGGCATGGACCGACGAATCATTTTGCCTATAATCAGTATGATAAATGTGGGGTGATTCTAAATTGAATCGTAATCTCCTACGTATTTATTTTGTAATGGGATCACAAAATGTCTTAAACAATCCATTAGATGTGCTTGAAGAAGCGTTAATAGGGGGAATCACTGCTTTTCAATTTCGGGAAAAGGGTGAGGGAGCACTCTCCGGGGCTAAATATCTGGAATTGGCAATAAACTGTCAGAGCCTTTGTAGACAATATGGTGTACCGTTTATCGTAAATGATGATCTCGAATTAGCAATCCATCTTAATGCGGATGGTATTCATATCGGACAGGATGATCTACCGGTACAAAAAGTTAGGGAAATGATGGGGAACAAATGGGTTGGCGTATCTGTACATACTATGGCTGAAGTGAAAGAAGCCATTAAATATGGAGCGGATTATGTAGGAATTGGACCTATCTTTCCTACAAATTCAAAAAGTGATGCCAAGAAACCAAGCGGGACCAGATTTTTAAGGGAAGTGGCAGATCTTTATCCAGAACTGCCGATTGTAGGGATAGGCGGCATAACACCGGACAATACACGCGAAGTGTTAGAAGCAGGTGCAGATGGAATTGCCGTTGTTTCTGCCGTTTCTTTAAGTGAACATCCAACTAAAGCAGTTGACCTGTTTAAGCTTGAGATGACAAAAAGTGAAAAAGTGTGAAACGGATGCAACGCCTAGGGGAATGATAAACAAGGAAAGAGAAGTTCTCTTTGTCATTACGCATACAGGAGGGACATTATGCATCGTTATGACGTAGCACAATTAAATGAAGATCAGATCAAGAAATTAAATGAGTATCAGGACGAACTAAGTGAGCAATTAGGTAAGGATATTATCTTAATTGCTTATAATGATGAGGTAACCAAATAATTTCATATGAAAAGGCGATCGCTGTTATAAACAGCTGTATCGTCTTTTTTTCATTTGAGCGAAGTTGGATTGTTAATATTTAGTAAAATATTAGGAGTTGGGTTAAGGTTAGATAGACATTTTGTTTATCTTTAGATGATCCAAACATACGAGCATTAGATATATAGATTAATTAATGGAGATGGAAAAAGTGATGATTGAAAAGATTAGCAGGTGCACAGAACTTACTGAAAAGCACTGGGAGCTGTTATTGAAAGCAGATCCTTCCAAGCAGCAAGTACAAAAGTATTGTAAAACAGGCTATATTTTTGAATTTCTTCTGGATGAGATTGTAGCAGGAATTATTTGTATCATACCGAAAACACCAGACAGGGTTGAAATTATGAATCTATCCATACATGAACAATGGCAGGGCAGAGGATACGCGAAGACCCTGATTGAATATGCCTGTTCCTTTTCAGTCTCTAAAGGATATCGCATTGCAGAAATTGGCACTGGGAACTCAAGTCTCAATCAACTTGCCTTGTATCAAAAAGCTGGCTTTAGAATAATGGGGATCGACCATGATTATTTTACGAGGAATTACCCTCAGTCCATATATGAAAACGGAATATTATGCAGGGATATGATTCGCTTGGAAAGAAAACTATAGTCTTACTGGAGATTGCAGAATTAGGTCATTTTGTAAATGAATACTAGTAGAGATAATTGTTTTTAAGTGATGAGAATGTTAGGATGACTATGAGTATGATTGTTAAATATTAGTAGACTAATATTCGGATGGGAGAGATATATATGCTTCAAAATATTGGAATACCAGGGCTTATTCTGATTTTAGTGCTTGCATTAATGATTTTTGGTCCATCAAAGCTTCCGGAAATAGGGAGAGCATTCGGAAAAACATTAAAAGAGTTTAAAAATGCAACAAAAGGTATGATTGAAGATGATGATAAAAAGAATGAAAAGATAGAAATGGACAAAACAAAAACTCTTTAATTCTATAAGGAGTTCTGATTGTAGATAAAAGGAATTCAGAAGGCTTTTATAGAGTCCATATACTGAATTCCTTCTTTATTTTTTAGATATTAAATGAGGGTTTCTTACGTATACATAAAGCCCTTATCAATGGTTTTCTTTAGTAATGATTAAAGGAGAGAGAATTTCAATCTGATACCGAGGAAGTCCATATACAAGCATTGTCCTATTTTCTGCAGAATGGGTGAGACTCCTGCGGGAAGAACAAGCTAATCAAGACCCCGAAGCGCAGAGCGCGAGGAGGCTTGATGCTTGCCCGCGGAAAGCGAGCCCATTCTGCAGAAAATAGTGTTAACCAGAACAGGAAGATTAGTTGTGGTTTTTTAACGAAAGGTTTAACAAGTTCCTAAGTTATTCTTTAATAATTAATCCTAATAAGGAGGCGAATTGAATAGCTTGGTGTGTTGATACTTTACATCCGTTTAAATCATTTAGGGAAATCATAAGTGAGTCAAAATTAGACGAACTGATATCGATCCCTTTTAATGAGGTTTGTTCAAAGTTTGCTCCATTCAGGTTACATAAATTGAATTCTATTTTTTTAAGTTTACAGTCATAAAAATCCGCATTTTCTAATGAAACCTCATTGAATATTACTTTTTCAAGTTTTGAATATCCGAATGTAGATAAGTTTAATATCGAATTCTCGAATTTTACATTACGAATAGAGGACTCCGGAAAATTACATCCCAGTAATTTGCAGTTAATAAATTCTACTCTATGTATGGAAGCATTACTTAAGTTTACATTGGATAAATCACAATTTTCGAAACGAACATCTACCAATTCAATATGACTAAAATCTGTATTAGAAAACCGACAATTAGCCATTACTAAATTATATAGGCGTGCTCGATCCACAACTTCATTTGTAAAATCAGAGTTGGAGATTAAACACATTTCTAATATGGGATCTTCCTCATGAAAAATATCAGAAAAGTTCCTTTCGGTTAACGCTAACGATATTTTTGGTGTATCAATTTTCATAACCTTCCCACTTTCTAACCTTCATTTCTTATCTAAAATAATTATATAGCATTTTAACGAATCCTTTTGATATATCGAATGAAAGACTGTCCTTTTAGAATGAGGCTTTAGTATATCACGAAGTAGGATACAAAATAGTAAAGTCCGTAGCTATAAGGGTCCTTCACTTACTGATCAAATTAGAGTAACTTTTATTTTGTTTTAAATAAAGGTGGAGAGATCATTAAAACTATACATAAATGGTAGGTGATTAATCATAATTTTGGTGAATAGCGGTTTTTTACTTGAGTAACAGGCAAGCAAATAATGAGTATATGATTACTTGGCAATTTTAAAAGTAAATAAGGCCCCTACGTTACCTTCCATATCATTTAATCATGGAAGCTAATTATTTTTACCGATATTGATTGGGCTAAAGTCCATTTTTTAGAATTTAAATAAAAATACATTTGATTTTATAAATATACATACTATAATAGATAGATATTACAGAATATACAAACAATAAGCGGGGTGGAAACATGGATGTCTCTGTTGTAGGGGCTACAGGATATAGCGGAATGGAATTGATACGGTTACTTTCGAATCATCCAACTTTCCGTTTAACGGCTGTATATTCATCGTCAAGTGCAGGAAATAGCCTTGATGCTGAGAATAGGCAACATTTCGGACTTATTCCACATATTTTAAATGAAGTAGATCCTGGGCTAATTGCAAAACAAAGTGAGCTTGTTTTTTTAGCTTTGCCCAGCGGTATATCAAAGAAGCTTATCCCGGAGTTATCTGAATATGATATGAAAATTATAGATCTATCCGGAGATTTCAGGTTGAAAAGTAGCGAAATGTATAAAAAGTGGTATAAAGGGGAACCGGCACCAGGTCATTTATTGAACAAAAGCGTGTATGGGCTCTCTGAATGGAACAGAGCTAAGATTCGTGAAAGTCGTTTGATTGCAAATCCGGGTTGTTACCCTACTGCTGCTTTGTTAGGATTGGCACCACTTTTATCGAGTGAATTAATTGAATCATCTGACATTATTATTGACGCAAAATCAGGTGTATCAGGAGCAGGTAAAAAGAGTAATGATTCGACACATTTTGCTCATGCAAATGAAAATCTATCAATCTATAAAGTGCATCAGCATCAGCATATTCCTGAGATTGAGCAGCAATTATCAGAATGGGATTCTACGATGGCTCCCATTATGTTTACTACGCATCTTACCCCTATGACACGTGGAATAATGGTAACAATGCATGCAAAAGTAAAGCCTGATGTTACAGCTGAACATATCAACAATGCTTTCCTTAGATCTTATCAAAATGAATTTTTTATCCGATATCGTGGTGAAAATAGCTTTTCTTCCACAAAGGAAGTGTATGGCTCTAATTTTTGTGATATCGGTTTTCGAATAGATGAAAGAACAGGCAGAGTCACAGTGGTTTCCGTGATTGATAATCTAGTTAAGGGAGCTGCTGGCCAGGCAATTCAGAATGCAAATATCATGTTGGGACTTGAAGAAACAGAGGGGCTAGGTTTCTATCCAGTCTATCCATAAGAGACAAAGGGAGTGGAGATATTAATGAATATGCTAGTGAATGAAGACATCAAGGCAGTAAAAGGAGGAATTCTTACACCGCAAGGGTATCAGGCTGAAGGAATCCATGCAGGTCTACGATACTCACGTAATGACCTGGCTATTTTATATTCAACTGTTCCAGCGAATTCAGCGGCTGTATATACATTAAATGCGTATCAGGCAGCTCCAATCCTTGTAACAAAAGAAAGTTTAAAAATGGAGGGGAAACTGCAGGCAATTGTGGTAAACAGTGCTTGTGCCAATGCATGTACGGGGAGTCGTGGATTAAAGGATGCCTATCTTATGCGTTCGCATGTCGCGGAGAAATTAGACTTACCGCCCTCCTATGTGGCTGTGGCATCTACTGGAGTGATTGGTGAATTCTTGGATATCGATAAAATTTGCGGAGGAATTGCCAAACTGGATTTGACGGACGATGAAACAGGAGCCGAGCATTTTGAAGAAGCCATTCTGACAACAGACACTAGGACAAAGAGTTGCGCTTTTCAAACTGAAATCGATGGGGTTATCGTCACAATGGGTGGAGCCGCAAAGGGATCAGGCATGATACATCCTAATATGGCTACGATGCTAGGCTTTATTACAACGGATGCAAATGTGGATAAAAACGCCCTGCAAAGAGTATTAAGAAAAGTGACGAATGTATCATTTAATCAAATTACTGTAGATGGAGATACATCAACCAATGATATGGTCGTTGTCATGGCGAATGGAATGGCAAATAATCAAATGCTTACAGAAGAGCATCCGCAGTGGAGCCGTTTTGTCGATCTGTTAAAAGAGGTCTCTCAATCATTGGCTAAACAAATTGCTCGTGATGGCGAGGGAGCTACTAAGCTTGTCGAGGTATTTGTCAGCGGAGCAGAAACAGATCAAGAAGCTCTGGTCCTTGCCAAGACTGTAATTGGATCCAATTTAGTGAAAACCGCCGTATATGGTGCAGATGCCAATTGGGGACGAATTGTAGGAGCGATGGGGAGAAGCAATATTCCTTTTAACCAGGAACGGGTAAGTATTTCATTTGGACCCGTGGAAGTTCTGCGTTTTGGTGAGCCGATTCTTTTTGATGAGGAAAGGGCGCGTGATTATTTACTTGGTGATGAGGTTCAAATCAATATTCAATTGACAGATGGACTTGGTACCGGAACTGCATGGGGATGCGACCTCACGTATGATTATGTGAAAATTAATGCGAGCTATCGAACATAAAGGGAGATGTGTTGATGAAGATAATCGTTGTCAAATGTGGGGGCAGTATTATTGATCAATTAACCGATGATTTTTTTACTAGCTTATCAGAATTAGAGAAGTGTGGATATTCCTTTGTGTTTGTTCATGGAGGCGGTCCTGATATCAATGATATGCTCGCGAAATTTGAGATTCCTGTCCAATTTGAAAAGGGATTAAGGAAAACGTCCGTTAAGACTCTGGAGATAGCAGAGCTTGTTCTTGCGGGTAAGACGAATAGGCAGCTAGTGCATAAGTTACAATCAAGGGGGTTTCAAACAGTCGGTATAAACGGGTCAGATGGATTCATTTTAGAAGCAGATTATATTAATAAAGATGAGCTTGGGGAGGTAGGGACCATCACAAAGGTGAACATCCATCTTTTGGAGAGTCTATTAGCAAATGGAATGTATCCTGTGCTTACCCCAATCTCAATGTCTAGAGAAGGCAAAAAGCTTAATGTGAATGCAGATTCCGCGGCAGGAGCAGTCGCAGCGGCCTTGCAGGCTGAAATGTGCATATTTATAACGGATGTTAAAGGAATACAAAATGGCAATCAAATCCTTAAACATATAACGAAATCTGAGATTACCGAAATGATTGATCAAGGCATGATATATGGAGGAATGATTCCGAAAGTACAGGCAGCTTTGACTGCTAAAAGGCACGGTGCGTCAACAATATTAATTACAAGCGGTGTATCCGGATTTTTCTCCAATAATAAGTGGTCGGGTACATTTCTTGGAGCTGAAGAGAGGGTGATATAATGTCTGCGCTATTACCAGTTTATAAAAAATGGGATATTACCCCGATAAAAGCAGAAGGTTCGTGGATTGAAGCTGAGGGGGAGAAGAAGTATCTTGATTTTACTTCCGGCATTGGGGTAGTTAATCTTGGTCATCAGAATGAAGAAGTTAAAAGATCTGTAGAGAATCAACTACAGTTATTTTGGCATACCTCTAATTTATTTCAGCTTCCAATACAGGAAGAAGTCGCGGAAAAGCTGAATGAACTTACCGGATTGGAGGGTGTATTCTTTTGCAACAGCGGTGCGGAAGCGAATGAAGCGGCACTTAAGCTGGCCCGAAGAGCAACGGGTAAAACAAAAATCATCACCTTTCAACAGTCCTTTCATGGACGTACATTTGGGGCTATGGCTGCTACAGGGCAAAGCAGCATACATGAGGGTTTCGGACCTTTGCTGGAAGGCTTTGTATACGTTCCATTTAATGATATGGAGGCAGTCCATGACGCTGTTGATGAAGATACAGCGGCAATTATGGTAGAAATCATTCAAGGAGAAGGCGGTATTATCCCAATTGAAGAAGCTTTCCTCCAGAGTCTTTCTCAATTATGCAATAGGACTAATATCTTGCTGATTATAGATGAAGTGCAAACAGGAAATGGGAGAACAGGCTATCCATATGCGTATTTAAAGTATCAAGGGATAAAGCCGGATATTGTAACCACAGCCAAAGGACTTGGCAATGGTCTTCCGATAGGAGCCATGATTGCTAAAAAAGAACTGAATGAAGCATTCGGCAAGGGTGTGCATGGTTCTACCTTTGGTGGCAATCCCATATCATTGGCGGCGAGCAAAGCGGTCTTAATGCAAATAAGTGATCCGGAATTTTTAGCAGGAATCAGGCATAAGGCTGAATGGTTCATGAATGAATTGAAAAAAGCGGCTGAGGATCTTCCGATTATAAAAGAAATTAGGGGAGACGGAATGATGATTGGGATTGAATTACATAAAGAGGCCGCTCCATATATCAGCCAAATCCTTGATCACCAATTACTTGTTTTGCCGGCTGGTTCACATGTTATTCGTTTGCTTCCCCCTCTGACTGTTTCGAAGGATGAACTTTTAGTAGCTTTAGGAATTATGAAGGAAGTATGCAAAGTCAATCTATCGATGACAAAGGCATAAAACCGTATTTTATCCTGATTCTGTATGCTGAATAAATTGAAGGTGAGAGGAATACACATATGAAACTACTTTATAGCACTCAACCAATAATCGGCCAAAAAGATTTTCTATCTATTGAGGACATTTCTGCAGAGCAGTTAGCTGATCTGCTGATTTTGGCAGAAGAGATAAAAGAGCGAATGAATAAGGGATATATGGATACTCCCTTAAAAGGAAAAATATTAGGAATGATTTTTGAAAAAAATTCAACGAGGACACGCGTCTCTTTTGAAGCAGGTATGCTCCAGCTTGGAGGCCATGCCATCTTTTTAAGTGCTAATGATTCACAGCTTGGGAGAGGTGAACCGATCGCTGACACAGCTAAAGTTTTATCAGAATATGTAGACGCCCTTATGATCCGCACTACCGATCATGAAAGAGCGGAAACCCTGGCAGCAAGCGCTAATGTACCAGTTATTAATGGGTTGACCGATTTGGAACATCCATGCCAGGCGTTGGCCGATTTATTAACGATTAAGGAAGAAAAGGGGTCTCTTCAGGGGGTTAAGCTTGCCTATGTAGGTGATGGAAATAATGTTGCCAATTCATTATTGATGGCAGCCGTTAAATCAGGAATGCATATCGCAATTGCAACGCCGCCTGGTTATGAGCCAAATTCTGATTTGGTGGATAAAGCAAAGGCAGAGGCCCTTATTACAGGTGGGAAAATAGAATTGTTTCAACATCCTGAGGCTGCGGTTTCCGAGGCGGATATCATTTATAGTGATGTTTGGACCAGTATGGGTCAAGAAACCGAAAATGAAAAGAGGCTGGACGATTTTAAAGAGTTTCAGGTGAATGAGCAATTGGCAGCTGTTGCCAAACCGGATTATTTATTTATGCATTGTTTGCCGGCCCATCGTGGTGAAGAGGTCACGTCTTCCATTATCGATTCTGCCCATTCCATTGTTATTAAACAGGCTGGAAATCGTTTACATGCTCAGAAAGCGCTTTTGGTTGATTTATTGCTTAATCCAAGCTAATAAGATGAACAAGAATTGGGGATTCTAGATCAAAAGGAGGGATTTTTTTGGGACAGAATCGTCATTTTAAACATGGCCAAAAGGCACCGAATAACGGAGAGTATATTGAAATAGGGGAGACTGGCAGTAATGTTGTCAACCCAAAGAAGATTAGATTAAAAGCAGGAGAGTATTTTCCCGAAACAACCAATGATGATCGTCATTGGACATATGTATCAAAAAAGGGCCGCTAATCAGCAGCCCTTTTTTGAAATAAAATTAATGTCCGGATTCGTGTACTGGATCATTGGGAATTATAGCTGAAACGACTAAAATCAATAAGGTAATAACCACACTAAGTATGGAAGCCGTATTGAAATCATATTTACCGCCTTCAACCATTGAACTTGTCACATAGACCACCATATGTGTTAATGCAAATGTCCATATAAATGTCAAAATATATTTCATATTTTCTCAACCCGTTCATTTACAATCCGTTATTATTTTATCATAGATTACAAAACCCTGGAAACAATTTAAATAAATTAAGTAAAAAATGGTTTCTGCTTTATAACATTGGGTTTTATCATAACATAGCCTAAATGGTAAGGGTTTATGAATACGAAATATAGGAATAAATCTATCTGCTGAAGTAAGAGGGTTAATAAGCCCGGACATATTGAATTATAACGACATACATTAAGATGGACTAAGGTTATTTGAGGGGAAAGTTATGATCAATCATAAAACGTTTCAACTTAATAAAGAATGGACAACCATTTTTTACCCGGAGCAGCCAAGTGGTTTTGCGATTATGTTACTCGGTGGGGATAAACACTATATAAGCGAAAAAGCGAATTTCTGGCTGGATCATCCCGGTAAAAAACAGATGATTGAATATTTATTGAATAAAGGGTATACGATAATTAGTTCCTATTTATCCGATGCACATTGGGGGAATGAGGAAGCAGCAGATTTGGCTGTTGAATTATATGCTTTTTTCATCCGACAGGAAATTGTGAATGAACGAATTCATATCCTTGCTGAAGGCACCGGCGCATTATTATTAAACACAATTTGTGGAAAATTAAAGGAAAAGGTGCGCTCCGTTGTATTAATGAACCCAACATTATCCGTAAAACAGAGCTATGCGAAAGAAAAGGCTAATAAACTGTTCTTGAAAAAAATGAAGAACGAATTATATGAGGCCTATCATTTGAATGATCATACATTCGCGGAATGGATGGAGAAAAAACAAGATATTAGATTAAGCGAGGATATACCGATATTAGTTGTTCATATTCTTGAAAAGCTGGACAGCCATTTGCCAATTAAATACCATTCTTTCCTGAACAACCATCCTTTATCAGAGATCAAGTATATTACAGCAGAAAAAAGATATATTATTCCGTACCAAATTAGTACCTTCTTTAAAAAATATGAAAAAAAATTATAAACCTGAATATCCCTCTGTTTGGTTTAATACAATTTATATAAACCGACAGGGGGTTTTTATATGCCTGAACATATTGTTCTGTCTCCATTTTCCTTTGTTGGATTTGAGCTATGTAATAAGTTAATGGAAGAAGGAGTGGAGGTTATTGGAGTAGACCTGCCCATTTGGGTAGATCCACTAGAAAAAGAAGAAAAAGAATTATTTTTAGGGAGAAATTCAAATTTCACATTAAAGAAGCAGGAACAGATGATCGATGAAAGGAAGGGGGAATTTTTTCTCTATATTAGTGATATAGATGTAGAATGTGAAGAATGGCTAGAATATATAGAGAAAATCCCTAAAACAAATGAGGATACTTTTATTTATGTTGTAATGGATAGAGATTGGCTGAAAAACGATCGTATACCCAATCGAGTGAATACCACGATCATTTTGCCAACGATCTATGGTCCATGGCAGCCAGTAGATACCTTCTTTTATAAATGCTTCAGTCAAGATCAATTTCCCTTTGAACAATATGTACAGGAATATAGAAGAGATGCCATTTATATAAGTGATGCCAGTACTGTCATTTTAACTATATCTAGACTCGATGATGGGATCTTTCAGGTTTACACGGATATAGAAAAGCATTGGGATCTTTTATTAAAAGAAATGGGATATCAAATTATGGTGGATGATGTAGAAATGAGGAATCCTATTTCTCAAAATCAAGGCATTCAGCAATATATGGCTGTCACAAAAATATCCCCGCATGAGGGGATCGATTTAGTTAAAAAACATATAAGGGTTAGGGAAATCCTGCGCTATTAAAATAGATTTAATAAGTCTCCCCTTTCATCCTGGGTAAAGGGGTTTTTTAATGTTAGTTAGAAAGGTTGTGTTCTAATTGAAGAGGAAACTTGAATATATGACTATGGCTATGAAGCATTATCCCGAAATCAAGCAAAAATTAAGCGAGGCTGGTTTAGATATTCATCGTCAGCAGTTACAGCCGTTTATGGAAATATTTTTTACTGTTATGGATGAAGCCTATGAAAAGGGATTTAAAGATGGGCAATTAAAAAGATAAAAGATAGTTATTTGATTAAATTTGTAAACTTACTCAATAGCGAAGGCAATTTTTTAAAGTATGGACTTAGTTCGTTAAAAGTTGTCATTAATACATCAGAATGCTCCATTAGTTTAGTGAAATCAATATTGGACGGTTGCTGTTCTGCAGGGGGAGGACTTTCCGTCTGATTTTTACTATGGCGTTCACCAAACATGAATCGATTAAAAGCCTCTTGATTTCCTGCAGTACTCTTCTGTTCTTTGTTCAAGATGTTCACCTCATTTACCATTTATTCTTACTTAATAATGTATGTTGATTATGCCTCCTCGTATGGACATTCATTCATCTTTTCAGGAAAAATTTGTTGCAATAAAGAGCAATTTCTTTTAATATTAGTACCAAGTCATAATATCAATTAATATAATCAGATGAATATAGCAAGAGGGGTGTAGGGATGAATGCTGGCATAATAGGGATTGGCAAATATCTTCCTGAGAATGTGGTAACAAACTTTGATTTAGAAAAAAGGGTTGATACGTCAGATGAATGGATCCGAACACGCACTGGAATAGAAGAAAGAAGAATTGCCGATGATTCAATGGATTCTTCTCATATGGCCTATGAGGCAGCGGTGAGGGCTATGCAAGATGCCGGTGTGACTGCTGAAGAAATCGATATGATTTTAGTAGCAACTGTTACACCGGATCAATCTTTCCCAACTGTTTCCTGTATGATTCAGGAAAGATTGGGTGCAGTGAATGCGGCGGCGATGGATATCAGTGCCGCTTGTGCTGGTTTTACCTATGGAATGATAACCGCAAGCCAATTTATTATTGCAGGCAGTTACCGCACGATTTTAGTAGTAGGTGTAGAAAAACTTTCAAAAATTACGGATTGGAATGACCGTAATACAGCAGTCTTATTTGGAGACGGAGCTGGAGCAGCTGTCATAGGGCCTGTAAGTGAAGGCAAGGGCATCTTATCGTTTGAACTTGGAGCGGACGGATCTGGTGGAATTCATTTGGAAAAAAAGCAAGATTATCTTACTATGAATGGACGCGAAGTCTATAAATTTGCAGTTAGACAAATGGGTGAATCATCTATTAATGTTTTAAATAAAGCGGGACTAACGAAAGAGGACGTAGACTTTTTAATTCCGCATCAGGCAAATATACGTATTATGGAAGCGGCAAGACAAAGGTTGGAGCTGCCGATTGAAAAAATGTCCAAGACGATTCATAAATACGGAAACACATCCTCATCTACGATTCCAATTGCGATTGCTGAAGAAGTAGAAGGCGGAAAAATTAAAGATGGTGACTTACTGGTGTTGGTTGGCTTTGGAGCCGGGTTAACATGGGGAGCCGTTGCGATGCGTTGGGGCAAATAAGAAAAACCAAGACTAACTCAAGGAGAGATTGTGATGGAGAGTAAACGTGTAGTTGTGACCGGTATGGGGACCATATCACCTATAGGCAATACCCTTCAGGAAAATTGGGAGAACCTCTTAGCGGGAGTTTCAGGAATCGGCCCATTAACCCGAGTTAATGCAGATGAGTATCCTGCCAAAACCGCAGGAGAAGTCAAAAACTTTGAGATTACAGATTTTATTGATCGTAAAGAAGCCCGAAAAATGGACAGGTTCACCCATTACGCGATTGCGGCATCAAAAATGGCTGTTGATGATGCCAAATTGGAGATTACTCCTGAAAATGAAAATCGTGTAGGTGTATGGATTGGATCTGGAATTGGCGGCATGGAGACATTCGAACAGCAATATGAAACATTCCAAAAAAGAGGATATCGACGGGTCAGTCCATTTTTTGTGCCAATGCTCATTCCAGATATGGCTGCAGGGCAAGTATCCATACTTCTTGGAGCAAAAGGAGTAAATTCCTGTACAGTAACGGCGTGTGCCACCGGTACGAATTCCATTGGTGATGCATTTAAAGTGATCCAGCGTGGGGATGCAGATGTGATGATTACAGGTGGAGCGGAGGCGCCTATCACGAAAATGTCAGTAGCTGGATTTTGTGCCAATACAGCGTTATCCTTTAATCCAGATCCTAAAACGTCAAGCCGTCCATTTGACAAAAATCGAGATGGTTTTGTCATTGGAGAAGGTGCAGGGATTTTGGTACTTGAAGAATTGTCACATGCGCTTGCGAGAAATGCTCAAATCTATGCAGAAATTGTGGGTTATGGATCAACAGGAGATGCCCATCATATCACAGCACCAGCCCCTGAGGGTGAAGGTGGAGCAAGAGCGATGAAAATGGCTATTAATGATGCGAACTTGGCTCCTGAACAGATTGACTATATAAATGCTCATGGAACGAGCACAGAATACAATGATTCATATGAAACGATGGCCATTAAAACAGTCTTTGGTGATCATGCTTATAAAATGCCAGTAAGTTCAACTAAATCAATGACAGGGCATTTACTGGGTGCGGCAGGTGGAGTTGAGGCCATTTATACGGTTTTAGCAATCAAAAATGATATCGTTCCACCTACTATTAATCTGGAAACACCAGATCCGGTCTGTGATCTGGATTATGTCCCAAATGAAGCAAGGAAACACCGTGTAGACTGTGCAATGAGTAACTCACTTGGTTTTGGCGGCCACAATGCCACAATCGTGTTTAAAAAGTATAACGGATAGAAATCAGTCAAAGCCCTCCTTTTGGAATATCCAACTAGAGGGCTTTTTTTTATCCTTTTCTATATGATTCCCATTTAAAAGTCATTTCATATAATGCTCTATGCAAATATGAACAGGATGGGTGAATGGGATGGGAGTTATTAGCACGGATAAATGGTTGGATGAGTTCTTTACGAATCGTGAACAAATTGAAGAACACATCTTAGACACAGTGAATATGAGGGAGCAGGTTTTAATTGAAGCTTTGAATAGAACAGGATTATATCGGCCCAATCAAAAAACGAGAAAGACGTTTCAAGAGATGAAGGAACGCAAGGTATGGAACAGGATCATGCATTATTATGAAAAGTATAAAAAAAAGTGGAATGGACCAGATATTCCTATTTTTTTGTTTCCAATGGCCAGTGAAGTGTTTAGTTTATTTCGCTCTCCCAATAAACATAAGTCTGGTATAGCCTATTTTGATAAATTATTTTTGTTTATGACAGAGGAAGTAAAGGACAAAGAGCTTGAAGCTTTATTTGTCCATGAATACCATCATACGACCAGATTGAACACTTTAGGAAATCGGGTCAAGTACAGGCTGGCTGATTCTGTTATTATGGAAGGCCTAGCAGAGTTTGCCGTATCAGAATATTGTGGTGAAGCTTATTTAGCCCCCTGGATTACAAGTGAGAAAAAACTAGATTTAGAAGAACTAATCAAAGATAAATTTAAACCGAATTACGAGGTCAAAAGGTCTGAACCACTGCATGATAAGTTGTTATTCGGACACGGAACCATGCCGAAAATGGCCGGGTATGCGGTAGGTTATAAGCTGGTTAAAGATTATGCAGATCTTCATTCGCTTACAACGAAGGAAATGATTAATCTCTCCGCTGATAAGATTATAAAACGATCCACCTAAAGTTACGGAAAATCAATTTGCCTCTTAATGAAGGAATATTTTACTGGAAACTTGCCTATAATGATTGACAAATAGGATAGAAGTGAGGGATATTCGGGAATGTTGTATCTCCATGATGTTTGGGTAAATTGGTTTGAAGGAGAAGAAAATAGTTATAACATTTGCAGCTTTCACGAGTGGAGGAAAGAGGATACGGTTGAGTTACTTGACCAGGTTCCGCTTTTGAAAGTGGAGCCAGTTCTTTTTCATTACATTGAAAATGATTTGTTAGAATTGCCTTCCAGTCTTCTTCAGGATGTATACAAAAAGGCATATATTCGAAAGAATCATGAGAGAATTTCAATGGATTATTGTTTTGTTGTGACAGATGGGACAGGCATTATCGCCATTGATACGATAGGATACACCGTCCCGATCCGCAAGAGCAGATTAATCCCTAGGCAGGAGCAACTGGCCTATGACATGGTGCGTAATGTGGACGCTCATCCATATGACTACCAGACAATGGTTACCGATTATAAGAAGAAAGAATATCATATTCTTTCTCCATCTCCGGCCTTTATGCTTGGGTTAACAAGAAGGGAACGTCAGCTTAAGCAGCTTCTGTTCATGGTGCTTGATCAATTGAAAAGTTCAAGCAATACGGCCGAAATTCGCTATTGGTATACAGAATGGGCACCTGAGCAATATTCAACAGTTGTAAAAATGGACTTTGATGAAATATGGCACAAGCTATATTCAGAAATGAAAGTAGGATGGACAGAGAAACATGCCATGCTATGTGAACGCCTAATAAAAGGACAACCATTTTTTGAAAAACTCTGGGAAATGGAAGTAGGAGATCGACCATCCATGCTCTAATGGATGGTCGATTTTTTATATAAAAGGCTGAAGGGCCTTGGTTAGCCGCGACCAGCATAAGAGGCGGTGTGGAGGGAGAGCGCTTTTCTCTCCCGCAGCAGCTACACTTATGACTCGAGCGGCTAGGCCCTGAAGCTAGATTGAATAAAAAGCTGAAACAGCTTGCCCAGAAGCGAGGAGCATAAGACAGGGTCTCGGAGGGAGGCGCTCTTCCCTCCTGCAGAGAACATGCTTTTGTCCTGAGCTTCTAGCTGTTGAAGCTAGATTGAATAAAAAGCTGAAACAGCTTAATTAAGGAACGAAGACTAAGAACACCACGTCCTGTGGTAACGTCTTCATGACCTACATCCTGTAGGCCCGCGACAAGCATAAGACGAATACTCTGCGGGAGGTGTATTCCCTCCCGCAGAGTATTTGCTAGAGCAGCTAGGCCCAGAAGCTAGATTGCGTAAAAACCTGAAGGTCATTAATCAGGAGCAACAAGCAACAAACGGATAATTGTAAACAAATCCAGCCATTATGTAAGGTAATCCGGCTTAGTGAGCGGAATCCAGCCAGATGAATGAAAAATCCTGCTGATTGAGAGAAAAATAGAGCCAAACACACCATAAATCCAGCCGGAGTGAGAATTAATCGAGCCAAATGAACAGAGAAACCGGCTCAGTTAGCGGAATCCAGCCAGATGAATGAAAAATCCAGCCGATTAAGAGAGAAATAGAGCCGAATACATTATAAATCCAGCCAAATTAGGATTAATCCAGCCAATGTGCAAAATAATCCTCAAAAAAACAGAAGGCAGCCATCAGGCTACCTTCTGTTTTTAATGCTGTTTATTTATCTTCTTTTTCGTCCTAAGCCAACTGCATTTTTCATTTTCCGTAATGTCTTATTAGCCGCTTTGTTTGCCTCTAGTGCACCTTTATCAAGGATTTCATCTAACTCTGGAGAGCTTAATAGCTCCTGATGACGTTCCTGGATTGGGCGGAGGGTTTCAACGACCACTTGGGCTACTTCTGCTTTAAAGTCTCCATATCCCTTGCCAATGAATCGCTTTTCAATGGATTCAATGCTTTCTCCGCTAAGTGCAGAGTGAATAGATAGAAGATTTGAGATCCCTGGTTTATTTTCTTTATCAAATTTTACGATTCCTTCAGAATCGGTAACAGCACTCTTGATCTTTTTTTCTACCTGTTTTAAATCATCCAATAATGAAATTGTTGATTTTTTGTTTGGATCGGATTTACTCATTTTTTTGGTAGGCTCTTGTAAAGCCATGATACGCGCTCCAGAAGCAGGCAGCTGGATGTCAGGAATCGTAAAGACTTCTCCGTATTTCTTGTTAAAGCGTTCAGCAATATCGCGGGTCAACTCAACATGCTGTTTCTGATCATCACCTACCGGAACAAGGTCCGTTTGATATAGCAGGATATCAGCAGCCATTAAAGGTGGATATGTCAGAAGTCCAGCTGAAACAGATACCTGCGATTTTGATTTATCTTTATATTGCGTCATCCGTTCAAGTTCACCGATGGATGTATTACATTGCATAATCCATCCGGCTTCTGTATGAGCAGGAACCTCAGACTGTATAAAAATCGTTGCTTTTTCAGGATCAATGCCAACAGCCAGATAAAGAGCTGCCAGATTTCTAATGTTTTTTCTTAATTCAAGTCGATCCTGCGGAACTGTAATAGCGTGCTCGTCAACGATGCAAAAATAGCAATGGGCGTCATTTTGTAATTCAACAAATTGGCGTAATGCACCAATATAATTACCAAGGGTCACAAGACCAGTTGGTTGAATACCAGAAAAAATAATATTCATTTTTATTCTCCTTTCAATATAAAAAATCCCATTCGTCTCCACTATAAAAAAGGGACGAATGGGATTCGCGGTACCACCCTAATTGTTTATGTTCAATTACATAAACCACTCAGGAATATCGATTAAGATATTCGTGCCCTGTAACGCGGGCATACGTCCTGTCATACTGTAACTTTTCCTACAGGAGGCTTAAAAGTCCATTCAGGTATACTTAGTTGTTTGTTCACAGCGACCACAAACTCTCTGGAAACCTTGTACTACCTTA
>JAZUQD010000438.1:0-8747 GCA_045605505.1 Pradoshia sp.
AATAGTATCATGGTTTTCCATTTCATTTAAACTACCTCCAATTTTTCACTTTACACGATTCTCAAAAAAAAAGCATCTTTCCGGAAGTCTTTTTCTGGGATTGTCTAACAGACACCAGTATGATGGATATAAACAGGACTGTATGGAGGTATAAAAATGATTGAACATCACATCGGCGACAATGTAACTGCCCATTACAAAACAGGAAAGTATGTAGGAGAAATCACAAATATCCGTCCAAACGGCTATATTGTGGTTAAGACATTAGCGGTATTGAAACATCCTATGCAAGGAGACCTACATAACCCAAAACAAACAGAGGTTGATTTTTTCCATGAACGAAAGGCTTTAGCTTTCAAAGAACAAACAAATATCCCTGCTAATATGGTAAAACCTTTTACAGGAGAAATTCCTGACTATACAAGTTCCCTTCGGTTATCTCTTGAAAGTTTAAAAAAGGATTTACAAAATGATGAATCTAAATGGGCAGAAATGTGCTTAGCCTGTTTATCCAATTTAGAACATGAGTATTTCCCATCATGATTTACGTAAAAAACCAAATCATCTGCAATTGATTTGGTTTTTTACGCTAACCCTTTGAATAGCTTCGAAAAATCTACAACATCTCCGATTGTTGTTGGCTTATAGTTATCCACATATCTCCTGTCCTGCTCAATTAATCTAAATAATTCGTAAGTCATCCTGGCATCATCCAAGGCTTGATGCCAAACACCAGCACCCTTGTCCCCATATTGCTGAACGGCTTTCCGTAAACCGGTCTGATTTCGGTCTCCGAAAAATTTTTTATACTCAATCGATAAATCAACTTGTTTTCCGGTTAAAGGAAACGCATCCCCGGAGTACTGACAATTTTGTCGCAATACCTTCATGTCCATGTTTCCCCATGTTGCAATGGTCGGATAATCCGGGAGATTTAAAGTTTCTAATAAGGCTAAAAAATCTTTGAATTCCACACCTGTCTTAAGATTGTCTTCAGTAATTTTTAAGAAGTTCTTGCATCTGTTTGTCAAAATTGGAAATGCCCTCGGCATCACATAGGAATTATATTGGTTCACGACCTTTCCCCGCTTTACCTCAATGATTCCATATTCAATAATTTCTGGAAAGAATCCTTTTGGATCGTCTCTTCTCTCTGGCATTGTAAATTCAAAATCTATAAATAAATAGGGATTGTCCTTATTCAAGGTCTATCATCTCCTTACTCTCTTATTAGTAAACTATGGAATCACGCTCTACATCTATCTCAATCTCGAAATACAGGAAAAGCCAAACATCCCTTATTAGCTCCCTTCCCTATAAAACGGTAAAACATAAGCAGGAGTTATAAACCATTCTACTCAAGAGCTTGTCTCGTTGATTGGGGGAAAAACATATAAACCGTCAACATTTAACCGGGCCTACCAAGTTTTCGACAGCCTGGGGCCACTTTCTAGTCAATGCTTGTATTTAGATCTTATTGGTTAGTTAATTGAGATCGATTGCTTCATTTTTTTCAATAAAGAGACACTTCGTAGATATGTACAGATAACTATTGCCTGAATTACGGTCAAACATCATATGGAGGCTTACTGCTCGATCATGATCAAATCAGTTAATACCGTATGGCTTCGATTGCTTCAAAAACGGGTATTAGAAAACATCCCCTTTTATAGGTGTATCTTACATATAAGAAGATTAAATTCACCCTACCTAAAGCGGCTTTAAGCAGGGTTAGCCATGTGAAAGTATCTACAATAGACTTTAATCCAGTAAATAACATAAAAAAGCAGATAAAGATCAATAATAAGGATAATTTAATAGTAGTATCTGAAAAGAAGCTCGCATTCCTTTATACAATCTTGCTTTTTAAAAGGTTATCGTTATGGACAGTAAACGAAAGACTAAAATGCCATAATAGATAGGAAAGGAAAATAGTCTGTAATATATATAGTCCTCATTATGGTTATTTCTTTTCTTTTATTTTTAGATATACATTATTTTTTCATGGGGAAATTTAATTTTTTTTATTTTTTTCCTTCATATAATATCGCGCTTAAGATTATGAATACCAGTCTTTACAAGTACAGTCTAATATAAATTTCCTGTATAATTTGCTATGCTAAATGTACATATACGTACATTTTGTTGTAAATTTTCAATATTTTATAAACAAATTAGGGAGGTCCTTATGTCGATGCTTCACTTGAGTATATTATTGCCTTTTTTAGCTGCGATCTGTGTGCCGTTCCTGGGCAAATATGCTCGTAAAATACATACCGGATGGTTCGTACTTATTATACCTATTGTATTATTTAGCTATTTGTTTACGTTCCTGCCTGAAATCGCAGATCATCAATCCATAACAGCAAGTTTTGCATGGATTCCTTCACTAAATATATCTTTTGATGTTTATGTGGACGGATTAGGCCTGCTTTTCGCTATGCTGATTACGGGTATTGGTACGCTAGTTATTCTGTACTCCATTTTTTATATGGATAAAACGAAAGAAAAACTAAGCAATTTTTATGTTTATTTACTATTATTTATGGGGGCAATGCTTGGGGTTGTTTTATCTGACAACTTAATCGTCCTTTATACGTTCTGGGAATTTACAAGCCTTTCCTCCTTCCTGCTAATTGGATATTGGCATGAAAGGAAAGGATCTCGCTATGGAGCACAAAAATCCTTATTAATCACCTTTTTAGGTGGCTTATCCATGCTCGGAGGTTTCATTACCCTATCCGTCATGGGAAATACCTTCAGTATCAGAGAATTAATTTCAATGGCTCCAGATTTGGTTAACCACCCACTATTTTATTTTTCCATGATACTCGTATTGTTAGGCGCATTTACAAAATCTGCCCAATTCCCATTCCATATTTGGTTACCTGATGCAATGGAAGCACCAACACCTGTCAGTGCTTATCTCCATTCAGCAACAATGGTTAAAGCAGGGATCTATTTAGTAGCACGGATGAGTCCAATTTACGCACTATCAGGTGAGTGGATGTGGATTGTAGGTCTTGTTGGTATCATTACACTCATTTGGGGTTCCTTTAATGCGGTACGTCAGTATGATTTGAAAGGAATTCTTGCTTATTCAACAGTTAGCCAGCTCGGATTAATTATGTCCCTGCTTGGCATTGGCGCAGCATCCATACATTTTGGATCTGCTGATTCGAATGTATATATCGCTGCTGTTTCTGCAGCAGTTTTCCATTTAATTAACCATGCAACCTTTAAAGGTTCGTTGTTCATGGTCGTTGGTATTATTGATCATGAAACAGGAACAAGAGACATTCGTAAACTCGGCGGGTTAATGACTATAATGCCAATCACATTTACAATTGCAGTGATTGGGGCATTCTCAATGGCGGGCTTACCACCATTCAACGGTTTCTTAAGTAAAGAAATGTTCTTTGGTAGCTTGTTAGACATAGCTCAGGCTGATTTCCTTAACCTGCAAACATGGGGAATTCTCTTCCCTGTTATTGGCTGGCTCGCTAGTGTATTCACATTTGTTTACTGTATGATTCTCTTGTTTAGAACATTTGGCGGTAAACTTCAAGCTGAAAAATTAGATAAAAAGCCACATGAAGCACCGATTGGCTTATTGATTTCACCCATTATACTTGCAGTATTAGTTATTATATTTGGACTGTTTCCTAACATCCTATCTGCAACCATTATTGAACCAGCCACTTCGGCTATCCTGCCGAGCCTGTATGAGAACGGCAATCCAGAGCATCTGCACATTGCAATGTGGCATGGCGTAAATGGTGCATTGCTGATGACAATTGGAGTTGTACTTTTAGGAATCATCCTTTATAAGTTCTATCCAAAATGGAGCAAGATTTATACGTATTTCTCTGATAAATACACATTAAACAATGCGTATAACAAGGGATTAAGGTCACTGGATACAGGTTCCCGTATCATCACGCGCGGATATATGAATGGAAGTATCCACGATTATTTAGTTTATGTATTTGGATTTATGATCATCAGTTTACTTTATACAGTATGGAAAACCGATAGCTTTACTATCGAAACAACCAGCATGACTCCAATTGGGGTTTATGAGGTTATTTTGGTCTTTATCTTAATCCTGGCTTCATCCATGATCCTGTTTGCAAAATCGAGACTAACTTCGATTATTTTAATGGGAGCGGTTGGTTATACAGTATCTCTTTTATTCGTTCTATTCAGAGCACCTGACTTAGCATTAACACAATTTGTCATTGAAACAGTATCTACATCCCTGTTCTTGCTTTGTTTCTTTCACTTGCCGAAGTATAAACCAAAGGAAAAGCGCATGCGCTTTAAATTGACGAACCTAGTCATTTCTCTTGGTGTAGGATTTACGATGACACTTATCGCACTTGCTTCTCACAGTACGAAGCTATTTGAGTCTATCTCTGAATTTTATAAAGAGGTTACGTACAAAGAAGCTGGTGGAGAAAATATGGTTAACGTGATTCTCGTTGATTTCCGTGGTTTGGATACAATGTTTGAAATCACAGTCTTATCCATTGCGGCCATTGGAATTTATACCATGATTAAACTCCGTCTCACGAAAAGAGGAGGGGAAGAATGAAAACAAATGATTTGATTTTACAGACGGTTACTAAAATCGCAACATTTATTATTATTTTATTCTCTATACACATTTTCTTCGCCGGACATTACACTCCCGGCGGAGGATTTATCGGTGGTCTAATGACTTCATCAGCCATCATTCTTTTATTGCTGGCTTTTGATTTAAAAACCGTTAAAAGTTTTCTGCCGATCAATTATTTATCACTGATAGCGGTAGGGCTGTTATTATCTGTAGGAACAGGAGCCGGCGCTTTATTCTTTGATACTCCTTTCCTGACACATGCCTTTCAATATTTTGATTTGCCGCTCTTCGGTCATACATCACTCCATACAGCGGTTATCTTTGATACCGGTGTCTACCTGGTTGTAATCGGAGTTACGATGACCATTATTCAAACAATTGGGGAGAGTGAATGATGGAAATTTTAATGTGTGTTGCAATAGGAATATTGTTTACCATAGCTACCTATTTACTTTTATCTAAAAGCTTGCTTCGGATCATTATTGGAACAAGTATATTGAGCCATGCGGTGAATTTATTGGTTCTTACCATGGGAGGATTAAAACAAGGTACCGTGCCTATTTTAAGTGAGCAGGCAAAATCTTATGTGGATCCTCTGCCACAGGCATTAATCCTGACAGCGATTGTTATTAGCTTCGGTGTCACATCTTTCTTCCTGGTATTGGCCTATCGTTCCTATCAGGAACTTGGAACGGATAACATGGATCAACTGAGAGGAAATAAGTCATATGAATAACCTTGTTATATTACCAATTTTGCTACCATTATTGACTGGAATATTACTGTTATTCCTTGTAAATAAACTAAATGCTCAACGAATAGTCGCTTTATTCTCATCGATATTGCTCATAGTCGTTGCCCTTTCACTTTTAATCGAAGTGAAAACAAATGGCATATTAACCTTGCAAGCCGGCAGCTGGGATGCACCATTCGGTATCAGCCTTGTGGCAGATATGCTGGCAGCCTTGCTTGTTTTAACCACATCACTCATTACATTAGTGACGATTATTTATTCTTTTAAAAATATTGATGCAGCGCGTGAAAAGTATTTTTATTACGCCCTTATTCAATTTTTAATTGTTGGAGTAAATGGAGCATTTTTGACAGGCGATATCTTTAACTTATTCGTATTTTTTGAAGTCATGCTGATGTCTTCCTATGTATTGCTGGTCACTGGTGGAACAAAAGTACAGCTGCGCGAATCCATCAAATACTTGCTAGTAAATGTGATTGCATCTGGCCTTTTTGTTGCCGCAGTTGCCTTTCTTTACTCTGTTGTTGGTACGCTGAATATGGCGGATATCTCAGAAAGAATTGCAGAGGTAGATCAACCGGGAATTATTACAGTTATAGCTGTTCTGTTCCTGATAGTTTTTGGTTTAAAAGCAGCCATCTTTCCTTTATATTTTTGGATGCCTGGTTCGTACTTTGCACCGCCAATTCCTATCCTGGCCCTATTCGGCTCCCTTTTGACCAAGGTAGGGGTTTATTCCATTCTTAGAACCTTTACCATACTGTTTTATCACCAAACCGATTATACGCATACATTGCTCGAATACCTTGGAATATTGACCATCATTTTCGGCTGTATTGGTGTATTGGCCTATATGGATGGTAAAAAAATCATTATATACAATATTGTCATTGCCATTGGTGTCATTATCTTTGGTATTTCAATTATGAATACGGCTTCCATATCCGGTTCAATCATGTATACACTTCATGACATGATGATTAAAGCAGCTCTGTTCCTTCTAATTGGAGTCATGATGGCCAAAACAGGGACGAGTAATATTAAGCGCATGGGTGGATTAATTCATGAATCTCCACTTTTAGCCTGGATGTTCTTCATCGCTGCTATATCATTAGCCGGAGTTCCGCCATTCAGTGGGTTTGCTGGAAAATTGCTAATCATACAAGGTGCTTTTGATGAAAGACACTATGTAGGAGGATTAGTAGTTCTATTCTCAAGTTTAATTGTTTTATATTCCGTAATGCGAATTTTCATATTTGCATTTTGGGGAGAGAAAAAGACTTACGACGAAGAAACTTCCAAAAAAGACAATCGCTTTTTACTGTTGCCGATTGGTATTTTACTCGTAGTCTCAATCTTGTACGGATTAGGTTCAGAATTTGTCTATACGTATGTTTCTGATGCAGTTGATGTATTAATGAATCCATCAGATTACATTCAGGCCGTACTGAAGGAGTGATGAAGATATGTCTTATCAAATATTATTAAATGTAATTTTGGCCTTGACCTGGATGTTCCTGACAACATCAGATACAGCCGCTTCATTTATTATTGGTTATTTAATTGGGGCGATTATCCTTTTTTTATTCAGACGCTTTTTTTCAACTCGTTTTTATATGCATAAAGTAGTTGCTGTGCTTCATCTTTTAGGGATCTTTATTCGTGAATTACTGATTGCAAATTTTGATGTTTTTAAAACCATTATCAGACCAAAGCTTGAATTGAAACCAGGCATCTTCACTTATGAAACAGAGCTTAAATCGGATTGGCAGATTACTCTTCTTTCCTGTCTGATAACCTTGACTCCCGGTACATTAGTGTTGGATATTTCTTCTGATAATAAGACATTATTTATCCATGCTTTAAATTTATCGGAGATTACTGAAATGCAAAATAGCATAAAAAATTCCTTTGAACGGCTTATTCTGGAGGTGAGTGAGTAATGATTAATTTTTTCCTTCAACTATCCCTACTGTTTGTAGCTATTTCCATGCTCATTCTAATCTACAGAGTAATCAAGGGACCAAGTATCCCTGACCGTGTGGTGGCTATGGATGCTATAGGTATGAACTTAATTTGCATGATTGCCATTTTGTCTCTTTTACTCGACACATCTATGTTTTTAGAGGTAATCCTTCTAATCGGTATTCTTTCGTTCACTGGTACGGTTGCCTTTTCAAAATTCTTAGAGAAAGGGGAAATCATAGAAAATGAACGAAATTAGTTCCTATATTTTTGTAGGTATAGTTTTATTTGGTTCTATATTAACCGTTATATCTGCACTCGGAATACTCCGTTTACCTGATGTATATACACGAAGCCATGCTGCTTCAAAAACATCCACTTTAGGTGTAACCCTAGTGTTGCTTGGTACATTTTTATACTTTTGGATTACAAAAGATAATTTCAACTCCCGTTTAATATTGGCGATATTTTTTATTTTTATGACAGCCCCTGTTGCAGGACATTTAATCAGTCGTGCTGCCTATAATACAGGCATTAAATTATGGGAACATAGTGTTCGTGATGACTTAAAAGAGACAAGAAAAAAGCAAAAAAATAGTTAACGACAAAAAAATGAGGATGATCACAAGGTCTTAAATGACCTCGTGAACATCCTCATTTCTTTGTTTGGATCACAGCAAGCGTACATCTGCTAATACAGATCAGATCATTTTCTTCATCCGTTATTTTAATTTCCCATACCATGGTTTTTTTACCTCTGTGTATGATAGATGCAGTAGCCGTCACGAATCCATCTCTCTTACTTTTAAGGTGGTTCGCATTAATTTCTAATCCTACAACCGCTTCGTTTTCCTTATCAACCATTGAATATCCTCCAAGGCTGGCTACCGTCTCAGCCAGGGCTACTGATGCCCCGCCGTGAAGAAGTCCCATTGGCTGATGTGTACGATGGTCAACAGGCATCGTTGCCACAACTCTTCCTTCACTGACTTCCATAATTTCTATTCCTAATGTCCCCATTAATGTTTGGCTTAAATCCATTTAATTGCCATCCTTCCCATCGCTTATTAGTTATCAATTTGTCAAAGAGCGGAAACATAAAGATGTAAAGTCTTCTTAAACCAATGCCCTAGAAATTTGGTTTTAGGCGTGACTCCTTTTAAGTGACATTATAATTGAACTGGATTCCGTATGACTTTACAGAGGCACATCTAATGGGAGGATTGATCAAATGGATATTCGAGAAGGAATGGTTCCAACAGTATTAGGTACTGCTGTCGCTGCTGCAGGTTATGCCATGAAACAATCGCATAACAGCAATAAAATGTTTGCCAATACACTATTTGGGTTTGGACTTGCCCATATAGCACTTGGAGTAATCGATTTAGTCGAACATCGAAACCACTA
>JAZUQD010000439.1:0-6147 GCA_045605505.1 Pradoshia sp.
TATATTATAAATGTGAATTTGTTCTGTTGATAAGGGAATGACGGTTATACCAAGAATAATTGCCAGGATGGTAAAGAACAGTTGGAATTCCATGATATTGACTAATTCACGGGTTAACACTTGAAACATTTTAGTTTTCGCATCTTTTATTTGGCCCAAAGAATATTCTCCGCTTACTTTTTCGTAGTACCTTTTATATACTTTATAAAACGATGTTTCCATTGAAACAACAAACATAACCATCGCAGGAATTATAGATAAATAAGCATAGAAGACTGGTACGTCATAGAATGGAGCCATCACAAACGTATTACCAACTACCACTTGAAGATCGCTGCCCCAGACAATAAAAATATGGCTGAACAATGATAGGGAGTAAAACAAACCAATTAAAAATAGTGATGGGTATTGTTGTATGTAGGACAGAAAATCAAAGCAGTTTTTATTGGCTTTAGGAAAGCGTTCTTTGATACTGTTTATGAGGAAAACAATGGCCACGATAAATCCTGCAGCCATACAAGCCATCACATGCTCAGCTTTTAGATAATCCACTATCTGTAAGCAAAGCCACATTGTAATACCTGCCGTGAGAGCCCCCAATCCATATGCCTTAACGATTTGCATATATTTCTTAACTGCAGAAATATAAATCGCCAGTATATTTACTATCAGCAATTCCATAAAAAACAGATAGGCAACTATTTTAAAGGGCATACTTAATGGGGATATGGCATAAAAAGCAATTGCAGCCAAGCCTCCAATTAACACGATAATCCCTATGACACCAAAGAGTGAGGAAAGAATATTTTCTTCCTTTTCTAAATAGATTTGATCAGATACATATCTTGTAACAACCATTAAGAAACCCCCGGTTATTACTTGTGAAAATACAAAGCTGTACATTGTCCCGGTTAACAAGAGTTCACGTTCCAAGAAGGTTGATCCTGAATCCATTAATAGCTTTTGGCCAATCAGTAACTGGATTATACATAAAATCAATGGACCAGAAATGATAACAGAAGAATAAGCAAAAGCTCTGAGACCACCATAATTATTATTATCCACTAATTTTTTGAGTTGGAATCCTATCCCCGCCATTCAAATAACCCCTGTTTCCATAAATTTTTCGGTACTGCTCAATGAAATCTTTCCATGAATAGTGGGCCTCTATACGCAAGCGTCCACTTTCTCCCATTCTTGCTCGGAGAAGAGGGTTTTCTGCAAGTCTTATGATTTCGGTTGCCATTCCAACAGAATCCATAACTGAGACTACATATCCAGCCTGACCAAATGAATCTTCCCTGCCATACAATAGCTCTTTACAACTTCCTACATCTGTACAGACGAACGGTTTTCCACTTGCCATACCTTCAAGCAGGACAAGCGGTTGTCCCTCACTGATGCTTGAAAGAGCCAGTAAATCCATTTTTCCAATATATTCTTTAACATTCACCGTTCCAGTAAACTGAATGTCTCGAAGGCCTAAAAAATCCACTAATTGCAAGCATTCCTCGTAATAGTCTTGATCTTCATCAACTGGACCCATGATGTAAAATCTGGCGTTTGGAATCTTTCTTTTCACAATAGCAAAGCTTTGAATCATCGTTTTTATATCTTTAATTGGCACTACTCTGACTACAGCCCCAATGTCTACAAATTGTTTGTCCCCTCCGGTCTTTTGCGGTAAGTCTAAATAATCATCAAGGAATACACCGTTGGGTATGATACATGTCTTTTCTTCCGGGCAGCCTATTTCAACCTGGATTTCCCTATTTGCATTGAATAATGTAACGACTTGATTTGCTGATGCATAGGCACCTTTTGATAAACTATGAAAATATTTAATCCACAGCGTTTTCAGCGGTCCTTTAATTTGATCTGATTTAATAATTTCTTCCTCACGCTCTCTTGTATAAATCCCGTGCTCGGTAACGACATAAGGACTTCCATAATAATGTTTACAATACGAACCAACGATGCCTGCATATCCTGTTGAAATGCTATGATACAAGTCAGCTTTCGGAGGAGGATAAGAAAGTACAGATAGTAAAGGCAGCAGCATAGATCTTATAGACCAGTATAACTGGGTGAAAGGCAGTTCAAAATATGACTCGCTGCATACCTCTTTAACAATATCCAAAAAATCCTGGCTTGTAACAAGTTCAGCAGCTGAGCGGAAATTTCTATATCTTCCTTTAAAGATAGAAAACAAAGCCTCCCAGTTTCCATGATCACTGACCAGTATTGATTTAATAGCTTGTTTCTCCCAATCTGACAGTATATTTCTTTTGCCTTGCCTTCCGGACCATGCCATCCCTGTGTTTAAAAAGATTTCCCGTACTTCAATGAGGTTCGCCGGAAGTTTGTATTTAAATTTCCCCTTGTCTTTTTCATCCGCACCAATGGCATAAATAATAAATTCATGCTCAGGCATTGCCGTAATCAAGGATTGTACCCAGCTTGAGACTCCCCCGACAACATATGGATAGGAACCTTCTGCGATCAGGCATATTCTCATCGTACATCCTCCAATTCAATAGTGAACTTAGATGATAGAGCGCGTATCAAATAATGATCACCATCTATTTTTTTTACCTTACAGCCATTGAAATCAACGATTTTTTTATCACTGCGAAAAACAAAATCCAACTCCCCTTGAAAATCATTTATATATCCCTCTACTTTTTGGTCACTCTCTAAAATAAACACTTTCGCATCCTGATATTTCCTTAATGACTCTGTACTTTTTGAAGCCGTTTGACTTTTCATCCATGGGTATTTCCCCTTGATATCCTTGAGCATTTTACTGTAATTCTCCGACATGTCGGCCCATCTTTTATTATCATTCCGCTCTTCATCTAAAATATCATCGGGATGGACGAAATGTGAAAACAACCCATATAAGGTTGCGCCATTAGCTACAATCCATTGAATTTCATCCTCGTAATGATAATCTGAGGTTAACCTCGGTATTTCATAATATTGACCGGAATATTGATACTCCTGAATGTATGCTAAAGCCTCGTCGTCAGGTATAAGAAGAGAAGCAAAATTGGTGATTGATGGGATGGCTTCTTGAATGGCTTTTTTTCCATCTTCGCTTAATACATTCGATGGAGGAATATACGTTTTAAAGGTATGTCCCGGGAATACATCTTGTACAAATTGGTCCAGTTCCTTCAAAGAATTGACCATATCCTTTTTATCATTCCAGGCAGTGTATCCCAGGCGATCCACATGACTTTGATCCATCGTTAATGATTGATGATTATATCCGTGTACAGCTATCTCTCCACCCATCTGAATCAAATCACGCCCGAATATTTTTAAGTTCTCTTCCGATAACCGCTCATTAAAAGGGCCGTCAACATCATCGTTATAGCTCTCAATCATACCTGCTGTATATTTCACGTCATATTCCTTTGCAGCCTTCAGCATATCCGGCCACCAAACCCTATGAAAAAAGCTTTTAATATCCATTTTATATTCGTTATAAATAATCTCATTTGTCCCCTCAGGGAAAGGTGCCGGGAAGTCGTCTATATACATTACTTTTGAGTTTATAATGGGGTAAATGAAATTATTATTTAAATAGCTTAGTGCTCCTGCGATGAATCCTCGGTTCATTTCATGGTCCAGCATTGTTCCATTGAACACCATGAAAGTTCCTCTCCCATACGGTGTACTCCAAATAAATGGAATGTGATTGTCGGTAATCGCTAAAACCTTGCTATTATCCTTCAAGCTAATATTCAGCACGGAATTGGAAAAGACAATTTCATCCTCAAACTTCAATCCCTTTGATTTTAACAACAAATCCGCTTCCAATCTGATACTCGAAGTATCTATGTATGAAGTACCCCCCTTTGACTCATTAATGCCAAAAATGCCATGAAAACGCTCATAAACAGTTGAATCTGCATCAGGCCTTATTCCAAAAAACACTCCTCCCCCATCGGAAACATAGTTGGTAATGAGGGGAAAATCCATAATCGACTCCAGCTTTGGAGTCAAGATAATAATATTTTTATAATCATCAAGATGTGAGGGCATTTGTGATACTGAAACTGTAGTATAGGTCTTTTTCAAATAATCCAAAGTCTTTTCGAAATTGCTCATTAAACTAGAACTCTCTTCAATTTTTGGATCATAGACAAGCAAAAATTTATCTTGATGTATAGTTTGTATTTCTGCCGGGGAAAGAGCTGTTTCCTTCTTTACTCCACTAGCTATTACTGGGCTATTTTTCAAATTGAACAAGTGAACCGATTCAAGCTGTGAGATAATCACAACAATTCCAAACAAAGCAAGGAACGCCACTACGCTGATTATTTTAATTAAACTGATTTTATTGATCCCTCTCATCCTCCTACGTCCAAAAGTGAAGGGCCTTTAACCCTGTTGGTGATAATTGAATTGGCCTCCTCTTCAACTTATTCATAATTTCATAAAGCTTTTTCGAATTTTGCATTGCATAAGATACTTTCATAGCTAATAAATATGGAACCTCATCATCAGGAAATTCCACCATAAACATCTGGCTATAATACAGGGATTTTTCCAAATCCCCTATTTCCAAATCACAATTAATTTTTTCAACATAGTGTTTTTTGCAGCAAACAGGGCTTGCCAACAGACGATCAAGAAGCTCTGATAACTCAAACCGATGTTTCATTTTGGTCTCTTCATCAACCATATTACTGTCTACATATTTTTTTAATGTTTCTGCGTATCTATCCATCGTTTCATAATCGGTAGGATTCTCTTCAATTCTTTCAATCGATCCGTGAAGGGAGGTAACAAATTTCTTCTGAATTTCCATAATAGCTGTAGCAGCGTAATGAGCTGTTTCCTTGTCATCACTTTTAGTGGCTTTAAATAAAATATCAATCGTATTTGTACCGTCTTTTAGACTATCAATAAGCATACTTCTTTTATGGTGAAGATCATTAGAAAGCAAGACTTCCTGGAAAGGAATTAAATTGATTTCCCGCTCCACATCAATCTTACTGCTTGGAAAAGAAGAAAATAAAAACACCTTATTGCTTTCCCCTCTGCTTTCAGGTTGGACATTGTTTGACCTTTTAAATAGCAAATAGGATAAGGCATATCCAAGAACCGGGATGAAGATTATAATAATCGCTTTAATCACCTTATACTCCCTATTGTTCAACAATAAATAGCCGACATAACAGAGACAAAAAAGATAATACAAAACGAACCACTTAAACATTGGCTGTCACCTTATTAAATGTTTGATTATTTATGCCCTTACTTTCCAACATGCGCTGATGCTCATGAGCGCAATTCAAGGATGAGGAAATTAGGTCACCTAATGTGTTTAATATGTTAATGTAAAATAAGGACAGTTGTTCAAAACTTAACCCGTCCACACAGATTACACCTGACACTGTGCCACTTACACGCACCGGAACGATTACTGATGGGTGACCATCTTCCAATGTTTTATTGATAAATGTCTTACCTTTTTTTAAAACATCTTTAAAATGTACCTTATGCTCTACATCAATAATCTCCTCCTGTTCAAAATTTTCAGATTTATCGCGCAATCGTAATTCACCCGTTGAGAAGTTATAAATATAGAAAGCGACTTTCTTTGTCTTTAAGATATTTTCCACTATATGAATCGAAGACTCATAGATTTCATGCGGTTCAAGACGATCCAAATCCTTCATAATTCCAGATACAACTCCCACACTATTATTTGTATAAAGAATTTGGTTTTGAAGTTCTTCTTTAACCATCATTGCATCCTTGTATGCTGTATGTAAGAACTGATATTTTTCCTTAATCTCTGTTGCCTCTTTTTGATAATTTACAAGAAGGGTTTCCTTTTTATCCAGTACATAACGTATTACTACTCCGGCAAATATGTACACACTCACATGTACAAGTGAACTTGGGTCAATAAGCATAGATATAATATCTCTTCCCAATGATATATTTTCAGTCATGAACCATATTGTCGCCAGACCAATAGATAGAATGGATTGTGCCTTGCCGAGCAGGAAGGATGCCATGATGATATATACAAGTTGATAATCGACCATATAATAATGGACACCCACCACATCACTGATTAAATATACCAATACGAGCAACCCTATATTCTCTAGATATGGCAGT
>JAZUQD010000440.1:0-9767 GCA_045605505.1 Pradoshia sp.
TTATTATGAAAATTATTTAATTGGATTGACGAGTGTGAAGGCATCTTGATTTAATTCATCTTTATGGATGTGTTCTGCTGTTTTTTTGATAGAAGAACGGTCTGTCAGAACGTTTTGAATCCCCCTGAGCATGAGGTTTAGAGAGAATAAGCTTAGGACAAAACCAAGTGATGGACCGAGCACAATCCATTTATTGTACCGCAATTCTTGATAGGAGAGACCAATCATCCCTGACCACTCATGTGAAAGTGAAGTAGCAACATTATAGGGGTCACCTGGTGGACCAAGGTCTAGCATTTCATATCCGCCTATTACAAAAAGGAAAGCACCCAGCTGAACAAGCAGGACTAATGATTGAGCGATTTGCTGAAGGAGGATAACAATCATTCTTGGTCTTAAATGATGTGAAATATGTACCTTTACAATCCACCACTTCGTTCCTCCTAGTAGGCGGGAGGCATGAATAAATTCATTATTTAAGTAATAACGCAGTTCATTTCCAATGACAGAGGTTAACGGCAGGAAGGTTATGATGGACAGCATTAAACATTGCTTAAAGATTACATCAAATCCTTCCTCAGACACAAAAAACATCATCGCAATCAATATTGTTGGAATAAAACGAAATGCACGGGTTAAAGGTTCTATAGCCCAGCTGAAGCGTTGACGATACAGACCGTATAAAATGCCTGTACCTATCCCGAGGAACATTCGGAGAATCCCAATAAATGCCGCAATAAATAATGTGTATTTAGCTCCTTCAATCACGTTCCAAAATGTATCTTGACCTATTCTATCTACGCCCAAGGGATACTTCAGGCTTGGTGGGTAGGGTGGTTTATCAACAAGGACACCATCTTCATATACAAGTTCGGGCGGCGGCTCAAGATTTGGCTTAATCCATGCAGGATAGAGCAGGCTCGTTACAATCAGAATAAATAAAAATAGGAACCCAATTATAAAAGGCGGGCTCTTACGTAATTTGGTCATCATCCCTGCTCACCGCCCATTACACGATTAACAATCGTTTTTCCCCATACATCTAATAAATAGAAGGGTATAAATAAAAAAGTCAATCCAACGGCAATAAATTTAACATCCAGTCCGTTTAAGAAAGAAAATAGGCCATCCATATTAAATAAGCGCTCAAGAATAAGCAGGCTTGAAATCATAAACCAAAGCAAATAGTGCAAGTTCGAAATAATAGTGATGGTCGTATTACGAAGGATATGTTTAAAAAACACCTCTCTTTTGGATAATCCCTTAGCATAAGCATACTCCACATACAATTTTTGCTCCTCTTCATTGACTGATAAATCAATCATTTGGAACAGCAAAAAAATCGGTAAAATAGACAGAGCCAAAATAGGCAGAATGTAAACATGGTCTTCATCTAAAGCGATAGGGTCCAAAATGAGCATACCGGTTTTCTTGAAAAGCCAAATAGAAAATAATTGAATGGCAAAAATTATGATGACATCCGGGATGGATTGAATAAAGAATGCAAATTCGCGGAATATTTTCTGGAGAAATCGTGGTGAAAAGTAATGGAATAATTCCAATGTTAAAGCTGCGAGAAATGTTGCTAATAAAGTGCCTCCTAAAATAAGCAGGGAATACATAAACGGTTCTTTCAAACTGGTCCAGAATAGCGAAAATTTTGGCACAAGCTGGTACGCGCTAGATTCTATCATAATTTGTATCTGGTCGATAAAAAGAAAGGCTTCGTAAATATCTCTGGCTTGGTTCGTGAATGCCTTCCACCAGCTAATGGACGGCTCTGCATGATTCCATTCCCAAATAGAACTGAAAAAGAGGGTAATAAGGATGATTGAGAGAATAGTTAGAATGAAATCCAATAAATAGGCAGACAATCTTTTTAATTTTTTCATATGTATATTCACCTACTCCAACATACTTTCTAAATTAGTAAAGTCTGATTCCAAGTACCAGGACTGGTGTTGGACTTTACCTTCTGTTTCTTGGTCGAAGCTGTTAATGACTCCATACATAACAATGCCATTAATTGTTTTTTTGCCGTATGTATAGGATCTATATCCAGGACTGTCGTCTCTTATATGTTCTCCTAATTTACCATATACATTTTGTATAGATGACTTTTGCCTATTAGGCTCAAATAAAACTTCAAGTTTATATTGTTGATTAATCTTAGGCCGCTTAAACTCATACTTTATGAAGCCGCCATCGATAACTGCCGTAATTCCTTCCCAAGCTATTTTGTCACTGCCAATTTCTTTTAAGATAACACGGATCATAGATTCCTCAAGAAGAGTGCTGGAAAGTGATAATGTAACACTTCTATCACTGTATTCATGTACTTCTCCCATAATCATAATATCCTGTCTTAAATGGCCCCTGCATCCCATTAAGCTGTAAAGAAGAGCTAGTAAAAGAAAGCCTGTAAACCACTTTTTATACATCCAATCAATCATCTCCCTTTATGGCTGTTTATTGTTAATTTTATCCAATATGCAACCGGAGTGTAAATAAAATGTTTTGAATTTTTAGATTGGAATGGATTAAAAAACAGCTACCCATTCTAAAATAGAATCGATAGCTGTACTTTTTATCTATTTATATCGCTGATTCCAGATGCATGCTCATTGGGCAGATCCGGTAATTGGGGAACAGGGAACCCTTGCGGTGGTGGAGTAACCGACAATGTCCCGCCATTTCTGCTCGGTGTTTCTCCCTGGAAGACTTCAGCAATTCTGGTCGGGTCTAAGCGGAAGTTAAACTGAGCATTATGGAAGCCCATATCCACAAATTTCTTACATTCAGGATATTTATTGATATCATAATTTGGAACTGGGAAGATTTTACCCCAATCGACACCCAATGTTTCAAGAGCTTTAGCAAAAGCATTTTGATGGGCATTATCCCGGACAATTAAAAATCCGAGCGTCTCACGGAATGTCTGATTATTGCTCATTTCATAAATTCTTGTTTTCTGAAGGACACCGGTTGATTCAAGCATTAAATTATTCAGCAAATTGGCAATTAAGTTCCCGTGGTCATAAACCCATGAACCATTCCATGGATTTCCGCCTGCATCAACTGGAAGAGATGCCTGGGCTCCCATAATATAATGATGTGGATTGGCGTGCTTGATTGCTTCATCAAGAGGCGCGCCATCTGCGCCACCGTTGCCAGGTTCTGAGGATAGACCGGAATCATTTAATAATTGATTGATGGTTTTTTGAACCAGTTCAACATGGCTGATTTCTTCTAAAAAGATGCCTTTGATGAGATCCTTATATTGAGTGGCCTTTCCTCTGAAATTATTACTTTGGAAGAAAAATTGCATCATTGTACGCATTTCTCCAAATTGTCCGCCCAAAGTCTCTTGTAATACTTTCGCTGCAGCCGGATCTGGCTTATCAGGTTTAATAATATTGATTAGCTCTTCTTTGTAATAATACATGTAGGCTTCTCTTCCTTTCGTATTTATTCAGTTGTTGTCACAACATGAAGAGGTGGGGGGATTAACCAGCCTTTCTCTTTGTTGATTTTCAGTAAGGCTGCTCCAAATTGAGCTTTTTTCATATGAAATTGACCAAACATTAAGCCGATATCTTCGCGGATACATTGTGCCATTGCCTGAGCGCATGCAGCCAATCCAGCTGCTATATCAGCTGATACAAGTCCAGCGACCTCTTGGTCTGTAAAACGTGCGCCAGGAGGAATATTTTCGATTTGGCTTTCTGGTTTTTCAGGCGGCGCTGGTGGAAGTGCAATACCGTTATGTTTCAGTAACTCCTGCAGTTGTTTTGCATCTGATCTGGCATTGGCAATCATGTCATCTAATAAGTCTCGTAAATCATGATCACCTGTATGGTTTTTCAAGGTTTGAAAGCCTGGAATCATAGCTTGTGCACCCATTAATTGCGTCCATACAGCAAATACTTCACCATAATGCATTGGTTCTTTTTGCGGATTTCCACTTAATATACCCATATCGTATAGTCGACTCCTTTATTAAAATTGATGAGCTCATTTGTTAATATGAACCAGTTAACTTCTATTTATACAAAAAAAGGCAACCAATTATTTGGTTGCCTTTTGTACTTATATATTAATGATGGTGTGCATGTCCTTCTTTTTGAGGGTTCGTAATTTCAAAACCTGGCTCAGGTAGATAAAAGTATTTGATCCATACTCCATCAAGGAAATCTTCGCGTCTATCGAGTAAAACATCGATATCCTTATCTGTTTTGACGATTTCATCATGCTCAGTCGGTGTGTCCAATTCAATATCATAGTGAGCATGATCGCCGTGCATATGGGTGATTACTACACGAATCATTTTTCCCTCGGCTTCCTCTGTACTAAGTAATTTTTTTAATTCTTTAGCGGCATTACGATTTATCTTACAATTCACAGCTATCCCCTCCAATAAAAATCTTTCTTTAAATAGTGTACCGCAAAAATTTTCATTATTAAAATGATGTGGTTATAATAGAACCATAAAACTAGATTTATAGTTCTATTATGAGGAGGGAAATAACTGTGACATGGAAATTGAAAACGGATCAGAGAATGCGTTGTATATGTGAAGAAGGTAAACAACAGCTTCCAGCTGTTAATAATGAAGGGGTTTTACTGGATTTGGCCGAAATGTTTAAAGCGCTTGGCGATCCAACTCGGCTGGAGATACTGTCACTACTACTAATTGAGGAATTATGTATGTGTGAAATTGTCACAGCCCTTTCGCTTCCAAACTCTACTGTCAGCCATCATCTAAAAATCATGGAAAAGGGTGGAGTTATTAAAGGAAGAAGAGAAGGAAAATATACAATATATCGGTTGTGCGAAGAAAGAGTGGAGTCAATAATCACTTTTTTACGTAAGCAGTGAGAATAGGAGGGAACAAGTTGAAGGGTGCTTATCATTTAACAGAAGATCCGATTTCTTCATCTCTTCTGAAGCTTTCCATCCCTATCATTGCGACAAATTTTATCCAGACGACTTACGGTATGGTCGATATGATATGGGTTGGCAAGCTTGGCAGCGGTCCGGTGGCAGCCATTGGTACAGCGAGTTTCTTCGTTAACTTGGCGGTTGCCCTGGCCACGATGGTTTCAATCGGAAGCGGGGTAAAAATTGCTCAATGCATAGGAGCTAATCAACAAGATGAAGCGGCAGAATACATAAAAAACGGGTTTATTATGTCACTTATTCTGGCTATTTTATATACGCTTGTTGTCTTTATCTATAAGGATTCATTTATCGGTTTTTTCGAACTGGGCAATCACCAAGTAGAGAAAATGGCTGTCCAATTCCTTGTCATCTCCATGATTGGAGTCATATTTTCAATCGTGAATTTACTATATAGCATGATTCTGAATAGTATGGGAAACAGTAAAACACCATTTCGAGTTTATACGATTGGGTTTATCATTAATATCATTCTGGATCCGTTTTTAATTTTTGGAGCAGGATTTATACCGGGAATGGGAGTAATGGGAGCAGCACTGGCTACATTAACAGCAAACATGACGGTCACGCTTCTTTTCTGGTTTAACTCCAGGCGATCTCTATCTTTTGGGGGCCGTACAAATTGGAATGGACGAAAGATGATTGAAGTCATTAAAATGGGGATTCCGATTACGGTACAAAGGGTAGCCTTTATTGGGATATCGATTATTATTGCCAAAATTATTGTGCAATGGGGAGCAGATGCAATTGCCGTCCAAAAAGTCGGTATACAAATTGAGTCCATTTCCTATATGACAATAGGTGGGCTGCAAGGGGCAATTGCCGCGTTTGTCGGCCAAAATTATGGTGCAAAGAAACTCGATCGAATTCATGAAGGATACAAAATTGCTTTGTATATGACCATTGGGTTTGGCATACTTACGTCACTCTTATTTATTCTATTGCCGGAGCAGCTTTTTTCTATTTTTATCAGTGAACCAGCTAGCATAAAACTGGGAGCAGACTATATGCGAATCCTTGGATACTCTCAAGTGTTTATGTGTATGGAACTTTTAACAGTCGGAGCGTTTAATGGGTTGGGGAAAACCTATATACCGCCAATATTTAGTATTATCTTTACAGTACTCAGAATCCCGATGGCCATCATTCTATCTGGTCCATTTGGATTAAATGGTGTATGGATGAGTATTGCCTTCAGCAGTCTGTTAAAGGGAATTGTTCTAGTGATTTGGTTTATGTTTACTTTACGAAGAATGAGAAATAAGACATCAAGAATACAGACTTCCAGTAACGGTTGGTAAGGAGAGTATAGTTATGACAAATATAGACCATAGACTTTTAAAGTTCATGAAAGAAAAGAACGTATCCCAACAATGGTTGAGAGGTAATTTTGGGCTCGAAAAGGAAAATATTAGAGTTAATAGAGATGGCACACTCGCTTTGACGCCGCATCCGGTTGCATTTGGCAACAGAGCGAAGAATCCCTATATTACAACAGACTTTTCTGAGTCCCAGATCGAGATGGTAACTCCTGTGTTCTCGACGATTGAAGAGGCATTTGATTTTTTGGAGAATGTACATGATATCGTGAGTTTGGAGCTTTCGAAACAAGGAGAATATTTGTGGACCGGCAGTAATCCGCCCATTCTCCCCGATGAATCTATGATTCCAATTGCCAGAATGGAAAAAGAGCAGGATACAGAGTATCGATATGAGCTTGCACAGAAATACGGCCGAAAGAAACAATTGATCAGTGGTATACATTATAACTTTTCGTTTTCCGAAGAACTGCTTCATGAATTGTTTCAAGAGCAATCCGAACATAATTCATATCAAGAATTCAAAAATAATATCTACTTAAAAATTAGCCGAAATTTTAACCGCTACCGAGATGTATTGGTTGAAGTGACCGGAGCAAGTCCAGTTTTTCATGATACATATATTCCAGAATGTCTGCAAAGGGCAGAAGGATTAACTCAAGGTAGTTATTATCTTCCCGGAGTCCCTTCGGTCAGAAATAGCATATGCGGCTATAAAAATAGAAGAGACTATGATGTTTCCTATCAATCAGTCGAAAAATATGTGAACGATATCCGAGCGTTAATTCAGGAACATGAATTGTTGTGTGCAAATGAATATTATCATACGCTTCGCTTGAAGGCAGACAGAGGCGATGATCTCCTACAAAGCCTTTTAGATAATGGAATCAGATATATTGAGATTCGTCTGTTGGATTTAAATCCTCTGTTTAAGATTGGAACAAGTAAGGAGATTCTTTATTTTATTCACCTATTTATCTTGTACATGCTGCTGCTTGATGAAGAGGATAAAACTAAGATTAGTTATCTCTCAATCGTAACCGGCATAAAAGACATGGCGAGAGAATTAAGATTGGCAGAAAAGTACATCAGAATCCTGGATGATGTTGAAAATAAGCTTATCCATCCAGAGCTTTCATATGCGACGAAAATAAAGGCTGGCATTAAGCAATCATCCTATGAAATGTTTCATATGAAACATTCTTTTGATTATTTACACGAAAGTGAAAAACATTCATTTACGTTATTGGGGTATGAGGACATGGAGCTTTCCACTCAAATCTTAATGAAAGATGCCATTAAAAGAGGTATAGGAATGGAGATTGTTGACCGGGATGAAAATTTTATTGCCTTGAGTGATGGCGTGAAAACCGAGTATGTAAAACAGGCAACCAAAACATCGCTCGATTCATACAGTACTGTTTTAGTCATGGAGAATAAGCATGTTACGAAGGAGGTTCTCCGTAAGGCCGATATAAGAGTACCACATGGAGGAGCTTATCCTTCGATAGAGGCAGCGATTCATGATTATCAACAGTATCATGCCAAGCGAATTGTAATCAAACCCAAATCCACCAATTTTGGACTGGGCATAACGATTTTCACTAGTTCTTTTTCTAAAGCCGATTATATGAAAGCATTAAACATGGCTTTTAGCCATGATCAGACCGTTTTGATTGAGGAATTCCTAAGTGGTAAGGAATATCGCTTTCTGGTCATGGGGGATCAAGTAACTGGAATTCTGCACCGTGTCCCTGCCAATGTGATAGGTGACGGACAATCGAGTATTGCTGAACTGGTTACAGAGAAAAATAATGATCCATTGCGGGGAAAGGGCTATAAAACTCCATTAGAGAAAATTCAATTAGGGGAAAGCGAAGCTCTATTCCTGAAAGGACAGAATAAAAACTTTACTTATATCCCTCAAAAAGGTGAGATCGTTTATTTGAGAGAGAACTCTAATATCAGTACGGGTGGCGATAGCATTGATTTTACGGATGATATTCCAGATAGCTATAAAGAATTGGCCATACAATCGGCAAAAGCTGTTGGAGCGACAATCTGTGGTGTTGATATGATGATTGATGATCACACTGTTGAAGCAAGTGAACAGAATTACGGAATTATTGAACTTAATTTTAATCCTGCCATTCATATTCATTGTTATCCATACAAAGGAGAGAACCGGAAGGCTGGGGAACGAATTCTTCAATTACTTTTTGGATAAATAACAGGGCCGCAACAGGCAAACGTGCTGCGGCCTTTTATCTTTTATAAAGCTGATAGCTTGTTAATTTAAGCACTCATAGTAAGACAAGCTTCAGCGCATTTGAAGCAAGCCTCGGCGCATTTTTGACAATGATCATGGTCGTGTTGTTTACACTCCTCGCCACACGCCTTACATATAGCCGCACAAAGGGTGCAGATTTCTTTCGTAAAAGGACTGTTTGATTGCATGGATTTAACTGCAAATGCACAAATATCCGCACATTCTCGATCCAGACGGATACATCCAGCCATCATTTGCACATGATCCTCTTTTAAGCAGGCATCAAAACAAGCATTACAAGCATCCATACATTCCATGCAGGCATTAATACAATCTTGATACATTTCCTTATTCATAAAAAAACCTCCTCGCTAAATATAGTTATATCCCTATCTATTCAAATTCCCTTGATGAATAAAATTAAACGGATTAACCGTTAGTTAGTCTGATCATTTGGTTAATAAATCGGTTCTTCCCAGCTGACTGATATTATTTCAGGTTAATGCTGATATTTAACGAATGGGCAAGGAAGAGGTGTTTAAATAGGGTTTTCCTTTTTTATAAAATTTAAAAACTTTACTTTAATATAAATTTCTGTTGATGTTTCCTAAAAATGTTGTATAATAGTTTGAGTTTGATAGTAAACTTTAAGTTTGGTACCATTAAACTTTCTCTAGTGAGAGTTTACTTATAATAAACGAAATTGAGGTCCTACCATGCTAATGGAAATTGGAAGCAAAATTAAAAATTTAAGATTAAAAAAGGGTCTGACTCAAGAAGAACTTGGTGAAAGAACCGATTTAAGCAAGGGATACATCTCACAGCTGGAACGAGGCCTCAGTTCACCATCGATCGAAACATTCTTTGATATACTCGAAGTTCTAGGCTGTACTCCGAAGCAATTTTTTGATGAGGAAGAGCGTGAACAGAAGGTAGTATACGGAGAAAATGATACGACAGATTTTATGGATGAAGATCGAGGTTATCAAATTCAATGGCTTGTTCCAGAATCAAATGAAAAGGAAATGGAGCCGATTCTGTTGACATTGCAGCAGAAGGGGGAGTTCAAAAAATTTGAACCCTCACTTTCGGAGACATTTGGCTATGTATTAAAAGGTAGAATCATGATAACTCTAGGCAGAAAAACATATACTGCCAAAGCAGGAGAAGCAATTTATTTTAACGCAACCGAAGAACATCAACTAATTAATGATTTCGAT
>JAZUQD010000441.1:0-2695 GCA_045605505.1 Pradoshia sp.
TGCCTATGAAACGAATGGGGAAGCATTCTTTATGGTAGATAAAGTGAGTAAGAAAGGAACCTTCTTTCGTGTAGGTAATGATTTCTTGGATAACGAACCTATTAAATATATGCCTTTCCATTGCAGCAATGGTTATTATACCTTGAATATTGAGCCGGCTGTCCTGATAGAACGTCTGGAAAAAGGGTTGAAAAACAATCCGGACGAGACAAGACGAAAAGAGATGGAAGCATTGCTGAAAACCATCGACGAAGACGACAATAATTACATTTTCATCGGTAAATTGAAGACGGAGTTTGGCAATGTCGTTGAAAAATGAGAATATAGATAAAGTTAGAATCTGTTTTGAAATGATTAAAAAAATCTATTAAGCGCAACTTGTATAAAATTTTGAATTAAAATACTTGTAACATTGAAAAATAATAAAGTTTTGTGTCGCACTTGTATGAGAAAGAAAATCTTTTTCATACCTTTATTTTATATTCTATTTATTCATTTAAACATATTAGTGTTTTTTTTAATAAGCGTATGTTCTTGCTCTTCCCCACAAAAGGAAACAGTTTTGTCCGACTTAAATTATATATATGTAGATGAAAGCACTATTACGAAAATATCAAAAGAGGATTTTAAAGAACAGGATGTTAAGCAAATCCGTCAAATACCTCTGAATGTCATTATGATGAATAAGGAAGTGGATATATTGGTCAAAAATGGTTATTTAGTAATCAAAGCATTGGGTAGATATAGTGGTGCAAAATTAATAAACATATTCAGTGAAGACGGATCTAAACATATAAAAGAGTTGGCTCCATTTGGCTCAGGACCCGATGAATTTACAGATTTAAGAATTATTCCAACGAGTGATGACGATTTATTATGCTATATCTTGTCTTTACACAACAAAAAACTATATGCTTTGGATAATAAATTGTCTTTGGAATATATATCTATATTTCCTATGCCAAATAACATAGAAGATTTTAGACTAGGAGTTAATGACTTGTATCATTTAAAAACAGATGAATTCTTGTGTCAACAAAGAGCTGAAAATGGATTAGGAATTTGCAAGATTAACATTAATGATTCTATTGTAACAGGATTGGTAGGATTGAACTTTTCTGAAAGTCTTGATTCTTTTTGGCAAATTTATACAGGTCATACTGCATACAATCCTCAAAAGAATCTGATAGCATATTCTATGTCATTTTTTGATCGAATACTGTTATTCAATGCCGATAATAGTCATCTTAAAGTAATTCAATGTGGTACTCTCAGTAAACTTGTATCGAAGAGTAGAAGTGACTTTTACAATACAGGAGAAGAAAAAACCTATTACAGAGCGCTTTTTTCGGATGAAAACTTTTTTTATGCTTTATATAAAGGAGAAAAGAGGTATAGTCCTGATTTTGATGAAAACGGACACTACTATATTGAAAAATATGATTGGGAAGGCAATCCGGTAAAAAGATATAAACTACCCAAAGGTATGCGCTTTTATGGTGGATGTTCAACCAATGAAAATAATGTGTTCTATTTAGTATGTTCGCATGAGGATGAGTTTTTGTTTAAGGTTATTTTAGAGTAAATTTATAACTATGGAAAATCATCGATTTCTTCAAAAAGATGAGGGAAAAAGAGTTTTTTGAAAAAGGAATACAAAAGAAATGAACAGGGCTAGACCGTTTGGTAATTGATGCCAATCCGGTGGTGGTGATTGTGGAACCTTACAACGTTCCGTAAAGATAAAAAATGTAAAACACATCAGAAATGAAAACAAAGCAAGTATGTCTGGCAATGATGGCGATAGCATTGTCTGCCTGTTCGGAAGGAAACCGGAAGACAGTCTCGTTGGAAGATATGCCGGTGGTAACACACAAGGAAGTAAGGGACGGACAAGAACTGACTGTCTGCAACCTTGAACTGATAGAAGATACCATCGACCTCCCTTTGAGTTATTTTGTGGAAGACCTGCAGATGGTGAAGCTCGACAATCGGGATGAAGCCTTGGTGGGAAAAGGGCGCGTGTCTGTTTCCGAGAATTATCTGTTGGTAGCTTCCAGTAATCATATCCCATACAAACTCTTCCGGCGGGATGGCTCGTTTGTGGGTACGGTGGGAAGCATCGGCCAAGGTCCCGGTGAATACACGATGGTTTATGATGTGCAGATAGACGAGAAGAGCGGACGAATCTATATGTTGCCTTGGAATGCCACTTCCATCCTGGTGTATGACTTGCAGGGGAAGTTCGAGAAGAACATTCCGCTGAACAAGAAGTACGAGAAGCTCCGTGTGCCGAAAGGACGAATCAAGGTGGATGCCGAGAACAACCGCATTGGGGTGGTGTTGCTTCCGTTCGACTATCTGCCGGTGGTGGCTTGGGTGCAGGATATGGAAGGGAACTTCATCAGCGAGACTTCAACGGAGCATTTCAAGGTGGAAGCTGATTTCAGTAATGAGGTGCTATCCATGAAAGCCACGGATGAGCTGAGCGTACAAATAACAGGATTAGAATGGGGACCTTTGTATCACTTGGATATGGACAAGGGAAGTCTGAAACCTGTCTATTGGGTAGATAAAGGTAGCAAGGAACTTCAAATACATAGTTATAATGAATATCCTTATCATTACGCTGGGACAATAGCTACCATCCTACAAATCAATGAACGACAGACGACTTCGGCCGACCCTAAACACT
>JAZUQD010000442.1:0-2576 GCA_045605505.1 Pradoshia sp.
CATGATATCCGTACTATCCCTATTAGGATTTAAAAATGTCACTGTGATTTCCTTGATTATACCGATTGTGATTTTAGGTGTACCTATTTCAGATACATTTTTTGCAATCGTACGCAGGTTCTTGCAGAAGAAACCATTGCACGCGCCGGATAAGTCTCATTTGCATCATTGCTTATTGCGTTTAGGCTATTCTCACAGGACAACTGTTCTGATGATTTATGCAATGGCTGCCGTTTTTGGACTAGCCGCTTTCATCTTTAGTATGGCCACTTTCTGGGGCGGAATATTCGTCATTTTCATCCTGCTTATCTTACTCGAGCTGCTGGTTGAACGAATTGGTCTTCTTGGTGAAAACCACAGACCATTACACAAGCTTTTAGCATTACGTACTGCTGAGTCAAAAGAAAGATCTTGATATAGGAATTGTTAAGCCGTCATTTAATAAATGGCGGCTTTTTTCTTTTTTATTTGAATCATAACAGTTTCGATCTCTCCTACTAGTTTCAGCCTGACACAGAATGATCTTCTCTCTTTAAATGCTAAAAACCCCGAATTCTTTTTAAGAATTCGGGGTCATATTAGCCATTCATCATCATTCAACTATTACTGAACCATTGGGAAGGGATTCTGATTCTGTTTCTGCATCCTTTTTATAATCGAGATGTTGTTGAAGCTCCAATTTGGTATTTTCCAGGGCTTGCTCATCCAACTGATAATAATACGTACCACCAATATAGGAATCCTGACCTTCCAAGTTAATGGATTCGATTTGAAGATTAGCGGCTCCCAGTACATAGCTCGTGAAGCTCTTCATTTCTTTAAAGGTCATATTCGTCTTCATATTTTTACCGATACCTTCGATTACATTCGCATATTTCGTAATGGATCCAGCCGAAGCTGCTTTATCAATAATAGCAGTAAGAATCTGCTGCTGACGTTTCCCACGCTCAATATCACTGTCTTTCTTCCTTGTTCTGGCTAAAGCCAATGCTTCTTCACCGTTCAAGGTTTGTAAACCTTCTTCAAGTGTAATCGCACCTTGTTTATCACTGGAGTCTTGCTCAGTGAATGTATACGGTACCTCAACATCGATTCCGCCCAAAGCATCAACCACATCCACAAAAGCATTAAAATTCATTTTTACATAGTAGTCCACCGGAATATCTAATAATTCTTCGACTGTATCAATGGTATATTTAACGCCGCCATATGCATGGGCGTGTGTGATTTTTGAATAATTTTCTTTCCCAGGTATATATACATAGGAATCACGCGGTATACTTAACAATTTAACTGTTTTTTTATCATCATTGAATGTAGCAAGCATAAGTGCATCTGTCCTGGAGCCTTTTTCATTATCACGTACACTGCTATCATCGACACCCATAAATAACACGGATACATTATCTTTAGCAGGATTTACATCCCGTCCATTTTTCACAAAACCGTCATCATATGAATCGGAAAGCACGTTTTGAGCCTTCACATATAAATAACCTGCATAACCACCAGCGACTAAAACAACGATAAGAATTGGAAATAAGATAACGGCTGCGATGCGTTTCTTATTTTTCTTCCTGCGCCTCACCTTGCGCATCTGCCTATTTTGCATTGGTTTTCTCCTTTTAATATATATTAAAAAATAGAAGTCAATTTTTGAGTCATACATCATTTTACCCTTTTTCTTAAATTCCGTAAATCAATATTTAATCCCAGCTAGATTTCCATATTCAAATTTCATCAACATATATCAAAAAAAGACACTAGATTAAACCATTCTAGTGTCTCTCCATTTTTATTAAATTCGCTGACAGAATATACCGCTGAGGTGCATCACCAATATAATCAAACGGATAACAGGTCGTAACCGTTAAAACGGGACGTGACTTAGGCACAATGACAGTCCGGTCATCCGCATCAACAATACGAACACCGAAGACTTTATAAGTAAATGTACCAGCTGTTGTCTTCACGATTAATTCATCATTTTTACCAACCTGTCCGAGTTTACGAAAAACCGTATCTCGATGACCGGATAGAACCGAATTATCCTTCATTCCAGGCAGGACACTATCCGCATAATGCCCCACACCTTTTTCCAGTTCATCCTCATCTGTCCCCTCAATGATAGGAAGTTGAGCTGAGATCTTTGGAATAATCAATTCACCGATTTCTTCACCCGTTTTTGGGTACACTTTATATAAGTCCTCCGAAGAATCCGTATCTTCAGTTATGGAAATCGGTGTAGCCTCCGGTTCAGGTTCAGGCACAGACTCAGAAACATTCTTATCAGGCGTTTTCGCTGTGATGAGCGGCAGGCCGTTCTTAATGACCAAACCCAATCCAACAATAATAAGAATACCGGCTAAAACCGCCATTATTCTACCTTTAGATTTCATGCGGCATCCTTGTTTTTTCTACGGAACAGCAACATCCCAGCTCCCGCAACTAAGATTCCCATGCCCATCAATACACCTTCAGCATAATTTCCTGCTGTATTTGGCAATTTACCGCCCTTAATGGTTTTACCTGCTTTTTTCTCAACTTCAGGCTTAGGTACCGTTTTTACTGGTACT
>JAZUQD010000443.1:0-4051 GCA_045605505.1 Pradoshia sp.
TCTTCTGGTTCAATGAACCGTTGCAGAATATGTGTAAAGGTCGTTTTTCCAGCACCTGAAGCTCCTACGATCCCCGTCACTTCACCTTGTTTGATAATGAGATTACAATCCTGTAAAGCAGACTTATCAGTCTCTGGATACATATAGGATATATGATTAATATATAAATCTCCTGAGATTTCTTCATCAACAGATGATACCTCTTTTGGAGAGTCAATCTGTAGAATAGAGGACAACAAATTCAACGCACTGGTTCCATTCATCCCAACATGAAAATAGGATCCCAGCAAACGAAATGGTACAAAAAATTCAATCGACAGCAAGGCAAATCCTATAAAACCTGTTAGACTTAAGTTTCCATTTTTATACGCAATAATAGAACAGACTATCCCCATAGCTGCTCCCAAATAGGCGATCAAATCCATGATCGTGATAGATTGCAATTGCATTCGGAGCACCTTCATGGTCATACGGCGGAAATCCTCTGCTTCCTTATTCATGATTTCTCCATATTCATGCTCTCCATTATAAATTTTCAATGTGCGCAGCCCGTCTACACCTTCAACGAACCTTTTACCGACATCCAAGTATTTGTTCCAATATGTTTTAAAAATCCTCTTGCCAATTTTCACACCAGCTACAATAGCTACGGGTATTAAAAACCCACTAATCAACAGCATAAGTGCAATTTTCCAATTATACCTTGCCATTATGACAAATAGAAGGACCGGAGTCAGCAGACTATAAAAAAATTGAGGCAAATAGCGACTGTAATATACATCTATATTCTCAATACCTTCAACCGCCAATTGGCTCACTTTACTGATTTCCAGTTTGGTAATGTCCTGGGGAGTTAATGAAAAAAGCTTCTCAAACAGCTCTCCCCTTACCTTATGTTTAAGCTCAAATGAGGTATAGTGAGTTAATTTCGTCGAGTAATAGTGACAGACGAATTTTACAGCTAAAATTAACCCAATATATAAAATATAATACATGTCTAAGTCAGTCTCACGAGTGTAAAACAGGGCAGTAAATAAATGAGCAATCTCAAATGAAAGCACAATATTTATTGCCACATTTAATAATTGTAATAGCGTGATTTGAACCAAAACAGGTATGATTCCATACTTTTTTGCATAAATCATCATTTCTTTTTGGATCATAACTTCACTTCCTCTTGATTCTTTACAGTAGGAATTTTTATAAAGACAATCAATTTAACAACGGCCAACACACAAAGAATAATGCGAACGTGCAAATGATCCACCAATAAACCGCTGATAACCAATAAAACATATACCGTCAGCAAAATTTTTAATTTTCTTTCTAAGGTGAGCCCTCCCTCTCTCTGATAGCTCACAACATATTTTTCATAGAATGCCTGTTTTTTTAACCAGACTTCACATTTTGCTGAATTACCAGCAAATAAAAATGCTGTAAGCAATAGAAAAGGAGTGGTAGGTAAGATCGGAAACACAATCCCAATTAGACCAAGCAGTAGACTTAGCCATCCTAATCCTAGCAGAATAATTTTTTTCATCTTTCTCTCTCCTACCAAATATGAATGAGTACTAGCCAAACGATAGAGCTTAATGCTGATGCAGTATGAATGGCAGTAGATTTTTTTTGTTTATATGCAAAAGGGATTAGCGCAGTCAGAGCCATGATAAGCATATAGATTATGTATCCAAACTTATCTGAATTCATTTGAAATAAGTATATAAATATACTTATTAATGTTATAATCCCACTCCATTTGTGAACAAATTTTATTCGTACATTTTCTTTAAATAAGTATACGACTCCAAAAACTAAGCATATTAAAAGAGAAATCTTATGTATAGCCAGTAACATCAATCAAAACCACCTATTTTATTATTTTAATATAATTATATTAGTGATAATGATTATCAATGTCAATAATAGATTTACCATACAGCGACAAAAGATGATCGGAATTTACCAAGATACAACTTTGCTGATATCAAAAACTTTACTGTAAGCCTCAATCAATGATTATCGATTTTATTTGATAGGCTAATCCTTCCAATTTAGTTTTCAAATTTAACAGACATACCTTTTTATTTTTACAACAAAAAAGCCAACTCACTATATGGAGTTGACCTATCATTTATAAAAACTATTCTTCATCTTGTATTAATTTCCCATACTTTTTCGATAGAGCAAAAAATAACGTGGATAATGCCAATACTCCTGCAGTAGCAAAAGTTAAATATTCTTTCACAACTTCACTCATATCTTCTTTTGGTAATATGGATCCCAAAAAAAGAAAAACAGCGAAAATAAGGAGCGTTGTACCAAAACGTTTATAATCTATCATTTTTTCTTTCAAGGGAACTACCACCTTTCTATTAAAACTAGTACTACAGTAACATGTTATCTCCTATACTTCTAATATAAATATATGGAAGACAAACCATTGCTCATTGCACGATCATACTATTCAACTAAGTTGTAAGATTAACCAACCGTTTAGTATCTGATTAGTGAGTATCAAAAAACTCTGTCTCGGGTGTAAGACAGAGTTTTTGATATTAGGCTAATTCTTTTACAATACCCATTGCCAGTTGAGCTGAATGCAGAGCAGCTTTTTCCAAGAATTGATCAAATGAGAGGTCGGATTCTTTCCCAGCGATATCACTTAATGCTCGTGTGACAACGAATGGAATATTAAATTGAAAAGCTACCTGAGCAATAGCTGCCGCTTCCATTTCAACAGCCTGTAATTCTGGAAACTTTTCTCTGACAAAACGTACACGCTCAGGATCAGACATAAATACATCACCAGTCGCTATTAAGCCTTTTCCAACGCCTACTCCCTCAATACTTCCTGCAACTTTCTCCGCAAGCGCTACTAGGCTTTCATCTGCAATAAAGGCTGCTGGCAATTGAGGAACCTGACCATACTCATAGTCAAATGCCGTAACGTCCACATCATGGTGACGTACCTCAGTTGAAATAACCATATCTCCTACGTTTAAGTCGGGATTATAGCCACCTGCAGAACCTGTGTTTATGATATAGTCAGGCTTATATTTTTCAAGCAGGACTGCTGTCCCCATTGCTGCGTTGACTTTTCCTATACCGGATTTCAATAAAACAACATCAACCCCATACATCTGCCCGGATGTATATTCAGTATTGGCAATGACAACAGACTCGGCATTCTCTATATTCTCACGCAAATATGCAACTTCTTCTTCCATTGCACCTATGATAGCAATTTTCATCTATATAGCTCCTTTAAAATTAAAAGTTAATGACAATAGTATCATAATACCACAATTCTTCCTCAGAAACAGGTACTCATTTCTGTCTCGGAACTAGTGTATTCGTTGTATTTTTGATAGACTAAATTTGAAAATGAAGGAGGCATAAAACGTGGAATTTAAATTAGACCTGATCGAAGACAAAGTGGAATTTTTTGAGGCTTCCTCTCTTCAAGACCTTGAAAAGAAAATTCAACAAAAAATAGATCAAAACAAAGCAATCATGCTATCTGTACATAATGTATCCCACCAAATCTACACCACCCCCGAAGGCAAACCAACCTACACAGCAGCAGTACACTATAAACTAAAAAGCTGAGGCGACTGCCCAGGAGCGACAAGCATAAGACGAATACTCGGAGGGAGGGTTCTTCTCCCGCAGAGTATTTGCTTATGTCTCGAGCTTCTAGGAGTCGAAGCTGGATTAATCAAAAAGCTGAAGGGCCTCCTTTTAAGGAACGAAGACTAAAAGCGCCACGTCCTATGGCAACGTCTTCATGACCTACATCCTGTAGGCCCGCGAGGAGCATAAGATAAAGGCACGTAGGGGAGTTTTATCCCCCGCAGTGGCTTTACTTATGTCCTGAGCTTCTAGGCCCTGAAGCTGGATTAAACAAAAAGCTGAAACGGCTTGCCCAGAAGCGAGGAGCATAAGACAGGAGCTCGGAGGGAGGTGCTCTTCCCTCCCGTAGAGGTCATGCTTATGTCCTGAGCTTCTAGCCGAAGTCGGATCGTAGCCATGTCGTTCTGTGAGCCAAGGA
>JAZUQD010000444.1:0-9161 GCA_045605505.1 Pradoshia sp.
TGATTAATATTACCTTTGGCGTTTGCCTCGGCCTGGAAAATAGGTTTTTCATGTATTGATTCACGAAAAAATACCCCCTTTTCACTGAATGAATTATATAAATAGATAAATAAGCTTGTCAAACAATACCGCTTTCACATCCATATGGCTAACTGCCGTCTGGATTGAAAAATAAAGACTAACTCCCCTATCTATCATGTTATATCCATTCTCTAAAAAGAGGGTAAATTCCTATTAAGTCAATTTAAAAAGTGTATTTGCATTCTTCATTGTTGCCTCGGCAACTTCTTCATATGAAATCTCTTTTAATTCCGCAATTTTCTCTGCAACAAGCTTCACATAGCCAGGTTCATTTCGTTTTCCTCTAAACGGGTGGGGAGCTAAATAAGGACAATCTGTTTCAATTAATAATCTGTCCAATGGCACAGCCTTTGCAACCTCTTTTGGTTTAACTGCATTTTTAAAGGTAACCGGACCACCCAAAGAAATATAAAAATTCATATCCAGGCAGATCTGTGCGGTTTCCACACTGCCACTGAAGCAGTGCATAATTCCGCCGACCTCTTCTGCATGCTCCTCCTTCAGAATCTCCACTACATCCTCTGTAGCATCCCTGTTATGTATAATGATGGGGAGCTTAAGTTTTTTAGCAAGCTGGATCTGGCGGCGAAATACATCTTTTTGAATATCCTTCGGAGATTTATCCCAATGATAATCTAATCCTATTTCTCCGATTGCCACTACTTTTGGGTGCTTGGTCAATTCTTCAATCCATTCTAGATATTCGTCTGTTAAATCTATTGCATCTACCGGATGCCAACCAATAGCCGCATACATAAAATCATATGCCTCAATTAGTTCCATTGCGCGTTCAATAGTCTTTTTATCAAAACCGACTACTATGACTCGCTCCACTCCATTAGCTTTAGCGCGCCCAATTACTTCTTCCAAATCATTTTCAAATTGCTCATCATTTAGATGCACATGTGTGTCAAATAACAATGTTAGCACTCCTTTACCAAAAATATCCACTTTATACCCGATTAGGCAAAAACAATAGGGATGTTTCACATGTAACATCCCTATTGTTTTATTCATTTATTTAACTTGCGCTCCATTTGGCAAGGATTCCGCAATAGATGCCAATGCTAATTGACCATCCAGACTTCCCGCCAGAATCATCCCTTGAGATAAAACACCACGAAGTTTGACCGGTTTTAAATTGGTTACACAAATAACCTTTTTCCCAATCAATTCTTCTGGTTTGTAATGCTCCGCAATACCTGAAACAACTTGACGTTCTTCATAACCGAGATCCAGTTGTAGCTTTAATAATTTATTTGCTTTTGGTACTGGTTCACACTTTATTACTTGAGCTACTCTGAGCTCAACCTTTTTAAAGTCATCAATTGTGATCTCTTCCACTTCTGTTGGTTGCACGGTTTCCTTTTTCTCAATCTGTTCCGGAGCAGTTGGTGCAGTACTTTGCATCGCTTCCTTGATATAAGTTACCTCTTCCTCCATATCCAAACGTGGGAAGATTGGCTGCCCCTTCTTAACAGTGGAATTTGCAGAGATCAGTCCGAACTCTTTTAAGCTATCCCAACTTTGCAATAAAGGATCCTCACAATCTAATTGTTCAAATATTTTTTTAGGAGTTGCAGTTAGAAATGGTTTCAGCATAATCGCTATTCTTCTTAATGACTCTGCTAAATGAACCATTACTGATGCCAACTCATCCATTTTAGCTTCATCTTTCGCTAAAGCCCACGGTTGAGTTTCATCAATATATTTATTTGTGCGGCTTACTAATTGCCATATAGTAGACAATGCAACGGAGAACTGCATTTCATCCATAGCTTCTTCATATTTCACTACAGTTTCCTTATTTGCCTTCAACAATTGTTGATCAAATTCGCCTTCTGACCCTTTATAAGCAGGGATTCTTCCGTCGAAATACTTATTAATCATTGCTACCGTTCTGTTCAGTAAATTTCCAAGATCATTGGCCAAATCAAAGTTAACTCTTTCTACGAAACCTTCCGGAGTGAATACACCATCCGCACCGAATGGAACTTCTCGTAACAGATAATAACGAAGGGCATCTAAACCATATCGATCAATAAGTGTAACAGGATCGACTACATTCCCTTTAGATTTGGACATTTTTCCATCTTTCATTAATAACCAGCCATGCGCGAATACCTTCTTAGGTAGAGGGATATCAAGGGCCATTAACATGATTGGCCAATATATCGTGTGGAAACGAACGATTTCCTTCCCAACCAGATGGACATCTGCTGGCCAATAATTCATGTATTTGGAATCATCATCCGTGCCATACCCTAAAGCCGTAATATAATTGGACAGTGCATCAATCCATACGTATATAACATGCTTTGGATCTCCTGGCACCTTAATTCCCCAGTCAAATGTTGTTCTGGAAACAGCCAAATCCTCCAAGCCAGGCTTTAAGAAGTTATTAATCATCTCATTTTTACGTGATTCCGGCTGGATAAACTCTGGGTTTTCTTCGTAAAACTTCAACAAACGGTCAGCGTATTTACTCATTTTAAAGAAGTAAGATTCTTCTTTTACCTTTTCAACAGGTCGTCCGCAATCAGGGCAGTTTCCATCTTCTACCTGTCTATCAGTAAAGAATGATTCACAAGGAGTACAGTACCAGCCTTCATACTGGTCAAGGTAAATATCGCCCTGATCAAGCAAGCGCTTGAATATCTTCTCGACGATTCTTTTATGTCGATCCTCAGTTGTTCGAATAAAATCATCATAGGATATATCAAGCTTTTTCCACAAGATTTTAATGTCTCTGATCATTCCATCCACATATTCCTGCGGGCTAATTCCTTTTTCTTTTGCTTTTTGCTGAATTTTTTGTCCATGCTCATCTGTACCAGTCAGGTACATAACATCATATCCCCGCATTCTCTTATAACGGGCCATAGCGTCTCCCGCTACGGTCGTATATGCATGCCCAATATGAAGATTTCCACTTGGGTAGTAGATTGGGGTCGTAATATAAAAGGTATTTAATTTTTCCTTCATCATTTCTCACTCCTTAAAGGCCTTGCAATAAAGTAACGTAACTTTCTAAAAATGTAATACATAATAGTCCATTATAAAGGAAATTTGATTATTTTTATACATATGAACACAGAGCTGTTTTGGAAAATATCCTCGATTAATTTCCTTGAAAGATTTTTCACAAATAATTATTGTAGACAATACGTATTAATTATATAGATATAATTAATTTTGTAATAAATTCTTTAAAAATATGTCGAATATGTTTGATTTATTTTGAATTTTTTATAATTTACATTCAATTTCGACATGTAATTGATTCATATACTGTAATAAACTGTCATTTTGCAGCGTTTTTTCACTGTTTTTTACATAAATTAAACTAAATATGGGACAAACTACTAATTGTGTGCGGTCCAAAATCATTGACGGTTTTGGGAATGCTTGGTATTATGAAAACATCCTTTAAATTTTGTCGAATAATGACGAATTTTATTAAAAAAATATTATACTATGAGAGGAGCATTCCTATGAAATCCACAGGTATTGTACGTAAAGTAGACGAACTTGGTAGAGTGGTCATTCCAATTGAACTTCGTCGTACATTGGGAATTGCAGAAAAAGATGCTTTAGAAATCTATGTTGACGATGAAAAAATTATTCTAAAAAAATATAAGCCAAACATGACTTGCCAAGTTACTGGTGAGGTATCTGACAACAACTTCACGCTTGCTGATGGTAAATTAATCCTTAGCCGTGAAGGAGCAGAACAGCTTCTTAAAGAAATTCAAGAAAACTTGGTTGTAAACAACTAATTAAAAAGCTTCCCTACTAGGGGAGCTTTTTAATTAACTTTTAATTTAATCCTCTTCAACATGATAGGCCTGATAGATTTCTCTTTTTTGAAGACCCCTGTCTTTTGCTACCTTTTTAATCGCATCATTTGGTTTAAGGTTCTCAGACTCGATATAGAAGTCAACATGCTCTTTCACTTCCAGCTCCATCCACCAGGCAGCTTCTGAGGTATCTTCCTCTTGCTTTATAGAACCCTCTGTAACGATAACAAACTCACCACGAATTTCATTTTCATTTGCCCATTGTAAAACCTCAGACATCGTTCCTCGAATATACTCTTCAAACTTCTTTGTCAGCTCTCTCGCCAATACTACTTTACGATCCCCAAAATATTCATGCATTAAATTAAGTGTTTCCTTTAATCGGTGTGGGGATTCATAAAAAATAATCGTAGAATCCTTACTCTTTAATAACTCCAATTCTTTCTTTTTCTCTCTACGGCTGCGATTCAAAAACCCATAGAAGTAAAATGGCTGTGGTACTATGCCAGAGGCAATCAAGGCCGTTAAAGCGGCATTGGCCCCTGGTAGTGATATGACCTTAATATCTGCCTCTATACAAGATTGTACTAATTCATAACCTGGGTCTGATATAGCTGGCATTCCGGCATCACTTACGAGAGCAATTTGTTTACCATTTTTCATTTTCTCAAGTAAGGATTCACCGCTCTGATTCATATTATGTTCGTGATAGCTCACTAATGGCGTGTGAATATCAAAATGGTTACAGAGTTTCTTTGTATTACGTGTATCCTCTGCTGCAATAAGATCTGCCTGTTTAAGGATATTTATCGTGCGAAATGTCATATCATCCAAATTGCCGATTGGTGTAGGTACTAAATAGAGAACGGCTTCATTCTCATTCTCAAAGCTTTTTTGAGCCTTCATTGTCGGTTCCTCCCATCTGTACAATCCTCTCTTTGGTGCTCCTGCTTAATTGTTTAAAGCGATACTCCGCCTTCAAAGCCTCTGTCTTCGTTTCATAGTCCTCAAGATAACGAAGCACCACAGGCCTCCTTCCGCGTGTATATTTGGCACCTTTCCCTTCATTATGTGTATGCAGCCTTTTTGCGACATCATTTGTATACCCTGCATAAAAACTGCCATCTGCACACTCGAGTACATAAAAATAGTGTTTATTCTTGTCCATCAATAATTGTTTTCAATTCCTTTGTATATTCATTATTTTCATCATAAACAACTAATGGAGGCAGTAATTTCAGATCTGGGTTGCCACCTTTTATTCCCTCAATCAGAATCGTATTTGCCTCTTTATTTGCCTTTGGGTATACGAATTGGAGACGCTTAGGTTCCAACTTATACTTTCTCATTAATAATAGAATATCCATTAGTCTGCCTGGCCTGTGAACAAATGCAGCTTTACCGCCATTCTTTAAAAGCTGGCTGCTCACTCTGATTACATCCTCTAATGTACACTTAATTTCATGTCTGGCAATGGCGAAGTGTTCATTTTCATTTTGAATTTCTTTTGAAGGTGTCAAAAAATAGGGAGGATTACAGGTAACAACATCATATTTATCGTGGCCAAGGATAGGGATAATCTCATTTAAATCTTCATGATACATTGTAATTCTCTTATCCAGCTTATTGTATTCAATACTTCTTTTAGCCATATCATAGAGGCGCTCCTGTATTTCCACTCCATAAATGTTCCCCTTCGTGCGTGTGCTGAGAAGGAGTGGAATAACGCCATTTCCTGAACATAAATCAACCAAATTCCCTTTTTGTATGGGAACATAAACGAATTTAGATAATAAAACAGCATCCAGCGAGAAAGAAAACACACTTGGGCTTTGTATAATCCTCATGGGCTCTCCCAATAAATAATCCAGACGTTCATCATCTTTTAAAATATCCAATCTACGATCCGCTCCTACCTATAATACAAATCAAAATCATTTATAAAAATAGTCTTTCCTATCGATAGGAAAGACTATCTTTACTTCTTATTTAAAAATGAAAGACAAAACAGGCAATCTCCATCTTTCCGTGGACTTCCAAAGTGTAGATTACAAATATGGAAACCTTCCTGGTATAATCTTGCTAAATTATCGTAGCCCTCTCCGACATCCATTAGCTTATTGCCTTTTTTTGCTTGCTTTTTTTGAGAAACCACAGGTTTTGTCTTTTCCAAATCCAGCAAACGACGTCGGACATTCTCATTTTCTAACTTGAGGGAATTATTTTCTTCCAATATTTCAGCAAGATGTTCTTTTAAATCTCCCAGTTGTTTATATAGATCTCCAATCTGAGCTTCCATGCTGCTAACTGAATCGAAAATTTCCTTTTTATTCATCAACACCCACCACCTTATTAATCTGTGGCTTGAATCGAGAAGGTGCCTTCCTCCATCATCTCATCCAGCGTATATTCAACTACTCGTTCTTTACCCTGCAATTCTATTTGCATGATTTTTTCAAGAATGTTAAGACCTATCACCTTACCACGACCAACTGGAGTAACCACGTACTCGCCTAAATCAGGTAGCTGCTCTTTTGCGCTTTCATATTCATCATTTTCATACTTCAAGCAACACATCAAGCGTCCGCATAAACCTGAAATCTTCGTTGGATTAAGTGATAAGTTTTGGTCTTTGGCCATTTTAATAGAGACAGGTTCAAAGTCTCCAAGAAATGTGGAACAACAAAGCATCCTGCCGCAAGGGCCAATGCCTCCAAGCATTTTTGCCTCATCCCTAACACCAATTTGTCTTAATTCAATACGTGTTCGGAATATGGCAGCCAGGTCTTTAACGAGCTCACGAAAATCAACTCTTCCATCAGCAGTAAAATAAAAAATTACCTTATTACGGTCAAAGGTATACTCAACATCTACCAATTTCATATCCAATCGATGTTCAATTACCTTTTCACTGCATACCTGAAAAGCCTGCTCAGCAATTTGCTTATTTTCATCTACGATGAGACGATCTTTTTCATCAGCAATTCGAATAACCTTTTTTAGTGGGAGAACTACATCATTTTCCCCAACCTGTTTTTTGGGTATTACAGCTTTACCAAACTCTACTCCGCGTACTGTTTCAACTATGATGTATTCATCCTTGGCTATTTCTAAATCCCCTGGGTCAAAATAATATATTTTACCCGCTTTTTTAAAGCGGACTCCTACAACATCATACAAGTGTAAACCCCTCCTGAAGGTTAAGCACAAGCTGCTCCATTAACAGCTGTGGGTTTATATTAGCCGAAATTTTTCTTTTAGACTCTAATATTTGGTTCATTTGATGCGCCAATCTTTTTTGGGATTGCTGAATGGCCAATTGGCGAAGCCGTTCCTCCATATCTTTGTATACAATCTCTTCCGGCCTATCCAGCTGTATATAAAGGAGATCACGATATATATTCAAAAGAAGCATTAAGCCTATTTCTGTTTGTTCTCTTTCTTTAAAATGCGAAAGCCAACTCTCCTGAATAACCATAATGGCATCTACAGGATTTTTCATTGCTTCAAATAATTTTACCACTATTTTTTGGGCTTGTGCAAACCACTCATCCTCATTTAACGACAAACCTTCCTCGACACTATTCGTCAAACTGGCAATCAGGGAAGCCTTAACAGCAGGGACTCCTGCCTGGATCAACTGCTTACTTAATTCCTTAGGATTTAACGGCATAAAGGATATCGTCTGGCAACGGGAAAGGATTGTTGAAAGCATGCGGTGTAATTGGTCTGTAAGCAAAATAATTGTTGTTCCTGGATGAGGTTCTTCTAAGAATTTCAATAAGCTATTTGCCGCTGAAGCCGTCATTTTATGTGCATGTGTAATAATATACACTTTCTGAGATGATTCAACTGCCTTTTTTTGAAATTCTTCATGAAGCAATCTAATTTGTTCTTTTTTTATCGATAAACCATCCGGTTCAATAACGTGTACATCCGCATGATTTTTATGGTCAATCTTTTTACAGTTTGCACATTCCTCACATGGAAGATAACCGTCCTGGCGATTTAAACAAAATAAAGATTTAGCCAGAAGAATACTTGTCTCTTTTTTTCCGGTACCACGCTCTCCTTCAAAAAGATAAGCATGGGCCACACGATTCTTCATTAAGCTATTTTTGAGCATTGTTGATACTCTTGGTTGTTGATTGGCTAATTGATCCCACGTGTTTATCATGCTTTATTCCTCTCACTCTCACTGACTATATCTTTCATTTAAAATTGATAAAACTTATCCACTGGCACCACAAAAACAGTGGCTCCTCCTACTTCCACCTCAACCGGATAAGGTACATAAGAATCAGCATTGCCACCCATTGGTGTGATAGGTGTAACCAATTGCTCTCTTGATTTGCAATTTCTCTGTATAATCTCAAGGGCTTTTTTTACCCTCAGTTCTTCAGTACCTATCATAAAAGTCGTATTGCCGGATTTTAAAAATCCTCCGGTAGAAGACAACTTAGTTGCTCGGAAGTTATTGTCGACCAAATCACTTAATAATTTAGTACTATCTTTATCTTGTACTACCGCTATTATAAGTTTCATGGCTAAACCCCCCTTAGGATATAAAGAATGATGATGCCATTCAAGTTGTACCCTTCTATTATACCAGTTATTCCGCAACCATAAAGCAATTCAAATGATAAATATAAAACCCTAAAGCATTAGCCTTAAGGTTTTATGTCAATAAATGTCTTTATTTGATGAAGGGTTTCTTGATATACCCTTTCGAAACTTTGATTCGCATTAATCTCCCTTATTCTGTCGGGTTCATTTTTACTCAATATCTGGTAGCCTTCATATACTTTATGGTGAAATTGTAGCTTCTCCATATCCAGACGGTTTACTTCCCGACCTTTATGCTTCTCGATTCTTTTTAAACCAATTTCAGGTTCAATCATAAAAAATAGGGTGAGTTCAGGCATCGTATCTTGGATAGCAAACCGATTAATTTCTCTAACTTCATCTATTCCTAACCCTCTCGCATATCCTTGGTATGCCAGTGAGCTATCTATAAACCGGTCACATAAGACAATAAAACCCTCATTTAATGCGGGTACCACTTTCTCCATTAGATGCTGCCTGCGCGCAGCTGCATATAACAGTGCCTCTGTCCTTGGGTCCATTTTAGTATTATCGCGATTTAAGATAACCTCTCTAATCTGTTCGGCAATAGGGATCCCACCAGGTTCTCTTGTCAGTATTATTGAGTAGCCTTCCGCTTTAAGCTGCTCTCCCACTTTTGTTAGCACGGTCGTTTTTCCGGCCCCTTCAGGACCC
>JAZUQD010000445.1:0-1796 GCA_045605505.1 Pradoshia sp.
AATCACAGAACCACCGCCTGCTTTTTTCATCTCAGGAATCGCATACTTCATACCAAGAACACACCCGTTTAAGTTGATATCCATTACCCAATTCCATTCAGACATCTCCATTGTTGAGAAATTCTTGTTAATGGCTACACCCGCATTGTTTACTAATACGTCCACTTTACCGAATGTTTCAACGGCTTTTGCAACAACAGCCTTCCATTCTTCTTCAGAAGCCACATTATGCTTCATCGCTAACACGTTTCCACCTGCTGCTTTAATCTCTTCAGCAAGCTCCATTAACTTTTCTTCATTCACATCAGTCGCTACAACCTTTGCCCCTTCTTTTGCGAATATTTTGGCTTCAGCAGCACCCATACCGTTTGCTGCACCTGTAATAATCGCTACCTTCCCTTGTAATCTCATGTTTCTCTCTCCCTTTATTAGCTATAAATTTTCTCGTCAATATCTTCAATTGTTTGACCAATATGTCCAGTTATTCCGGCATTGTTAATAAAAATATCCACTTTACCAAATGATTCAATAACTGTACTCACTACTTTTTAGTAATCTGCAGTGGATGTTACATCATGTAATACGGCAATCGCATCACCATTTGCATCTTGTTATAAGTTTCTGTAAAAGAGCATTCTGAAAATCTATGGCAACTAATTTCAGCACCCTCTTTGACAAATAATCGTACCTCTTCCCCCTTCTAACCTCCCCAATTCAATCATTTTGTTTTACAAAGTGTAAATTAGTTCATATAATCAAGTTAGCAAAACGTATATAAAAACACAATCAAAATATACGTTTTTTTCCAAAAATGTAATGGGGGTATTTCACAATGAGTCGTTTAAAAGACAAAGTGGCCATCGTAACCGGTGCTGCTTCTGGTATGGGAGAGGCTACCGTAAAGCTGTTTGCAGCCGAGGGAGCAAAGGTGGTAGCGGCAGATATAAATGTTGCTGGATTGGAAAGAGTAGTTGGTGAAGTTAAAGCTGCAGGTGGAGAAATTATAGCAAAGCAAGTTGATATTGGTGACGAAAAAATGATTAAGGACATGATCCAAACTGCTGTCGATACGTATGGACGTTTAGATATTTTACACAACAATGCTGCTCGCTTAGATTTCCAAAATGATTTGAATGTTCGAGATATGGATGTATTCGACTGGGATGAAACAATGCGTTATAACTTAAAATCTGTCATGCTTGGAACAAAATATGCGATTCCTTTTATGCTTGAAAATGGCAGCGGTTCCATCATCAATACTACTTCTATGGGTGGTCAAGTTGGTGAAATGACGAAATCTGCTTATGCTGCTGCAAAAGCTGGGGTTATTTCTTTAACTCGTTCCACAGCCGTACAATTTGGGAAACAAGGCATCCGCTGTAACGCCATCGCACCAGGGATGGTTCTGCCAAAAGACCGAATTGAAAATGCACCTGAAGCTTTAAGCGCTCTAATCGACATTTACAAAGACGTTAAGTTATTAGATCGTATTGGTGATCCAATGGATATTGCAAACTTAGCATTATTCCTGGCAAGCGATGAATCATCATTTATTACTGGTCAAGTTATCAACTCTGACGGGGGTATGCTTGCACAAAACCCAACTGTAAATGCTGTGAAAAACGCTAATTTAAGTTGGTAATCCCCTTCTTTACAAAAAATAAATAGTATTATTTTAACATTTATATTAGAAAGCTTACTTAAATTAATTTGAGTAAGCTTTTTTATATTTGAAGTCTATAAAAGACAAGCGAATTGTAAAAGCATAGTAAATCAGAGGATTAGTTTCTCTTATA
>JAZUQD010000446.1:0-1594 GCA_045605505.1 Pradoshia sp.
CATAAACTCTCATTTACCTGATATTGAAGCTATAGCAAAAGATGTGATGGTAAGAGAAAATAATGTACAAAGTATACAGGTTGATTTCGGGGAAACCGTTTTTCCTACGAAACTATACGGACAATATTTATATCCAGCCGGGAAATATGAAGCGATTAAAATTACGTTAGGTGAAGGGGAGGGAGAAAATTGGTGGTGCGTCCTTTTTCCTCCGCTATGCTTCCTTGATTTCAACAGTGGTACAGCTGTAGCAAGTGAGTCTGATGCAACCATTCCTGAAGAGTCGCCGGAAGCGGAAGCGCCAGCTGTAAAGGATGAACAAACGAACAGCGATACAAATGAGGATGTAGTGGAACAAACAACAATCGTTACACAAGAGGTACAAGCAAGCCAAACAGAAGAACAAAACGTAGAACCAACACAAACAAAAGTTCAAGAGGAACAAGCGATTGAAGCGGTCAGCCAAATAGAACAACCGGTTGAAGAGGCGGAAATAACAGTTGAAAAGCCAGAAGAACAGGAATTGCAAGATAACGAGGAGGGCCAGCCTGAAAATGAAGCTGGACAGGAAGTTAATCCACCTGTTTATGAACATCAGGACGAAGAGCCAGTCAAAGTGAAATTCTTCCTAGTAGAGATGGTGAAAGATTTGTTTTAAAGAAACGGAATGAATTCTGAGGGAAACGCGAGTCCATTTTTAAAGAATCTATGGGAATAAATCGGACAGTAGGAAAAATTAGCTGAGTTGGGCCAGATTAGAGTGGAGAAATAGGGCGGAGTGGTCTCGAGATAGAGCAGAAAATAGGAAAATCCAGCCGAAGTTACCTGGAATAGAGCGGACAACGGGAAAAATCCAGCCGAAGTCACTTGGAATCCAGCCAAACTCAGAGAAAATCCAGCCAGCTCAGAGTTCAATCGTTAATTAAGTTCTATTCTCCCTAGCAAATCATATTCATAGAGTAGAGTAATATTTGGTAGAGAAGGGAGAATAGAACGTGTATTATATATCTATATCAAAAAGCGATGATATTGAGGCAATTGAGCAGTTTATTAAAACGCAAGAGCTGGAAGTGAGCCATGCCGATATTTGTTCGGGCAAATTTATTCTTTTAAAAGATAAGAATTTATTAAAGGGCATGATTGGCCTTGAACCTTGCGGAGAATATGGGTTGCTCAGATCCTTCCTGTTTGTACCGGAGGCTCAAGCTCAAGTGCCAGCTCTTTTTGAAACTATATTGGCCTTGGCGAAGGAAAAAGGGTTGAGAAAAATCTTTCTTATCTCAAATAAACTTCAGGCATTAGGCTTTTTTGAAGCGCTACAATTTGAGCGGGTGGATGACCGGGAGATTCCGAAACAGCTGAAGAATTCTCAGGCTGTGGAAAAGGTGTGGACAATGAAGGAAACATATTTTATGAAAAGAGCCTTATGAGGATGGATTTATCCACGGTTTTTCCAGCTTTATTCACATACTGTGGATAAAGCTTGTTTTATTAACTGAATTCTTTTATACTTGCAAAGTAAATTTGTGAAAAATGTCGAAGAATCCCTTATTTAATAAGAAATAGATAGAGAATGATGTAGATTGGTGGCAGG
>JAZUQD010000447.1:0-2260 GCA_045605505.1 Pradoshia sp.
GAAATTACTTTTGCCCCTTCACTTTGAAGCTGCTTTGCTGCTTCAATAATCCCTTTTTCCAGAGTTCGATCATTATTTAAAAGCCTCTGACCCGTACAGCCGGGAACCAATTTATAATGAACAGGAAACGGGAAGGTTGAATAATTTGCGACATTGCCGGGAATGACAGGATAGGAATTCTCATCCAAGTACAAAATCCCAACAGAAAAACCTGTTACATAGCGTCCCTTTTTTTGTACAAGCTGGCCTGGATTTGTTCCAGGACCAATATATCCATAATGCATTCAATCTTCTCCCCTTTCTTATCAGAATTAGTCTCTTACAGAAATATCGATTTATGCAAAAAAGAGAGTAGATGAAGCCCGGGAATTTTCACCTTGCCAATTTAAATTCTCCTAAGACTAAGAACAGCGTAAAATACATTAGGTTTTTGTGATGGTCAATAATGCAAATAAAAAAGAGTTGCCGACAAGACATCATCCTGTGGCAACTCTTTTATTAAAATCAAGCCTTTAATCCGTAATAATCTTTTTTTGCAAACAATAGATCCATAATAACAAGGATAAAATGAGGAAAATCAGCATTGTCATGCTCAAGCCATTAATATAATCTCCCCACTGGAGTGACCCAACCATCATCCCTACACTGCCAATCGCTGTAAAGCCAAAGTTCATTAGGCTTGAAGCCGCTCCGACATTTGACTTTTGCATAGATAATAACGTATTTGACACCATCGGTCTGAGATATGTCGTGATAACCGTGAAGGGCACATAGCATACAAGAAATACAAACGGGCTGATGGAACCTACAAAGAAGAGCAGGCAGATAGATATTGTGACAATTACAAAGGCGATATTGATCGATTTTTTTATCGAACCACCACCAACACGCATATAAAGAAATGGTCCAATTAAGCCTATACAAGCTGCACCGGCAAAGTAAAGACTGAAGGCAGATTCTGAGATGCCAAATCCATCTATATAAATGTATGAAGCGAGTGTTAGATATGCCATAAACGGTGCCATTAAAAGAGCAACAACAAGCAATAGGCTGGTAAATTTCTTATCCTTCACAATACTTGTAAGCCCTAAGATAGATTTAAATGTACTGCCAGATACTCGTTTTTCCTGCGGCAATGTTTCTTCTAGAAGTAATCCTCCTATAAGGGATACTAGAAATAAAGCAGCTAGAGCAACAAAGGTCATCTTCCAGCTGAAAAAGGCTAAAATAACCGCACCCAATATAGGTGCTAGCATTGGAGCAAGCAGAACCATTGCCTGCGTGATTGACAATACATTAGACATCTCTTTTCCTTCAAAGCTGTCTTTAATCAAAGCTGTAGAGATAGCAACCATTCCTCCTGCGCCAAACGCCTGAACCGCCCGCGCTGCAATCAAGATCCAAATCGACAGGGAAATTGAACAGATGCTACTAAAGGTTAGTGACACAAGGATACTACCTAACAGGACTGGCTTTCGTCCGTACTTATCACTCATCGGGCCAAGAATGAGGATACCAATTGCCATAAAAATAAAGAATATCGTCATTGTATAGCTCGTAACTGACGAGGTTGTTTGATAATAGTTTGTCATTTCAGGCAACGAAGGCATATATAAGTCTGTTGCCAGAGGAGGCGTCATCGATAATAGCGCGATGAAAGCAATAAGCCCGCCCTTTTTTAAATATTTTTGTTCCATTGACATCTTCCTATCTTCCTATCTTCCTAATGATTACATGGATTATTAGGATTAAAAAAATAATTCAAGAACTTCATCGTTAGTTTGTTAACGATAATAATCCACATTATCTTAGGGTAACAGGAAACTGCTGAACTCGGCGTATGTAAAATATAGAAATATTGAGGGGTATCCCTGAGGACTGTTTCAACTTAATAGGGAATACAATTTGATCCTAATAGTCATCTGTAAATAAAGCAGGTCTCTAAATGCTTTTATCAATCAGAAATGCCTGCACTGCATGCTTTTCTATAATTAAAAATTCAAAAAACAATCACAACTCTGGAAAATAACAAAGACTTTTCGCATCCTAACAAGGCTGTTAGATAAAAAAAATCGATAAAAATATGGTGTATACTCCGTTATAGTTAATTAATAATTTTTGAGGTGTTACCATGAATACAATCAAAATTGACAATAAAACTAAATCACAACTTAACATAGAATATATGAATGCTGTATACGCTGTTAGCAATGCAAAGCATCCAGCTGAATATCTATACAAAATTACTCAATATAAGAAA
>JAZUQD010000448.1:0-2880 GCA_045605505.1 Pradoshia sp.
AAGGCTGATGCCAAAATTGATTTTCCCCTCAAATGGTTTCCTCCTCATAATTTTAGTTAACATTCTATATATTCTGAATATTTTATAAAAAACCTCTTTAATAATTAAAAATGGTAGAATAGAAGGAGATTGGGAAAAGGGAAGTGGGTAATTTGGCATAAAAAAACCACCCTTTTGAAAGAGTGGCTTCGTCTTATGATTATCTATCTTCTGTCAAACTTCTAGCTAATTCTTTTGGTTTCTTGTTTTTCATCAGGATTGGATAGAGAACAAGTCCAAGGACAAATAATCCGATTCCGAGAGAGAAAGTTTTCAAATCTGCTGTACCAGTTTTAATAACCCATATTGTATAAACAAGAGCCAAAGTAGAAATGATGCCATCTACAATCCGAGATCTTTTCATCCCAATGTAGGTTTCCCCGGTGAAAATTAATTTTAGTTGATAAACTACACTAACAAAATACGGGATCAGATACGCTAATGTAGCAACGACCATTGCAAAATCGTAGGCTTCCATAATTGTCCCTGATATAGTGGAAAATAGAAAGAATTGAGTTAAAAGATTCGTAATTGTCAATGAGTTGACTGGGCTTCCCTTTTTATTGGTTTTACCGAAAAAGGCTGGGAATAGATTCGATTTAGCAGCCTGATAGGGAACTTCAGAGCTAACCACAATCCATCCGACCGTTGAACCAAATAATGAAATCAATGCTAGGAAACCTAGGATATAAGCGCCACTTGAACCAATTGCCGCCTGAAGAGCATCAACAAGTGGTTTTTGTGATTGTAGCAATTCTTCTTGTGATAGTGCCCCCATTGTTAACAGTGTTATACCAATATAAATGGCAATAGCGATAATCAGGCCAGTAATGGTTGCTTTTTTAACATCCGCCTGAGACTTTGCCCGATTCGATAACATAACAGCTGCTTCAACTCCGATAAAGGCCCAAAGAGTGGCAATGGCTGCATTATTGACTTGTCCACCTAATGAATAGGACGTGCCGGAAGCATCTATAAAATCTTTACCGTTCATCAAATTAGCAGAATCAAAGATAAATATTGTTACGACAATAAAGAGGGCAAATCCGAGTACTTTTGCGATGGTTGCCATCAAATTCATTTTTCCTGCACTATCGAAGCTTTTGCATAAAATAAAGTGAATTCCCCATAGCATAACTGTACAAACAGCAAAATTTAAAAATTTGCCTAGTTCCAGATCAAAATTGCCGCTTGAAAATAGGATGTACTGGCTCTGCATGATTGGGAAGAAAGTAGATAAATATCCGGCGAAAGAAATGATAACTGATGCCGTGGCAGCCCAGTTAGCAGCCCAATACCCCCAGGCAATACTGTAACCAGCAATTTTACCTTTCTTAGGTGAGCTAAACATAGCTTGTGCATAGCTTTGTGGTCCTGTTTTTAATTCGGGTTTTCTTACAGCCAAGTTTCCAAATACAAGAGCAATCATTAAGACCCCTGCTCCTGTTAAGATCCATGCCATAGTGGCTCCAATAGGACTTGAAACACCGGCCAGGTTCGCCGGCAGCATAAATATTCCTCCACCGACCATGTTGCCTACTACAAACATGGTTAAGATCCAAAATCCCCATTTTTTATTATTCATGATGAATGACTCCTTTGTTTTCAAGATAGGATAAACCATGCAAACCGTTGAAAAAACAGGATCCTGTTATAAACCTATACCCAATTTATCTATATTGTATGAAGGGTAGCTAATCGGTTGCTGGTCATGCATACACAGTTCGTATCACCTATATAAGCTCTTATCTAATTAATTTAATGACATTATCTTAACATCAAACCTTTACTTTGGTAAAGTGATAAACAATTAGAGAACTAAAATAAGTACACGACTTTGAATGGAAATAAAAGGGTGGAAGAATTCGTTTCTCTTCATAGACAAAGAAAAAGTATGATAGCTAATCTTTTAGGGCAAATAAAAAAGCTGCCGATTAGATCGACAGCTCTTCGGGTTATGATTATTTTTTGTTTTCTTCAGTTACATTGCGAGTGATGATTTTATCAACTAAACCATACTCAAGGGCACGCTCAGCTGTCATAAAGTTATCACGCTCTGTATCGCGGGCGATGGTTTCAAGATCTTGGCCAGTACGTTCAGCTAAGATTTTATTTAAGCGTTCACGCATAAAGAGAATGCGTTTTGCAGCAATTTCAATCTCAGTTGCTTGTCCTTGTGCTCCACCAAGAGGTTGGTGAATCATGACTTCGCTGTTTGGTAAGGCAAAACGTTTACCTTTTTCACCTGCTGCAAGAAGGAAGGCGCCCATGGATGCAGCCATTCCGATACAAATAGTTGAAACTTTTGGCTTGATGTATTGCATTGTATCGTAGATTGCCATACCTGCTGTAATACTTCCACCTGGGCTGTTGATATAAAGATAAATATCTTTCTCAGGATTTTCAGTTTCAAGGAATAATAATTGAGCAACGATGGAGTTTGCAACATTGTCGTCAATAGCACTTCCAAGCATAATGATACGATCCTTTAACAAACGGGAATAAATGTCGTATGCGCGCTCCCCACGATTTGTTTGTTCAATAACTGTAGGAATTAAATTCATTTATTTCTCCTCCTTATATGTAAAAAAAATAATTAACACATTTAGCTTTGACTTTATCATACACTTTATGGTCAATAAAGGTCAAACAAAAGACGCTTACATTTACTATATGTTTTTTCGCCATGGCTGATGTCTCATTTATAGGGGTTAAGGACACAGTTTGAATGAAGAACAGCAGTTGATTGATTTATGTATAGAAGTAAAATAATCCCTGATATCCATCTTACCCAACATAAAGGCTTGTAAACCTAAGGAATAGTTCTTGCAAAAAGACTTT
>JAZUQD010000449.1:0-6739 GCA_045605505.1 Pradoshia sp.
TGGCTCCTTATTTTCCGGTTTATTTGTTTCTGGTGTCGGTTGTGTTTCCTCCTGGTCATTGCTGATATCCTGAGTAGTAGTAAATCGTACTTCAGAACTAAATCCCTTCGTTGGTTCAAAAGGAACCCATCCTACACTGGGAAAATAAACTTCCGGCCATGAGTGCGCATTATTATTTGTGATCACATACCGCGACTCGCCCAATTGCTGATCATAGACTAAATCACCTGCCGTATACCCCTTTACCCAGCGGGCCGGGATTCCCAGTGAACGGACCATGACAACCATGGCACTTGAAAAATTATCACAATAGCCTATTTGTGTTTCAAACAGAAATTGGTCTACGTAATCCTGATTTTCCTCGGGGTAGGGAACTCCTTCTTTACTATACGTGAATAGATCTCCTGTCAAATAGTCCTCAATTGCTTTTACTTGATCATAAATAGCGGCCGATCCAGTTTTTTCTGCAAGGTCCGCCGCTAAGCTCGAGACTCTTTCCGGAACATAAGCTGGAAGACGCAGCGATTGTTCCATTTGTAAATCTATATCCATATCGCTTATATCTTCTGTCTTATCCTTTTGCAGAACATCTATATAATAAGTAGGACTTCTAAACTGGATGCCCACCTCTTTTAATTCTTGTTTGTCTGCCCCTTCAAACACCGGGGTAATCGTAGATGTATTCCCAGAATAAAATACACTAGTAAAAGCAGATTCAACGTCACCATTCAGATTATAAAATTGATCAATAGCCATTGGGCTTGGATAAGGGATGTGGCCATGATCTATTTCAAATTCCAGTTCTGCCATTGAATCTTCAGTTGTATTTTCACCCCTGTAATCGTATAGCATGGCTGGTTCTGAATCTAATACAGTTTGACTTACGCCATAATCCGGACCAGCGTCCCATCCTTTGCCCGTATAGACATTTTTATTTTCAATCTTCCAATACGTACGGACAGGTGAAGAAGCACGGAACACTACCCCATCATCACCAACAAAATCACCGCCCAATTTACTGTCATCCTGGTCATATCCTATCCTTTTTTGAGTAGAGCCGAATTTTTCTGATGTTGATTTAATAAAAGATACTGGATCTGGCCATATTGCTTGTGGCTTTGGTGCAAAGAAACCAATCACAACCGCAAAGGCAATCATGCTCGATAATAAAATCATCCAACGGATGGCAGTGTGATGAGAATAGTGAATGTTCGCCCCAATCAGCAGACGAACCCATACAAGCGTGCCGAGAATAGCAAAGCCAATCACAACCACTCGTACAATAGCATGATTACTATCGTAGGTTGTAAATGTGTCTAGAACAGTTACATAAATAAATGTCATAAGCAAAAACAAGAATAACCGCTGTTTCACTTGAACCCAATAATGAATCAAAAAGGTAAACAGCCATATCAGAAAAAAGAAAAGCAACGTTCTAAATTCTGAGCCTATATTTTGCCAATCCCTAGAAAATACAGATAGTATTCCCTCTTTTATATCAATGAAAAAAGCATTTATCCAGCTGTCTTCCGACATATGGAATTGAAAACGATAAAAAATCATATATAGACTTGTACCTATATAAATAAATAAAACAGGAATTATTATTTTCCATGATAGTTTGAATGCATGCATTGCCAAGGTGACAGCACCAAAAACAATGAAATACTTGATTTGGCTTGTTTTAGTCACTTCTTCTATCGGTCTCAGCCATTCCAATAACATGATAAATGCAAAAAGAAATAACTGTAGTCGAATAACGGGATGCAGTTCATTTCCTTTCATCTCCTGCCACCCCTCTTTTCAAAAACTTGCCAATCCTCTCGATTATGAATAATGGACATTTTCGCTCCATGGTTTATTCCATACGTATAAGCTTCATGCTCAGCCTTATTGAGGACAGAGGAAGGCTCACAGAAAAACAAAATATATAAGGAACGGGTTCCTCCCGCTAGCTTGGTATATGATTTAACAAGTGGTAAATGTAAGGAAGAAGTGATGAGAATCAGCGATGCATTCGGCGGTATAAATTTCGTCTGAGGTGTATAAGATCTTGGGGAACCTAAGTCAGGTTTAGGTGAAGCGCTAATTTTCGCTAAGAAGTACAAAGCTTTTTGAATATGTCCTTTTCCATCTTTTATTTCTAGCAGGTTATCCAATCCGTCTCCACCAGCCCAGAGGCCTACTCTCATTCTCTTTGCCAGGCCACTTTCAGCGAGAGATGCACTAAAGGTCACCATTTCTTCAAATATAGTAAGCTCGCTCTCACAATTAATTAAAATAAAGAAATCACTGCTATGCTTTTCTTCAAAGTTTTTTGCTTTAAGTCCAACGCCCTTTGCACTGGACTTCCAATCAATCACGGTCATACGATCACCAGGAGCATAATCGCGAATACCAGATACCATCGCTGTTTCATTCCTGATTTTATATGAATTTGTGCGCTGTCCATGCTCATAATCGCTGAAAATCTGTCGTAATAGCAAAGGAACTGTTGCAGGAAGTACAAGAATTTTTTTAGTGGAATCTATTAAGCTACTCTTATCAATCAACCCGAGTATATCACCTGTTATAAACTCAAGCCTGTTAAAAGTATGCTCTCCTCTCGGCATACTTTTAATGGTATAGGATAACTCTAATCTTTTTTTGAACCCTGGAAAAACAATGGAACTCATCTTTTTCCTAACAAGCAAGATACCCAGCCTTTCCGGCAATAATTCATGAATCAACAGATACGCTATGGGAATAAGCGTCTTCCTTTTAATCATAATCTTCATATGTAACGGGTCGCCAGCCGTCAACTCCTGATCATCTATAACCCGCTCCACAGTAAAGTCATTTAATGGATAGGCGAAAACCAATAGTCCATATAAAGCAAAAGGAAGAAAACTATAAAAGAGAAACCAACTGACAAATCCACCCTGGAACATGGCATAGGTAAATGTCACAATAAGTAATAACAGAAGTAGGAAAAACTTTGACCACTTACCCCAATTACTTAGAACCTTTTTCCCTAATTTCATTTTCAATTCACTTGCCTTTGCACAGGGACAGGTGTCCTTGCCACTATCTCATCGAGAATAGCTTGAGCAGTAAACCCATCATAAACAGATTCGGCTTTTACAATCATACGGTGATTAAATACGTAAGGAAGCAAAAATTGCACATCATCCGGTATACAGTAGGTACGACTATGCATAAATGCCCAAGCCTGTGAAACCTTCATAAGGGCAACTGTACCACGCGGGCTCACGCCCAAATATACCCGTTTATCCTCCCTCGTTTTCACAGCCAATTCTACAATATAACGTGCAATCATATCATCTACATATACATTCTGAATTTCCTCCTGTAGCTTAATCATTTCATTAACCGTGATTACAGGATTGAGATCGTCTACAGAAACAAGCATTTTTGCATTCGTCAAAATCGCCAATTCATCGGCCATTTCTGGGTATCCCATTTTCGTTTTAAGTAAGAAACGATCTAACTGAGCCTCTGGCAAGGAGTAGGTTCCTTCATATTCAATTGGATTTTGAGTTGCCATAACAAAAAACGGATTGGCCAATTTATGTGTTACCCCATCGACTGTTACTCTATGTTCTTCCATTGCTTCAAGCAAGGCAGACTGTGTTTTGGGAGAAGTCCGATTAATCTCATCAGCCAAAATGATATTTCCCATAATAGGCCCTGGCCGGAATATAAATTCATGCTCCTTTGGATTATAGATTGAAATGCCCGTTACATCAGATGGCAATAAGTCCGGAGTAAATTGGATTCGCTTATAATCAACCTGGATCGATTTAGCAATAGACTTAACTAGCATCGTCTTGCCTACGCCCGGTACATCTTCAAGCAACACATGCCCTTTTGCTAAAAGAGCTGCAATGCTTAACTTAGCAACCTCTCTTTTCCCGATAATCACTTTCTCTATATTTTGGATAATCTTTTCTATCATAGGATTGAGTTTCTCATTCATGGATTATTCTCCCCCTTTGATCTATAACCCTATTGTTATAATATTCTGTATTTACAGTCAATAACTTTATTATAAATATTTTGTAGATGAGGTTCTTTTAATCATAAGCAAAGAAAAATGACACTATTCAGTTAACGCTATTTTCTGCAAGAATGGGCTCGCTTTCCGCGGGCAAGCATCAAGCCTCCTCACGCTCGGCGCTGCGGGGCCTTGATACGCTTGTTCTTCCCGCAGGAGTCTCTCCCATTCTGCAGAAAATAGAACACTGCATTATAGATGATTTTCCTTGGTAATAAGAAAGAAATTCTCAGAGAACAAAAGCCTTGTTGACTTTCATTCATCAATCCAATTGTCGAGGAAAATATTCTGTCGAACGCGGACTCACAATTAATCAAAATGACATTCTTTCAATATATATTCGGTCACTCAGTCATGGCCAATTAAGACTTGGGAAAGTCTAAAAATGGTATAAATAAAAAGTGGAGGAAGGGTCTACCCCTTGTAAGAAATCCAAAAAACAAAAAGGAATTCAGAATATGGACTTTATAGAGTCCTTCTGATTTCCTTTACATAAATATGTCTAAATTTGTTTTTCTCTTAAAGCTTGGTCAGCAAGAAGAAGCGATCCAATTACCCCAGCATTGTCGCCCAATCCTGGAGAAACAATATAAGAATCAATGGCTTCATCCAGTTCAGGTAATATAACATATTGATTGAGTGATTTTTTTAAATAAGCATAGATGATTGGGAATACTTGCTTTTGCTTCATAACCCCACCTCCCAGGATGATCCTCTTAGGAGATAGGATTAAAATATATTGCATTAGCGCCTGCGCAATATAAAAGCCTTCCATCTCCCATACTTCTTCCTGGCTATCGAGATTATCCGCTTTTTCGCCCCAGCGCTCTTCAATTGCCGGTCCCGCTGCCAATCCTTCAAGACAATCCTGGTGATATGGACATTTCCCTTCATAGGAGTCTTTTTCATGACGACGTACAAGGATATGTCCCATTTCTGGATGTGACAATCCCTGCAATAGCTTTCCATGGACGACTGCTCCTGCGCCTATACCCGTACCAACCGTAATATATAGACAGCTGTCCAGCCCTTTTGCAGCCCCTAAAGTTGCCTCTGCAAAAGCCGCTGCGTTTACATCTGTATTAAAACCTATCGGAACAGAGAACCTCTTCTTTAATTCATCAACAATAGGGTAATCCCTCCAGGCAAGCTTCGGCGTTGCTGTTATAGAACCATATGTAAGACTATTCGTATTCACATCCACCGGACCAAAGGAACCTACTCCAATCGCCTCCACTGGATACTTATCAAAAAAAGCAAGTACCTGAGACATCGTTTCCTCTGGCGTAGTAGTAGGTATCGATATTCGTTCTAGAATTGATCCTTTCGGGTCACCCACCGCACATATAAATTTCGTTCCACCTGCTTCAATTCCCCCTACTAACATGTGGAGCACCTCCATCTATATCTAAGTCTACAGAAACATAAACATAACGATTTTCATATGCATTGGACCATTATTTTTGTACAGTTGCGGCTGCAGCTGCTTCTGCCTCAGCCTCTTGTTCTTTTTTAACATTAACGCGATCAATGACCTTCAAGAATGGAAGCCAGATCGTGAATACAATAGCAAAGTTCACAAGTTGTAAAAGAGCACCTGCAAGTGAGTTAGTCGCTAGATATCCGCTTAATCCTATTGGTACCGTCCACGGTACCTTTACACCAGTTGGCGGTGGCACAAGACCAGTGCTCATTGCAAAATAAGTAACAGCTGTTACAATCATTGGCGCAAGAACCCAAGGCACTAAAATTAATGGATTCATGACAATCGGAAGACCAAAAATAATCGGTTCATTGACATTGAATATACCAGGCAGACCACCTAATTTAGCAACCTGCTTCATCTGCTTGGATTTGATAAACATGAGAATGGCCAACACAACTGCCAAAGTCATACCTGTTCCACCCATCCCCACTGTAAATGTATCCATAAATGAGCCTGAAATAATATGTGGTACTTCTTCACCTGCATTGAATGCCGCTAAATTCTCTAAAGCCAATGTATTCCAAATTGGATCCATGACAGAGTTCATGATAATTTGCCCATGAAGGCCAAAGAACCAAAGGATTTGAGTAAGAAACACAACGACTAGGGTTGGAATAATGCCACTACCTAAGCCTGTAAGTGGTTCTTGTATAACTGTATAGATAACATCATGAAGATTTGTTTTAAATGCTAAGGATACTATTCCCTGTATCGCCAGGAAAAACGTTAATGTAATAAGTGCCGGAATCAATGCTGCAAAAGATTTGGCTACTGCCGGCGGTACACCTGCTGGCATTTTAATCGTAATATCTTTTTGAACAGCTTTACGATAAATTTCGCCTGCAATAAAAGCAGAGATCATGCCAAGGAACATTCCTTTTGCTCCAAGGCGATCCAATGAAAGAACACCAGTAATGGTTTCTCCCGCTTCCGTTTCTACCACTAACGGTGTCAGAAATAAAAAGGAGGCAAGGGCTACTACTCCACCAAATACAGCTTCAACATCATAACTTTTTGATAGATAATATCCTATACCGAATACTACAAATACAGACATAATGCCCATGGTTGCACTACTTGCCACACCAAAGGTATCACGAAGTGTAGTAATTGTACCTTCACTTAAAAACGAGCCCAGAAATGGAAGATTTAACAAAACCACTACTATCGAACCAAAAACAGTTAATGGAAACGCC
>JAZUQD010000450.1:0-4473 GCA_045605505.1 Pradoshia sp.
CTACATCCGTTTGGAATCCTTCTGGCAGCTGCTGAATGAAATCAAGTGCATGAGCCATTTCAGCTGCTTGCTCCAGTGCAGCGGCAGTGACTTCCCTATCTAAACCATAGCAAATGTTATCCTGGATAGTACCTGCCAATAACGGTCTTTCTTGAGAAACATACCCTATATGCTGCCGCCACGTTTGCAAATTGTATTCACCGATAGGGATTCCCCCTATTTTGATTGACCCCTCGCTTGGTTCGTAAAAGCGTTCAAGCAATTTAAAAAGAGTCGTTTTCCCACCACCGCTTGGTCCAACAATCGCGGTTACTTTCCCTGCTTCTATCGTTGCATTTAAATGACGGAGGATCAAAGACTCCTCTGCATATCCAAATGATAATTCATCCAGAACGATGTCGACATTTGCTTTTACTAACTCTTTCCCTTTAAGTAAATCCTCTTCTTTTTCACTCAGAATTTCAATAATCCTCATGGTCGCTCCCATGGAACGCTGCAATTGAGTGAAAAATGTCGTGATCTGTCCCATAGGCATGATAATCTGAAAAATGTAAAGAATAAAAGCTACAAGTGAACCTGCTGTTATCATTCCGCTCGCTACCTGCATCCCACCATAGCCAATAATCCCTACTAGAGCAGCCATTAGCACTAATGTAATAATCGGAGAAACAAGAGATTGGGTCTTCGCTTCTTTTAAACCAAGCGTGAATAACCGCTTTACACCTGATAATCCCCGATTATATTCTATTTCTTCTGCATTGGATGCCTTTACTAAGCGAATTTCAGGTAAAACCTGATTTAATATTCCTGTAAATCTACCTGTTTCAGCTTGTGTCTCCTTTGAGATATTAAGCATAATTCGGCCAATTGGTATTAAAATCATGGCAGCTATAGGGAACACAATAAATATTAACAGGGTTAATTTCCAGTTCATGATAAATAATATCGTTATTGATCCAATAACCGAAATCATTCCAGTAATCGCTCCAACTAAATGGGTAGTAATTAATTCTTTTACAACCATAGTGTCATTTGTTAATCTGCTAATCATTTCACCTGAACCATATTTGTCAGAATACGATACAGGCAGCTTGATTAGCTTTTTCCATAATAAATCTCGCAGGCCTGCAATGATTTTCTGACCATTATAACCAAGTGCATAGGTCGCGTAAGCACTTAAACCAGCTTGAGCAATAAAAACCAATACAATAAATAATATTTGACTCTTGGATAATGAAGACATACTGAAACCGTCCACCAATTCTTTTGTTAACAAAGGAATGAGCAACCCAATAAGAGTAGTAATTATACTAAGACCAAGCGCAAAACCAAGCCTTCCATATGAAGGGTTCGTTGCATGCAATAATTTAAAAAAGCGTTTATAACTCCCCTTCTGTTTTCTTTCTTTCATAAATTTTCTTCCTCCTGAAATTTGCTCCTATGCTTTACGTTACCGAAGAATTGGCATAAAAACAATCTTAATTATGTAAACTTTTGGAATTATGTAGGTTAATTTTATTTGTTTAAACTATTATACATTCTTTGAAATCCATTTCTAACAGACCTGTTAAAACTACTTTGTCATATTTTACACATTTCGAAACTGCATAGCTATATTGACTTCCATATATTATATAAATATAATTTTATTTGCTTTTAATTTGGTTACCTAATTATTAGGTAAACTTTCGTTTTAGAGGTGGAGGTATGACAGTAAACAAAGATCAATCGGTTCAAGAATTAATAAGTGTCTTTACACGGTTTGATAAATTGGATTGGGATAGGAAAACAATCGAAGGATACAAACCAAGCGAAATAAGAGTCTTGACGTGCATAAAGCAAAATACTCAATATATGTCCGAGATAAAGGTATCTGAAATTAGCAGACAATTAAATGTAACTACACCATCCGTTACCCCCATCTTAAACAAACTGGAACAGCATGCCCTTATTACCCGAAGAATCGATGAGAATGACCGTCGCGTCATACTAATCACCTTAACAAATGAGGGGAGATCAATAGCGAATTCAGCACTTACCCATCTAAATCAAACCTTTACTCAGCTTGAGGAATATATCGGATTGGATGATAGCAAAGAACTCACTCGATTGCTAACAAAAGTGTATGAGTTTTTCCATGAAAATCAGGAATAAGGAGTTGTATGAATCTTTGAGGAAATTACTTCGCTATTTAGCACCGTATAAAATACCGATTATTTTTATATTCGCATTAGTATTTATACAGTCATTATCAGAATTATTTTTACCAACCTTGATGTCTGACATCATCGACAAAGGTGTCATCAATCAGAACATACCGTACATATGGGAAATTGGCGGTTTAATGCTATTGGTTGCTGCGATTGGTACTCTTTGCTCTGTTGCAGCAAGTTACTTTAGTGCAAAAGTATCCATGTCTTTTGGCAAAAACCTCCGTTCCAAAGTCTTCTCTCATGTAGAGAATTTTTCATTACATGAATTTGGACAAGTCGGTACTGCTTCATTAATTACAAGAACAACTAATGATATAACACAAGTACAATTAGTCCTTAACATGATCCTTAGAATGATGATAATGGCACCCTTAATGGCTATCGGTGGTATTATTATGGCCTTTTCAAAAGATCCCGAACTATCCTGGGTTATCATTCTGGCGATCCCGGTCCTAGTGGGAGTTATTCTTTTTGTCATCTGGCAAGGCGTCCCCCTGTTTAAACTGGTTCAACGTCGCCTAGATGCTGTCAACCGTGTCATTCGCGAAAATTTGACTGGTGTCCGTGTTATTCGTTCCTTTAATCGGATTCATTTTGAAAAGGAACGTTTTAAGAAGGCAAACTCTGACTTAAGAGACACTACGATTAAGGTAAATAAAATAATGGCGACACTTATGCCGCTCATGATGCTGATTATGAACTATACAACCATTGCAGTCGTTTGGTTTGGTGCAATCAGGATTGATCATGGGGATATGCAGGTCGGTGATTTAATGGCCTTTATGCAATATGCCATGCAAATTATGTTCTCCATGGTTATGCTTTCCATGATGTTTGTCATGATTCCTCGTGCTTCTGCTTCCGCAGCTCGTATTAATGAAGTATTGGCGATTAAGCCCACCATTAAAGATGAGCTAACTAAAAAGGAAGCGAAACCAACTAAAACTGGCTATCTGGAATTTAAAGATGTTACATTCAGCTATCCAGGTGCAGAAGAACCTGCCTTAAAAGACCTTTCTTTCAGCGCAGGTCCTGGTGAGGTTACAGCCATTATCGGCGGGACAGGTTCCGGAAAATCCACATTATTAAAGTTGATTCCGCGTTTTTATGAACCAACAGAAGGCAGTATCTATGTAGATGGAATCAATGTCAAAGAATTGGATTTAGTGGATTTGCGTAACCGAATTGGCCTTGTTCCTCAGAAAGCTGTTCTATTCACTGGTACAGTCAAAGAAAATATTCTTTACGGAAATGAGAAGGCTAGTGATGAAGAGGTCTTCCATGCTGCAAAAGTCGCACAAGCCTATGATTTTGTTTCTAATATGAAGGAAGGCTTTGACTCCCCTATCTCTCAAGGCGGTACAAATATTTCTGGAGGGCAAAAGCAACGTCTGTCCATTGCGAGAGCCTTAGTTCGTAAACCGGAAATCTATATGTTTGATGACAGCTTTTCTGCACTGGACTTCAAAACGGACGCAAAGCTGCGTAAAGCTTTAAAAAGCGAAACCACAGAAGGAACGGTTTTATTGGTTGCCCAGCGTGTCTCTACAGTTATAGATGCCGATCGTATCATTGTGTTGGATGAAGGACAGGTTATGGGAATTGGTACACATGAAGAATTATTAAAATCATGTGAGACTTATCAAGAAATTGTGAAGTCACAGCTTTCTGAGGAGGAGATTGCATGAGCAGAATGACAAGAAGACAATCAAATCCGGGATTTGGTCCTCCAGGCGGTCCAGGAGCACCGATACAAAAAGCAAAAGATTTTAAGGGTACCTTAAGACGATTAATTCGTTATTTAACACCGTATAAATTTCGACTTTTAACTGTTTTGCTGGCTGCTATCCTCAGTACAGTCTTCACCATTGTCGGTCCAAAAGTTTTAGGTAAGGCAACAACTAAAATATTTGAAGGCATAATGGAAAAAATGTCAGGTATTCCTGGCGCAGGCATTGATTTTGAGTATATCATTCGAATTCTTTTCCTACTCGGTGCCTTATATTTGTTTAGCTCACTCTTCTCCTTTATTCAGCAATTCATTATGGCAAGTGTTGCTCAAAATACGGTATTTACATTAAGAGAAGAAGCGGAAGCAAAGGTATCACGTCTTCCTTTAAAATACTTCGATGGAACCACGACTGGTGAAACATTAAGCCGGATTGTGAATGACATTGACAACATCAGTACTACCTTGCAACAAAGCTTAACACAGATTATTACAAGCGTAGTGACAATCATTGGGGTTATCATTATGATG
>JAZUQD010000451.1:0-1883 GCA_045605505.1 Pradoshia sp.
CAAGCAATCTATGAAGGTAATGACACTTTGAAGGATTGTAAGGAGAGAATCAATCGGTTTTATGGTGTGAATGTGAATTCGTTTGCAACTTATTATAGGACATTTAAGTATATGCTTGATGGATATTGTGATAAGCGAGGCATAAATCCAGAATTAAGAGATTATATGCTCACCAGAATACACAAAGATTATGGTCTTGAACAATACAAAATAGCGGTAAACGCCTATCGTATGTTTATTGAATATGACGAAGAGCATAAACATATCAACAAAATTAAGGAAAGAAATCTATGTGATAAACATTTACGAATCATTTCAAACTATAAATAAGATATGGATAACAGGGATTTAATAAGTGCAGGTACTGGTTATCTTGCTGGGAAATCAATTGCCAATAATATGGCATATGAACTTAGAAAGTATCGGGAAGAACTGGAAGAAATTGGAAAATTTTATGCTCACTATTTGCCACCGGAGAAATTAGCAGAAGAGGTGGGAAATTTCATCCTCTCTAATGACTATGATGGGGCTTTTGAATTTCTTAACAAATCGCTAAAGGGCGAAATTGTACATGATTGCCAAAACCAGAAAGAATTCAGGATGCATCTTTCAGAATCTATAGAGAATAGAAGAAATAAATATCGTCCATTCTATGCGAAGATTCAAAGAGAAATGCCTGCTATGTTGGAAGAAATGACAGCCGAGAATCTCTGCACGATTATGGGGGTTGAGTTACTTTCTCCAGAAGCATTATCAGAATATCATAGAAAACATGATGAAGAAATCAGCAATAAGGAATTTAGCGAAAATGTGGGGCTTGTATTTAGAGCAATACTTATTATTGGTTTAATTATATTGATGATTGTACTTTCTGCCCAGTAGTTAGTGGCTAAGATTAACTTATCCAAATTTCAAAACTCTAATATTGCATTCAACATGAAACGACTATTGCTTCTATTATTCTGCATCGTGCTATCTGTGACTTCGTATTGCCAAATAACAATATCTAAAACAGTTCCTGTAGTTGAAGAAAAGACTATAGTGCCATACGATTCTACAAAAAACTTTTTGGGTATATTGAATGTAGAGACCTATCGAGGACAACTTCTTTATGTGAATGGAAAGCCAGAATCGTGGCGAACACTAGGATATGATCATTTCTTTACAAAGAAAGATGGCGTAATGTATAATAGCGAAGACATATACAAAAAAGATGGAGATTCTTATCATAGTCGATACGAAGATTTAGCAGGGAAATACTTTTATGTTTTGGAGGTCAGCAGGTCTCAAGAAAATATTGGTAAATATGTTTTTCATCTTCAAAACAGAGATAACGCTAATGATAAGTGTTGGTACGAGTATGATCCGGATCATGAATGGAATTTCCCATTTATTACGCTTAGTCATTTTAATTGGTTGAAAAACAAAATAGGCACTAAAATTATCGTAGACTATTGGATAAATGACAGTAAAGAAGTTAGAATGCCTATAGGAGAATTCGACTTTCACACAGGTGCTAAAATTACATTCAATCCATCAGATGCATGGGAAATACAGGATGTTACGATATTAGATAAGGATTTCGATTTGGTGTATATTATTTCAAACGGGAAAGGTGCGACAAGTACAATCAAAATAGAAGTTAGCAATTCTAGATCAATAACACAGAAAGAATATCTTAATCTATGTGCAAAATACGGGAAACAAATGGTTGAAACTGCGAGACAAGGAAAAATCAAAGTCGGAATGCATTCGGAACTCGTGATATATGCATGGGGAGAGCCGACGCATATTAATCGTTCATCATATGGCCCGGATCAATGGTGCTATGAGGGGGATTATGTGTATATTGAACGGGGCTTTGTAGAAGCATGGAACTAAGG
>JAZUQD010000452.1:0-20190 GCA_045605505.1 Pradoshia sp.
CTCTATTGGAAAAAGTGAGTGATGACAGATGGAACAGCAGCAAGTTGAGGGACAGTCCAAAGTATATCTAGAAATAGTTCGCAAACTGCAAAGAATGATTGAAGAAGATCATCTTGTTTCAGGAGATAAAATTCCCTCTGAACGGGAACTGTCTGATCGTTTAAATGTTGGCCGTTCCTCAGTAAGAGAAGCTTTGAGAGCACTGGAGCTTTTAGGGCTGATTGAAACGAGAAGAGGAGAAGGAACGTTTATCCATGATTTCCAAGAGCATAAGCTTGTAGAATTACTGGGCTCATTCTTTGTTTTAGAAGGTAAAACGAAGAAAGATCTTATTGAAGTGAAAGTATTGTTAGAAAAAGATTGTATACGAATAATGGCTGAATTTAATCGGAAAAATCCAGAGGCTAGTAAAGATTTATATACTTGGGCCAAAAACAATACATTTACTGATGAGGCCTACTTCTCTAGATTGGCCAGATTAACTGAAAATCGATTGATGGAACGAATATGGAAAACGGTAAACAGTTATTGCAAAGCATCTGGTTATGAATTTCTTATTAAGGATCGAAAGCAATATATCATTTTAGCAAATGCACTTGAAAATGGTCAAAAAGATGAAGCACTCGAAATTTATGAAACAAAAATTAGGGGTTTTGCGAAAAGTGAATAAACAACTCTGAGTTATTGGCCTTATATAGGTACGTTTTGTAAACTATATAGGGCCAAAATCATAAGCCTTACAGATCTTTTCACTCAATGAGTCTCTATACTAGGACCAAAGATTGAGAGAGGGGAAGGTTTTTTTGTTATTCGAGATGATCAAAGACTGAATAAGTACCATTTATTTTCACTGCTTCTGCTTTTTTAGAGAATGGCTTGAAAGCTGGAATAGTATAGAAATGTCAGAGGCATTTCGTTTTTTGCATGCAGATAAGAAAAGGAAATTAAGCAAGTAGTTTGTACTATTACCATAGTCTGTATATATCTGAAGGGATGGCAGGTATAATAGACAGGGTGGTTTGGTAATCAAAGTCAGATGTATTGCTGGGCCATTGGTGTACTGCAATATGAAAGGGGATCGAGAGTTTTGTTGAAAGACATGTTTTCTCGCACAAAAAAGAAGAAGTATGCAACTATTCCTTCAGAGCAAGCTAAACAAGATGTCCCAGAAGGAATTATGACGAAATGCCCTTCCTGTAAAAATATTAAATACTCTAAAGAAATAGTAAAGAATGATAAAGTTTGCCCAAAATGTGGGTATCATCACCCGATGAATGCAGTTGAACGTTTAAACAGCTTATTGGATGAAGGCTCATTTGAGGAGTATGATCGTGGGATGATTTCTGGAAATCCATTAAATTTCCCTAATTATACAGAAAAGTTAAATAGCGATCGAATGAAAACAAATCAAAATGAAGCTGTAGTAACAGGGGTAGGTCGAATTAGTGGTCAGACCACTGTGGTCGCCATAATGGATTCAACGTTTAGGATGGGCAGTATGGGTTCTGTGGTAGGTGAAAAGATTACAAGAGCCATTGAAAAAGCTGATGAATTAAAAGTACCATTTATTATCTTTACTGCCTCTGGTGGAGCCAGAATGCAAGAGGGAGTTATAAGTCTCATGCAAATGGCGAAAACAAGTGCGGCTTTAAACCGTTTTAGTGAACGGAAAGGCTTGATTATATCGGTTATGACTCATCCGACAACCGGTGGAGTGTCAGCGAGTTTCGCATCACTTGGAGATTATAATCTTGCAGAACCCGGTGCTTTAATAGGCTTTGCGGGTCGTCGTATTATCGAACAAACAATCCATGAAAAATTACCGGAGGATTTTCAAACGGCTGAATTCCTGTTAAAACACGGTCAATTAGATGCAGTAGTACCAAGGTGTGAAATGAAGCATACATTGGCTACTATCATTGATATTCATACAACAGGAGGGGATCAATAATGCCGGGAGAATTGTCATTTGAAAAACCGATACAGGATCTTCAAAAAAAAATAAATGAATTAAAGAAAATGACTACGTATTCGGACGGAGATTTTACAGAAGAAATAGAAAAGCTGGAAGAACGACTGGCGCAATTGGAAAAAGATTTGTATCAAAATATTAAACCCTGGGATCGTGTTGAAATAGCCAGGTATTCCATGCGGCCTACGACCTGCGACTATATAGAACAATTATTTACGTCATTCTTTGAGTGTCATGGGGATCGGCTTTTTGGTGACGATGAAGCAATAGTAGGTGGTATAGCTAAGTATCATGGAATGCCTGTGACCGTAATTGGCCATCAGCGGGGTAAAGACACAAAAGATAATATACGCCGAAATTTTGGAATGCCTCATCCAGAAGGATACAGAAAAGCTTTGCGATTGATGAAGCAGGCAGAAAAGTTCGGAAGACCTATAATTTGTTTTATTGATACAAAGGGAGCTTATCCGGGTAAAGCGGCAGAAGAACGTGGACAAAGTGAGGCTATTGCTAGGAATTTATTCGAAATGGCTGGTTTAAAAGTACCAATCGTGTGTATTGTAATTGGTGAAGGCGGAAGTGGTGGAGCATTGGCACTTGGTGTAGGCGATCATATACATATGCTTGAGAATTCAACCTACTCCGTCATTTCTCCTGAAGGTGCTGCATCCATCCTCTGGAAAGATGCGTCCATGGCAAAAAAAGCGGCAGAATCGATGAAGATTACGGCACCTGATTTGAAGGAGCTCGGTATTATTGATGAAATTATACCGGAAGTGCTTGGCGGAGCCCACCGTTCGGTTAAAGACCAGGCAGAGAAGATAGATGAAATTTTACGAAAGTCGCTGGATTCTCTAAAAGAAATGAGCGGCGAGGAATTAGTCAATAAAAGATACGATAAATATAAAAATATAGGGAAGTACGAATTATCGACTCCATTTGTAACAAATCATTAGACGTACATATATATGTACGTTTCTTTTTTTATAATTTGGGGAAAAATACACGTAATGTCCATTTTTTTAAAATTCCCTTGAAAATAATGAAAAACATTCAACATGGTAGCGTTTGCATAAAAAATTCCATGGTACAAGGGGCTTTACGAAAGGATTTTGTTATCATAGAATAAGGATGCGATTATGATAAAAAGGTAACAACTTATATTTCGTGATTTTGTGTTTCTGTCTGTCTATTACAGATGTATACTCAATGAGGATAATACTAAACATGGGGTGATATCATGAAAAGAATAGGTGTATTAACAAGTGGGGGAGATTCACCAGGCATGAATGCTGCGGTACGTGCCGTTGTAAGAAAAGCGATATTCCATGGTGTAGAGGTTTATGGAATTTATAACGGATATCAAGGCCTTCTGAACGGGAACATTAAAAAGCTTGAGATTGGATCAGTAGGAGATATTATACATAGAGGTGGAACGATGCTGTATACAGCTCGTTGTCCTGAATTTAAGGAAAGAGATGTCCAATTAAAGGGAATTGAACAATTAAAGAAATTTGGAATTGAAGGACTTGTCGTTATAGGTGGAGATGGGTCTTATCGTGGAGCCAAAGCATTAACAGAGCATGGTTTTCCATGTATAGGTGTACCTGGAACGATTGATAATGATATTCCAGGAACAGATTTCACTATTGGATTTGATACAGCCTTGAACACAGTTATTGATTCTATTGATAAAATCAGAGATACAGCTACTTCACACGAACGAACATATGTTATTGAGGTTATGGGAAGAAATGCCGGAGATCTTGCATTATGGGCAGGACTTGCCGGTGGGGCGGAATCTATTCTTATCCCTGAAGAAAACTATGATATGATTGATATCATTAATAAGCTACAGCGTGGGCATGATAGAGGAAAGAAACATAGTATTATTATTGTTGCTGAAGGTGTTGGCAGTGGTATGGAAATTGGTGAAGAAATCCAGAAACGTACTGGCCATGAAACACGTGTGACTGTTTTAGGACATGTTCAGCGTGGGGGTTCACCAACAGCGACTGATCGCGTATTAGCCAGTAGGTTGGCTGCAAATGCTGTTGAATTGCTTCTTGAAGGAAAAGGCGGTCGCGCAGTAGGAATCGTTAATAATAAATTAGTCGACTATGACATAATTGAAGCGTTAAAGATCCCTCATGCGATTGACAAAAAAATGTATGAATTATCTCAAGAGCTTTCAATTTAATTAAGAAATAGTAAATAGGAGGATACAACATGCGTAAAACAAAAATCGTATGTACGATTGGACCAGCCAGTGAGTCATTAGAAAAGTTAAAAGCATTAATGGAGGCAGGAATGAACGTTGCCCGTCTTAACTTTTCTCATGGTAGCCACGAAGAACATCGTGCAAGAATTCAAACCATTCGTCAAGCTGCTAAAGAAACTGGTAAAACAGTAGGGATTTTACTTGATACAAAAGGTCCTGAAATTCGCACACATAATATGGAGAATGATGGATTTGAATTAGTGGCTGGTCAAGACGTCACGATTTCTATGACTGAAGTACTTGGTACTCCAGAGAAATTCTCAATTACTTATGAAGGTCTCATAGATGATGTTCATGAAGGATCCAGAATCTTAGTGGATGATGGTTTAATTGGTCTTGAAGTAACAGGTTTGGATAAGGCTAAAAAGGAAATCTATACAAAAGTTCTTAACACTGGAATGATTAAAAACAAAAAAGGTGTAAACGTACCAGGAGTTTCTGTGAAATTACCAGGGATTACACAAAAAGATGCTGAAGATATCGTTTTCGGTATTCAGGAAGACGTTGATTTCGTTGCTGCTTCCTTTGTTAGAAGAGGTGCAGACGTTCTTGAGATCAGAGAATTACTTGAAAAGCATAATGCTGGTCATATCCAAATCATCCCTAAAATCGAAAATCATGAGGGCGTAGAAAACATTGAAGAAATCTTACAGGTTTCTGATGGTCTAATGGTAGCGCGTGGAGATCTTGGTGTGGAAATTCCAGCTGAAGATGTACCTCTTGTTCAAAAAGATTTAATCAAACGCTGCAATACACTTGGTAAACCAGTTATTACGGCTACACAAATGCTTGACTCTATGCAACGTAACCCACGTCCGACGCGTGCGGAAGCAAGTGACGTAGCGAACGCAATCTTTGATGGTACAGATGCAATCATGCTTTCTGGTGAAACAGCTGCCGGCCATTATCCGGTTGAAGCGGTTCAAACGATGCATAATATTGCAAATAAAGCAGAAACTGCTTTAAATTATAAGGCAATCCTATCTGCTCGCAGTAAAGATCATGATTATAGTGTGACGGATGCGATTGGACAATCTGTAGCTCATACAGCTTTAAACCTAAATGTTTCAGCTATTATTACACCAACACAAAGCGGCTCAACGGCGCGTGTTATTTCTCGTTACCGTCCTAAAACGCCAATTATTGCCATCACTTCTGATGAAAGAGTTATGAGACGATTGGCATTAGTATCTGGTGTTTACCCAATTTTAGGTACTAGTACAACAACAACTGATGATATGCTTGAAAATGCGGTACAAGCAGCTACAGAACAAAACATGGTAAAACCAGGTGAGTTGGTTATTATCACAGCTGGTGTACCAGTGAATGAATCTGGTACAACAAATATTATGAAAATCCATCTAATTGGATCTGTGTTAGCGAGTGCTCAAGGAATTGGCAGAAAATCTACTTCCGGTCGAGTTGTGATTGCAAACAGTGCGGAAGAAGCGATTGCTAAAGTTAAAGAAGGATCTATCCTAGTTACAAATGCAACTGATAAAGACATGATGCCAGCGATTGAAAAATGCGCAGCATTGGTAACAGTAGAAGGCGGGTTAACAAGCCATGCTGCTGTTGTAGGATTAAGCCAAGGTATTCCAGTTATTGTTGGAGTTGAAAATGCGACAAGCCTATTCACAGATAACCAAGTTATCACAGTAGATAGCCGCAGTGGTCGTATTTACGAAGGTAATACAGGAATTCTGTAATAAGCATGATGAAAATGGAGCTGTTTGTTTAGCTGTTTGCTATTTAAACAGCTCTTTTTTAAATCTAAAACCCCATGATATAAGTTAAACTAAAGGGAATAGCGTATACAAACAATTAGGAGGTTATGAATGAAACTCTCAACCATATTGTTCATTCTTATACCGATTATCGAAATTATTGTGTTGTTGGTTTTCGGTTCCTATTTAGGAATTGGCTGGACAGTCTTCCTTATTTTTTTTACTGGGATAATTGGAGTATATCTGGCTAAAAAACAAGGCCTTCAGACTATTCGGCGTGCAAAGGAACAAATGAGTAAAGGTTTTATGCCAGGTGAAGAAGTATTTAATGGGATTTGTATTCTGTTCGGGGGTTTCCTACTTTTGCTACCTGGTTTTATTAGTGATCTTGCTGGTTTCCTATTGCTTATTCCCTATACAAGGAAAGCATTTAAGCCAATCCTTTATACATTGCTTACAAAGTATATGAGCAAAACACGGAAGACGATTACCATTATTCGATAAATAAGGGGGCTGCTTCTAGCGACAAAAAATCGTTAGGTGCAGCCTCTTCCATTTAATTTGGACTAATGGGAGGTTTATGGCCCATTATATAGTTTTTTAAATCTTGAAGGATATGTAATTTATATAATGAGCGCAGGATGACTAAGACAATAGGCCCGACAATAAAGCCTAAAAAGCCAATCAATTTAAATCCGACGAATATAGATACTAATGTCGATAGTGGATCAAGGCCAATGCTTGTGGAAAGGATTTTCGGTTCCATGAATTGCCTTTGGACAATTACCACTGTATATAAAATACCAAGTCCAATTGCCAGTCCGAAGTTGCCAATAATCAGTTCATAAATGATCCATGGGACAAATACTAATCCAGTACCCAGATAAGGTAATAAATCAACAAAACCGATAATAAGGGCGATTGTAATGGCATAATTCACCCGCAGTATCAATAAACCTACAAGTACAATTAACGCGGTTATGGATATTAAAGTGAGCTGCGCTCTTATAAATCCAAATAATGCTTTTTCCAATTCTTTAAGCACATTCTTTAAATTGTACATTACTTTATTTGGAAGAACTTTTTCACTATAATGAAGTAATTTATCCCAGTCCTTTGCAATGAAAAAGGTTGCCAGCAAAGTAAAGATCGTTCCTGTGCCCACACTTGGGAGCCAACCGATTAAAACAGGAATAAACCCTAAAAATGACTGAAGCACTGATCCAATAGTATTGCCTGCATTTTTCCCTATTTGCTCAATATTAGACAGAATGGTATCCTGCTGTCCGGTATCGAGGGTATTAAAAAAGGATATAATACTTTCATAGAGTGGAAGGATATGATTTGTGAAGTAATTTTGAGTAAATACAATCATTGTATTTAAATGTTCGGGTAATACTTCTGACAAATAAGTGATACCGGCAACCACTTCAGAAACAAGAAAAGTAATTAAACCTGCAATAATAGCAACAGAAACCAGGATAGAGAGTATAACTGAAAAGCCTCTTGGTAGTTTTAGTTTATTCGTTAAAAATCCGATAAAGGGTTTAAGTAGATAGGCAAATGCTAAGCCAATGATAAAAGGGTACGTATATTTAGCTGTAAGAAGCAGCAAATAGAAGGCTAGATATATCCCAACAATAACAATTACAAAGCGTAGAACTTTATAAAGGTTTTCAAGTTTCATTAATGTTCTCCTTTATTTAGCTATCTGATTTTAATTATAGTATCTACGAGAGTCGAAGGGAAGTTCATATATTGCCACAAGAGTCATTTTTTGAAATAGTCTGACTTATATTTTGAGGACTTTTATATCGATATATTATTCAATAGGAAGGATGAAACAACATGTATGGTCCATACATATTTTTAATAGTATTACTGGCTATAGGATTAGTCGCAAAAAATAGTTCTCTTACGTTTGCAGCACTTTTTTTAATTGTCATGAAACTAGTTGGTCTTGATGGTAAGTTGTTCAGCCAAATTCAGGCGAAGGGAATTAATTGGGGGGTTACGATTATTACGATTGCTGTATTAGTTCCAATTGCCACCGGAAATATAGGATTTAAGCAATTAGCGGATGCCATGAAATCACCATATGCCTGGATTGCCATGCTGTCGGGAATTGCGGTTGCATTAATTGCAAAGAATGGTTTGCAGCTATTGGTAGATGATCCACATATAACAGTAGCGCTTGTTTTTGGGACAGTCCTTGCTGTCGGTCTGTTTAATGGAGTTGCTGTAGGACCGTTAATCGGAGCGGGTATTGCTTATCTAGCTATGCAGTTTATTAATTTATTTAGATAGCTTTAAAAAAGAATGTTTTTAGAATTTTGTAAGGCGTTTTCATTTCACAAATTCCACATAATTGTTTATAATTGAAAACAAGACATAGATTTCACATTTTTGTAAAAAAATTCATGTGAAATCTATTGTTATTCTGAGCAATCGTTCATCGAGGGGGAAGCTGGGTAATTTTTATGCTCTTATGATAACGCTTACTTACAAGTAAGAGATATAAATGTGATGAAAGCTTAATACATACATTACAGGGAAGAGATTACCCAATTCATCAACTGAAAATCAGGAACACAGGGGAGATTTCTAGCAAAGGAGAGATGAATCATGTCAGTTACAAAAGGTCTTGAGGGGATAGTGGCTACATCATCTTCAATCAGTTCTATTATCGATGATACATTGACATATGTAGGATTTGATATCGATGATTTGGCTGATAATGCAAGTTTTGAAGAGGTTATTTATTTGTTATGGCATCGCAGATTACCTAATAAGCTAGAATTGGAAGATTTGAAGAATCAACTTGCTGTAAATGCAGGACTGCCTAATGAATTGATTGAACATTTCAAAATGTATCCGATTAATCAGGTACATCCAATGGGTGCATTAAGAACAGCTGTATCTTTATTGGGATTATATGATGAAGAAGCCGATATTATGGATGAAGAAGCGAATTTTAGAAAAGCAGTACGTCTGCAAGCTAAAGTTCCATCTATTGTGACAGCTTTTTCACGTATTCGTAAAGGAAAAGAACCTATTGCACCGCGTAAAGATTTTGGATATGCACAGAATTTTCTCTATATGTTAAATGGTAAAGAGCCAGAGCAGATTGAAATCGAAGCATTTAACAAAGCTTTGGTGTTACATGCTGACCATGAATTGAATGCGTCTACATTTACTGCCCGTGTATGCGTGGCAACCCTTTCAGATATCTATTCGGGTGTCACAGCTGCAATTGGTGCCTTAAAAGGTCCTTTGCATGGTGGGGCCAATGAAGCGGTTATGAAAATGTTGACTGAAATTGGGTCTGTTGAAAATGTTGATGCCTATATAAATACTAAATTATCAAATAAAGAAAAAATAATGGGCTTTGGTCACCGCGTTTACCGACATGGAGATCCGCGAGCTAAGCACCTTCGTGAAATGTCCCAAAAGCTGACAAATCTAACAGGCGAACCAAAATGGTACGAAGTGTCTGCCAAAATTGAAGAGTTGGTTACCTCACAAAAGCCGCTCCCGCCAAATGTTGATTTCTATTCTGCTTCTGTATATCACAGTCTTGGGATAGATCATGATTTATTTACACCGATTTTTGCGGTCAGCCGTATGTCAGGCTGGATTGCCCATATCCTGGAGCAATATGAAAATAATCGATTGATTCGCCCGCGCGCTGAATACGTGGGACCAGGTATGCAAAAATATATCCCAATTGAGGCCCGTTAAAATTAAATATCTAAAATAATCTGATAGTTACCAATAGTATGGTTTGTTAAATAACTTTTTGAAAGTTATACTTAAATTTATAGATTTAGAGAAGAGGTTAGTTGAAACTAAAAGGTTTCACTAACCTTGTATATTGATGTTGGAGGGGATTTGAATGAGCATGGGAGAAAAAATCACAGTCGTCGATGGAGTGCTGCAAGTACCAAACCAGGCAATTATTCCGTTTATTGAAGGAGATGGAACAGGTCCGGATATTTGGGCAGCTGCGTCCAGAGTATTAGAAGCGGCAGTAAACAAAGCATACAATGGGGAAAAAGAAATTATTTGGAAAGAAGTATTGGCTGGTGAAAAAGCATTTAAACAGACAGGAGAATGGCTGCCTAAAGAGACGCTTGACGTCATTAAGGATTATCTGATTGCGATTAAAGGGCCGCTTACAACGCCGGTTGGCGGAGGAATCAGATCCTTAAACGTAGCGTTGCGCCAGGAACTTGATTTATATACTTGCCTGCGTCCGGTTCGTTATTTTAATGGTGTTCCTTCACCAGTTAAAAGACCACAGGATACAGACATGGTTATATTCCGGGAAAATACAGAAGATATTTATGCAGGAATTGAGTATGCAAAGGGATCTGATGAGGTTAAAAAACTATTAACCTTCCTTCGTGAAGAAATGGGAGTGTCTAAAATCCGCTTCCCTGAGACTTCTGGACTTGGCATCAAGCCGATTTCTGAAGAAGGAACAAAACGTCTTGTAAGAGCGGCGCTGAACTATGTAATTAAAGAAGGGCGTAAATCACTTACCCTTGTTCATAAAGGTAATATAATGAAGTATACAGAAGGAGCATTCAAAAATTGGGGTTATGAGGTTGCTGAAGAAGAATTTAGTGATCAAGTGTTCACATGGGCACAATATGACCGCATTAAAGATGCTGAAGGTACAGAGGCGGCTAACAAAGCTCAGGCAGATGCAGAAGCAGCCGGCAAAATTATTGTGAAAGATTCTATTGCAGATATCTTCCTTCAACAAATTTTAACAAGACCAAAGGAATTTGATGTAGTAGCTACTATGAACTTAAATGGAGATTATATTTCCGATGCTCTTGCAGCACAGGTTGGAGGAATCGGAATTGCACCTGGCGCCAACATTAACTATATAACAGGGCATGCCATTTTTGAAGCAACACATGGTACAGCACCTAAATATGCTGGTCTTGATAAAGTAAATCCATCCTCCGTCATCCTTTCAGGTGTACTAATGCTTGAGCACCTTGGATGGAATGAGGCTGCTAACTTAATTACTCAATCGATGGAAAAAACGATTGAATCAAAAGTGGTTACATATGACTTTGCCCGTTTAATGGATGGGGCGAGTGAAGTGAAATGTTCACAATTTGCTGATGAATTAATTAAAAATATGGATTAATAGTTTATGAAGGGAGTGATCCAATTAATGGATTGCTCCTTTTAAAAGTGGGGGTAAATAAGAATGTCTTATAAACGGAAAAAAATATCTGTCATTGGCAGTGGTTTTACAGGAGCAACAACAGCCTTTCTTTTAGCTCAAAAAGAATTAGGAGATATTGTGCTGGTTGATATTCCACAAATGGAGAATTCAACAAAAGGGAAAGCTTTGGATATGGCGGAAGCAGCACCTGTGCAGGGATTTGATGCATCCATATCGGGAACTTCTAACTACGAAGATACAAAAGATTCCGATTTGGTTATCATTACGGCTGGAATTGCACGTAAACCAGGAATGAGCCGGGATGACCTTGTTCAGACAAACCAAAAGATTATGAGTTCTGTAGCAAAAGAAATTGTAAAATATTCTCCTCATAGCTATATCATCGTTCTTACTAATCCAGTTGATGCAATGACCTATACGGTATTTAAGGAAACCGGCTTCCCTAAAAATCGTGTGATTGGCCAATCAGGCGTATTGGATACAGCACGATTCTGTACATTTATTGCTGAGGAATTACAATTATCGGTTAAGGATATAACTGGGTTTGTATTGGGCGGACATGGCGATGATATGGTACCTCTTATACGCTATTCCTATGCCGGTGGAATTCCGCTAGAAACGCTCCTGCCAAAGGAACGGTTGGAGGAGATCGTTGAACGTACAAGAAAAGGCGGGGGAGAAATTGTTAACCTTTTGGGTAACGGTAGTGCATACTATGCACCGGCAGCTTCACTTGTTGAGATGGCTGAGGCCATATTGAAGGATCAGCGCCGAGTAATCCCTGCCATTGCGTACTTGGAAGGTGAATATGGATATAATGGAATTTATTTAGGTGTTCCTACTATTCTGGGTGCGAACGGTATTGAGAAAGTGATTGAGCTTGAGTTACTGGAAGATGAAAAAAAAGCGCTTGATAAATCTGCAGAAGCAGTGCGTTCTGTTATGTCTGTGCTTGCCTAATTTTATACTATTTAAAAAATCGGGGGATTCTATTCTCCGATTTTTTGTATTTTAAGGGAATACTGAACGAAGAGGTGTACTAAAATAATCCAATCATTTCGTGTAAATACCAGAGACTACCCAAAATCGTTTGTTCCTATATAATGAATAGTATGGTGAAAAAAGTTACAGGAGGGGCCAATGAATAAAAAAGTCCTTGTAGTAGAAGATGAACAATCAATTATTACTTTATTAACTTATAATCTGGAACAAGCTGGCTATCAGGTACTTCATGCAATGGATGGGGAAACAGGTAAACGAATGGCTATGGCTGAGTCGCCAGATATAATAATCTTGGATTTAATGCTGCCAAAACTGGATGGCATAGAAGTATGTAAAATCTTAAGACAAAATAAAATAATGACGCCAATTCTTATGTTAACAGCTAAGGATGAAGAGTTTGATAAAGTGCTCGGTCTTGAGCTGGGTGCAGACGATTATATGACGAAACCATTTAGCCCGCGAGAGGTAGTCGCGCGTGTAAAAGCCCTTCTCAGAAGAGCCGGTATGGGATCCTCCACGGGGGAAAATACTGTCGAGAAACAAGAAGCAGATATCATAACCATTGGAGAGTTGAAGATTTATCCCGATAGATATGAAGCATATTTGAGGGAAGAGCTATTAGAGGTCACTCCGAAGGAATTTGAGCTGTTAGAGTTTCTGGCCAGAAATAAATCAAGAGTGCTAACAAGGGATCAGCTTCTTAATGTGATATGGAATTATGATTTCGCTGGTGATACAAGAATTGTGGATGTGCATATTAGCCATCTGCGAGAAAAGATTGAGCAAGAGACGAAAAAGCCTCTTTATATCAAAACTGTACGCGGATTGGGCTATAAACTTGAGGAACCCAGAGGATGAAAAAATTTAAGCTTAAACTAACAGCAGAAATAGCAACAGTCACGGTTATCCTGCTTCTATGCTTTGGCTTATTAATTGGAAAGTTGTTTCTTTATTATTATGATAAGTCTGTTTTGAGCCATCTTAAGGAAGAAGGACAACTGTTAAGCCTATACTTGGATGAAACAGAAGTTGGCAATTCGTTAGATACGAAATTCGAACAGTTGAACAAACATTTGAAATCTTCATTCCTGGTTATGGAGGGAGATGGGGATATACTCTATAAGACAGAGAAGCCAGTAGGATGGAATGAATGGGGAGAACCTGCTTCTCTATCTGCATTTATGGAAGATATAAAAACAGACAAACAAATAGGGACCAAAACGGAAATCAAAACAGGACCATCCTATTACTATGGTGATGCATTTCAAATGACCAATGGAGATATAGGCTATTTCATCTTGGCCGTGAATGAAGATTCCATTCTCTATACAAAAGTGTGGTTTATACTGATTGGCTGTTTGGGATTTGCCTGTGTGATGATCGGCTTATTTGTCTATCAGCTGATTAAGAAGTTCGCCATCCCCATTGAAAGTGCCGTGAAGGCAGCTCTAGAATTAACAAGAGGCAATTATCGGGCACGTTCATACGTGGGCAGAAATAATGAAACCGGCATACTTAGTCATTCCATTAATATAGTTGCTCGAAATCTTCAGGAAATGAAAATTGCTCATGAAATTCAAAAAGACAGATTGAGTACACTGATTGAAAACATGGGGAGCGCCTTGCTTTTGATTGATGGAAAAGGGTTCGTCAGTATGATTAACCATGCCTATATGGATCTCTTCAAGGTAGATGAGGAAGATTACTTATCTGAACTCTATTATAAAGTGATTAAATATGAAGAAATAAATACCATCATTGAAGAAATCTTTATGGCCGAGCAAAAGTTAAAGAAACAAATTGTTTTGACCATTGGAATTGAGCGGAAGAATTTTGAAGTATACGGTGCGCCAATTATGGGACCTAAAGATGAGTGGAAAGGGATTTTACTTGTTTTTCATGATATTACGGAACTAAAAAAATTAGAATCTGTAAGAAAACAATTTGTAGCCAATGTCTCTCATGAATTAAATACCCCTGTTACATCAATTAAAGGATTTTCGGAAACTCTCCTTGATGGAGCTATGCATGATCCTCAGGCTTTAGAGCATTTCTTATCTATTATTCTAAAGGAAAGTGACAGGCTGCAGGCATTGATCAAAGAATTACTGGAACTTTCAAAAGTCGAACAACAAGACTTCCAACTTGATTTACAGGAAATTGATATTATTCCTGTTCTGACAGACACCTATACCATGCTTGAGAAAAAAGCATCTAAGAAACATATTGATTTTGAATTACAGGAATTTAGCAAGCCGGTTATTTGTGAAGCAGATGCATTCCGGCTTAAACAAGTCTGTATAAACCTTGTCAATAATGCGATATCCTATACACCTCCAAATGGTAAAGTACGAATTATTGCGAATGAGGATTCTGATAAGGTATATATCGCCATAGAGGATACCGGTATCGGAATAGAAGAAAAGGAATTTCCTCGAATATTTGAAAGGTTTTATCGGGTTGATAAAGACCGTAGTCGGGAATCGGGAGGAACGGGGCTTGGACTGGCCATTGCTAAACATATTGTAGAGGCACATAACGGAGAGATCACGATTCAAAGTCAAAAGAATGTGGGTACTACCTTTACGATTATCCTTCCTAAATTCCAATCGAAACGGTAAGAACTACTACCTAATAGAATTGCATGGTAATCATGAAGGGATAACGTAAGGCTTTAAAACCCAATACCCAAAAAGAACCGTCATTTTTCTTTCAAACTCTAGTCATGATAAAATAGAGTGGACAAGGAGAAGTGACGTTTTTTTATCAGAAGGGCAAAAAAACATGAAATAAGTATTCGTTGGTTGCGTCTGCTATGATAATTAAATTAGGCGGAAAAAACAAATAAAACATAATTATTTTGGTTAAATAAGCTATTCAATAAAGAAAATATAGATGGATACTGGAGGTAGCCATGAAGAAAAAATTAATCTTAATAGATGGAAACAGTATTGCCTATCGGGCGTTTTTTGCATTGCCATTGTTAAATAACGACAAGGGCGTCCACACAAATGCCATTTATGGTTTTGCGATGATGCTCAATAAAATTATTTCAGAAGAAAATCCAACTCATATTTTAGTTGCATTTGATGCTGGGAAAACAACCTTCAGACACAGTACATATAAAGAATATAAGGGTGGGCGTCAAAAGACACCGCCTGAATTATCAGAGCAATTTCCGTTCATTCGTGAACTATTAGATGCGTACGGTATTGCCCGTTATGAATTAACGAATTATGAAGCCGATGATATTATCGGAACACTAGCTCTTGAGGCTGAAAAAGGGGAGTATGAGGTTCAAATTATTTCTGGTGATAAAGACTTAACTCAGCTTGCTACCGATAAAACGACGGTTCGTATAACTCGTAAAGGTATTACCGATATGGAGGATTATACACCGGCGCATATTCGAGAAAAATACAATTTAACGCCAAATCAAATTATTGATTTAAAAGGGCTGATGGGAGATGCATCAGATAATATCCCTGGAATTCCAGGTGTAGGGGAAAAGACGGCATTGAAATTGTTAAATCAATTTGGATCAGTTGAGCAAGTTGTAGCTTCTCCAGAAGAAGTCAGCGGGAAAAAATTAAAAGAAAAAGTGGAAGAATTTAAGGATCAGGCTATTTTAAGTAAGCAACTAGCAACAATTGAAACGAATGCTCCAATTGAAGTGAAACTTGAAACACTTGATTATGCGGGGGCAGATCAGGAAAAATTACTGTCAATCTATAAAGAATTGGGATTTGCCACTTTAATTGAAAAAATGGAACCAGCTGCTCATGAAGAAGTAACCGAGCTTGAAGAAATTGATTATCGTGCAGTAGAAGAAGTGACGGAAGAAATGCTGACAGCACATTCTTCAATCTATCTGGAGCTGCTTGACCCGAATTATCATACAGCTGAAGTCATTGGTTTAGCTATATCTAATGAAAATGGGACTTTCTTTATCGAAAAGGACAAGGCTGTGGGATCACCTCTTTTTAAAGAGTGGGCAGAAAATCCAGAATACAAAAAAACAGTGTATGATGCCAAACAGAGCATTGTTGCATTAAGTCATGATGGTATTGCTTTAAAAGGGATTGAATTTGATGTGTATCTGGCGTCCTATGTTCTAAATCCTGCAGAACCAGAAGTAGATATGGCAGATCTTGCTAAAAAGCATAATGCCGGTCATATCCAAACAGATGAAAGCTTTTATGGCAAAGGGGCAAAACGTTCGATTCCGCCAATTGCTGAAGTAGGGGAGCATATTGCGCGTAAAGCATTATCGTTAACAATTATTAAAGAAAGCCTGGAGAGAAAGCTTGAGGAATTTAATCAAATGGGCTTACTTCAGGAGTTGGAGCTGCCGCTGGCACAGATTCTCGCTGAAATGGAAATCACAGGTGTGAAGGTAGATGTTAATCGACTAAAAGAAATGGGAGCGGAGCTTGCGAGCAGATTAAAGGATATTGAAGCTAAAATTTATGATCTGGCAGGCGAGTCATTTAATATTAATTCACCTAAACAGCTTGGAGTCATCCTTTTTGAAAAATTAAACTTACCTATTATTAAAAAGACAAAGACAGGCTATTCGACTTCTGCAGATGTTCTAGAAAAACTGGAGAGCAAGCATACTATTGTCAGGGAAATTCTCCATTATCGACAATTAGGTAAGCTCCAATCTACGTATATAGAGGGATTGTTGAAAGTCGTTCATGAAGATCAGAAGGTTCATACGAAGTTCAATCAGGCACTGACACAAACGGGACGATTAAGCTCTACAGACCCGAACCTGCAAAATATTCCGATCCGGTTGGAAGAAGGTAAAAAAATCAGACAGGCTTTTGTTCCTTCGGAAGATGGCTGGGTGATTTTTGCGGCGGATTATTCCCAAATTGAACTGCGTGTTCTGGCTCATATCGCAGGAGATGAAAACCTGATAGAAGCATTTAACACAGATATGGATATTCACACTAGAACGGCTATGGATGTATTCCATGTGGATGCAACCCAAGTGACCTCGAATATGAGAAGACAGGCTAAAGCGGTGAACTTTGGAATTGTATATGGCATTAGTGATTATGGACTTTCGCAAAGTCTTGGAATCACGAGAAAAGAAGCTGGGGTATTTATTGAACGTTATTTAGAGAGTTTCCCTGGTGTTCAGCAATATATGAAGGATATTGTGGAAGAAGCGAAGGAAAAAGGGTATGTGAGTACCTTATTGCAACGTCGCCGATATATACCTGAAATTAATAATCGTAATTTCAATGTCCGCGGTTTTGCAGAAAGAACAGCCATGAATACACCTATTCAGGGCAGTGCAGCTGATATTATTAAATTGGCGATGATTCGGATGAATGCCAGATTAAAGAAAGAGAATTTAAAGACGCGTATGCTGCTTCAGGTGCACGATGAATTGATTTTTGAAGCTCCGCCTGAGGAATTGGATATTCTAAAGGAAATTGTTCCGGAAGAAATGGAAAAGGCGTTGGAATTATCAGTTCCATTAAAAGTAGATTATTCATTTGGAAACACTTGGTATGATGCTAAGTAAAGGGGGGGATGAGAATGCCTGAATTACCAGAGGTTGAAACAATTAGGAGAACCCTCGAAGTATTGGTGCTTGGAAAAACAATTGAAGATGTGGATATACGATGGGGAAAAATTATAAAAGAACCTGATGACACTGAATTGTTTCGGATGCTGCTTAAGGGGCAGACCATTCATAAGATTGGGAGACGCGGCAAATTCCTGATCTTTCATTTAGATGATCATAGTCTAGTTTCTCATTTACGGATGGAAGGCAAATATGGGCTCTACGAGGAAACGGAGCCCACTGATAAGCATACACATGTGATATTCAAATTTACAGATCATACAGAGTTAAGATACAGAGATGTACGGAAGTTTGGTACGATGCATTTGCATTCAAAGGGGACAGAATTAGATGTTCTTCCGCTTGCAAAGGTGGGGCCTGAACCTTTTTCAGATGAATTTACACCTGAATATTTAAGCGCGGCACTTAGTAAGACCAATCGTTTTATCAAGACAGTTTTATTGGATCAGAGAGTGGTTGCAGGCCTTGGCAATATTTATGTAGATGAAGCCCTGTTTCATTCAGGTATCCATCCTGAACGGTCAGCATCGAGTCTAACAAAAGAAGAGATTGAAAAACTATATACTTCCATTAAAGAAACTCTGGCTACCGCTATCGAAAAGGGAGGGAGCACCGTACGTTCCTACGTGAACTCCCAAGGTCAAATGGGCATGTTTCAACTCGAATTGTTTGCGTATTCGAGAAAAGGGCAGCCATGTAAACGGTGTGGAACAATTATGGAAAGAATCATTGTTGGAGGCAGAGGGACAGTCTACTGTCCAGTATGTCAGCCATTAGCCTAGTGGATATGAACATAATATGGGCTCCTTTCATATAGTAGGGTATTGAGTATGGAAAGGAGCCCCTATGAATGGAGCACATAGCTTCAATTTTGTTATTGGCCTTGGCCGTAAGTCTCGATAGTTGCGGGGTAGGAATGACCTATGGAATGCGAAAAGTGAGTATACCGTTTCGCTCCATCCTCATCATTGCCGGGTGCTCAGCATTAAGCTTGGCATTCGGCATGTTGATGGGATCATTAAGTGAGCATTTTATGGCACAATCCTGGACTGGAAAGCTGGGAGGCATAATCTTACTGGGACTGGGAATATGGACGCTTACGAGTTACTTTAAGCGGAATGAAGAGCCTTGTCCATATGTGGATGAAAGAACCTTGTTTCAGCTGGAGATAAAGTCTATCGGGCTGGTTATTCATATACTTAAAAAGCCATTAAGTGCCGATTTTGATCGTTCAGGCACCATTACTGGATTAGAAGCTTTCTTTCTTGGTTTAGCTCTATCGTTGGATGGATTTGGAGCTGGAATAGGTGCTGGCATTCTTCATTACCCTTTGTTTATTCAAGTAATCCTCTGTTTTGGAATGAGTGCTTTATTAATGACATTGGGGATTAAGGCGGGTAAATATCTTAAGGATTCATTTATGGCGAAAGTCTTTTCTTTTATTCCAGGATTCGTACTAATTTTTCTTGGGTTAACCAAAATAATTTAATAGGGAATGGAATGATATGGGGAAAATAATCGGAGTTACAGGCGGAATTGCCAGTGGAAAAAGCAGTGTCAGCAGATGGCTTATTTCCAAAGGCTACCCTGTTATTGATGCAGATATCGCAGCAAGAAAAGTCGTTGAGCCCGGTATGCCGGCATTGGAAGAAGTCATTAAGGTTTTCGGGAAAAGCATTTGTTTATCCGATGGGACATTAGATCGGAAAAAATTAGGTTCGATTGTTTTTTCTGATTCCGAAAAACGTCAAATGTTAAATGAAATCGTTCATCCAGCAGTAAGAAAATGGATGATCGAAGAAACGAAAAAAGCATTGCATCAGGGAGCAGATTTGGTTTTCTTGGATATACCATTATTGTATGAAAGTAATTTGACCTATATGGTAGAGAGTGTCATTCTAGTGTATGTAAAGCCGGAAGTTCAATTAAAAAGAGTAATGGAGCGGGATCATTTTAGCGAGGAAGAAGCACTCGCAAGGATAAAGGCGCAGATACCAATTGATGATAAGAAAGAATTGGCTGATTATATCGTAGATAATAACGGGCCATTCTGTGAAACTGAAGAGCAACTCAATGAGCTGATTAAACAATTAGGTATTTGAATATAACGAGGCTATCTAAAGGAGAAAATCTCCTTTTTAGATAGCCTTTTTTTGTATATTTTATATAAAAGCTTTATAATATGGATAATAATGGGTGTTATAACTATGCGGTATTTCTTTTAATGTGTTATACTATTTACATGATTTTACGCGAAAAGTATAACTTATATAGGGGGAAATGAAATGAATGCAAGAGTTGCTATCAATGGGTTTGGTCGGATCGGCAGAATGGTCTTCCGAAAGGCTGTATTGGATGAGCATCTTGATATTGTAGCCATTAATGCCAGTTATC
>JAZUQD010000453.1:0-3661 GCA_045605505.1 Pradoshia sp.
ATCAATAATCCTACTGAGGAAGCTTTTATGCAAACGGAACATTATCAGGAGACCATCACAGACGGTCTTGTAAACGGGCTTGCTGCATACTTTACTAATTAGGTCACATGCAAAAGAAAAGCACTCCATTCATTAGATTTACATCTAAGAAATGGAGTGCTTTAGAGTCGAGCTCTTTTTGTTTTAGTTTTTACTTTCAAGGATAAGTGTTACAGGTCCATCGTTGATAAGCTCTACATCCATCATTGCCCCGAATTTACCCGTCTCAACTTTTATCCCTTTTTCTCTTAACATCGCATTAAATACTTCATATAATCTTGCGGCTTCATCCGGTTTGGCTGCTGCCATAAAGTTTGGACGTCTTCCTTTGCGGCAATCACCATACAACGTAAATTGTGAAACCGATAAAATTTCGCCGCCCACATCAAGCAGTGAATGGTTCATCTTCATATTGTCATCTTCAAATATTCGAAGATGGACAATTTTATCAGCAAGGTAGCGGCAGTCTTCTTCCGTATCTTCATGCGTGACTCCAACTAATAACACCAATCCTGAAGTGATTTCACCAACTGTTTCACCGTCGACACTCACTGATGCAGCCTTTGATCTTTGTAATACCACTTTCATTTCCTTGGCCCCTAACTCATAATTCGTCTTACAGAATAAATGTCAGAAATCTGTTTAATACGATCTACAACCCTTTGTAAATGGCTAACATTAAAAATGGCTATAGACATGGTAATGGTTGCACTTTTATTTCGGTCTGTGCGTCCTGAAACGGCCGTAATATTTGTTTTTGTTTCATTTACTGCCTGAAGTACTTCATTTAGCAAACCGTTGCGGTCAAATCCATTTATTTCGATGTCCACATTATATTCTTTGCGAACGCTCTGACTGCTTTCCCATTCAACCGGGATGATACGTTCTTGGCTTTCTTCATCCAAAACATTAACACAGTCTGCTCGATGGACTGAAACACCGCGTCCTTTAGTGATGTATCCAACAATTTCATCACCCGGAACCGGATTACAACAGCGTGATAATCTAATTAGCATATTGTCAATGCCTTTTACACGTACTCCGGAATCTTTCTTCTTCGTTTTCGGGATCATTCGCAATTCTGATACGGCATCAACCAAACTTACTTCCTGATCCTTCTCTCTCTTTTTACGAAGCTTATCCGTTAACCTCGTCGCAATTTGAGCTGCTGTGATACCGTTATAGCCTACAGCTGCATACATGTCATCTTCATTCGCAAAATTGAATTTTTCTGCGACTTTACGCAAGTTCTCAGTTGTACAAACTTCTTTCACATCAAAATCCATTGCCTTAACTTCTTTATCAACCAATTCTTTGCCTTTTTCAATATTTTCTTCCCTGCGTTGCTTTTTAAAGAATTGTCTGATTTTATTTCGTGCCTGTGAAGTTTTAGCCAGCTTCAGCCAATCCTGACTTGGACCATAGGAATGTTTAGATGTGAGTATTTCAATAATATCCCCAGTTTTCAGTACATAGTCCAATGTAATCATTTTCCCATTTACCTTGGCGCCTATCGTTTTATTCCCGATTTCTGAGTGAACACGGTAAGCAAAATCAATCGGTACAGATCCTTTAGGAAGCTCATACACATCGCCTTTTGGTGAGAAAACGAAAACCATATCCGCAAATAAATCCAATTTAAGAGATTCCATGAATTCTTTTGCATCGGTGGAGGCATCCTGGAATTCCACAATCTCTCTAAACCAATCCAGCTTCTTATCCATACGTTCTGTAGAGGTTAAATCTTTGCCTTCTTTATATGCCCAGTGTGCTGCAATCCCAAATTCAGCTGTTCTGTGCATATCTGTCGTCCGAATCTGCACCTCTAAAGGTTCACCCTTTGGACCGATAATTGTCGTGTGAAGGGATTGGTACATATTTGCTTTCGGCATGGCTATATAATCTTTAAAACGACCAGGCATTGGCTTCCAGCATGTATGAATGATCCCAAGAACTGCATAGCAATCTTTAATACTATTTACAATAATACGAACGGCCATCAAATCATAAATCTCTTCAAACTGCTTATTTTGAATAGCCATTTTTCGGTAGATACTATAAATATGCTTCGGTCGTCCAAAAATATCGGCCTGAATAGAAACTTCAGTTAGCTTTTCTTTCATTCGGATAATGACATCGGATAGATATTCTTCCCGCTCCGCCCTCTTCTTTTTCATCAAATTCACAATACGATAGTATTGCTGAGGGTTTAAATAACGGAGAGCTGTATCTTCGAGTTCCCATTTAATCGTTGAAATACCGAGTCTATGCGCAAGTGGAGCAAATATTTCAAGCGTTTCATTGGCAATTCGGCGCTGCTTTTCAACAGGCAAATGCTTCAAGGTCCGCATATTATGCAGCCGGTCCGCCAATTTAATCATTATCACACGGATATCCTTAGCCATTGCTATAAACATTTTCCGATGATTCTCAGCTTGTTGCTCTTCCTTCGACTTATATTTAATTTTCCCAAGTTTCGTTACACCATCAACCAAAAGGGCTACTTCGTCGTTAAATGTTTCCTCAATGTCTTCCAGTGTTACAGATGTATCTTCTACTACGTCATGCAAAAATCCGCTCGCAACCGTAAATGTATCCATCTCTAAACCAACCAGGATCGCAGCAACTTGTATTGGATGAATAATATAAGGCTCACCTGATTTACGATATTGCTCCTTGTGAGCTTCTTTTGCGAATTCATACGCTTTTTCTAAAAAAGCCACATCTTTTTCATTCATATACTTTCTTGCATTATCAAAGACCTGCTCAGCCGTATAAATTTGCTCATTTGCCATGAAATCACCTTTTACTCCGTATTTCCACGTTTCCGCTTATAATTTATTATCTATGTTAAATTATTATCTATGTTAAACCAAATAGGTTAATCGTCAAAAAAAGAGGATTGGTTCTATTATCGTCAAAAAAAGTTTTCTTGTAAAGTAACGAACAAGATTTAATCTGATGTTTCGCTATTATTCGCACGTAAATAATATAAAAAGCGTTCTAATAAATAGAACGCCATTACTATATGCTTAATATTCCATTAATGTGAGGATATCATAACCGGCAAGTTTTTCTCTGCCTTCAAGGTACGTTAACTCAACTAAAAATGCTAATCCAGCCACAATTCCGCCAAGACCTTCAACTAACTTAATAGTGGCTTCCATTGTACCGCCTGTCGCCAATAGATCATCTGTAATCAAAACTCTCTGACCTGGTTTAATTGCATCTTTATGGATAGCTAACACATCTTTACCGTATTCTAAACCATATTCAACCTTAATCGTTTCTCTTGGAAGCTTACCTTCTTTACGCACTGGCGCAAAACCGACTTCCATAGCATAAGCAACCGGGCAGCCAATAATGAATCCGCGTGCTTCCGGCCCTACAATAATATCAATTTCTTTTTCCTTAGCAAACTTTACAATTTGATCGGTAGCATATTTATATGCTTTCCCATTATCCATAAGCGGAGTAATATCTTTAAATTTAATCCCCGGCTTCGGCCAATCCTCTACAATCTGTATATATTGTTTTAAATCCATTGCTCAGTTTCCTCCTTGTTTTCCTTACGGGAACGAATCAGGTTGCTGAAGTATTGATAAAGCTGATTGAATGGCGC
>JAZUQD010000454.1:0-7798 GCA_045605505.1 Pradoshia sp.
GAAGAGCCACCAGCAGTTAAACAAGAAACTCGTAAGCCTAAGAAAAAATCTGCTCAAAGTGCAGTTAAAATTCCACCTGCTGAAACTCCACAAGGATTCAATACACTTAAAGATAAATTGGAAGAGTGGATTGAGCAATCCAAACGCGAAGATCTTATTAAAAAATAATTTAATCATCTAATTTGCAGAAGCTGCCCTGATTACATTTAATCAGGGCAGTTTTTTTTGTTAAGTCGAGTTATCAATTCCATTTGTGACAAAATTATTGGATAATAAAGATAATATTTAATTTTTAATTAAATGGAGTTTTTGAGTCGAATCGAGTGATACCTTATACCAGTGTGAAACTTAGATAGGGGGCCAATTCATGACAAAGACAACTGTATCAAAAGAAGTGATTGAACAAACAGAACAGTATGGTGCAAGAAACTATCATCCACTGCCGATTGTGATATCTGAAGCTGAAGGTGTTTGGGTGAAGGATCCTGAAGGGAACCGCTATATGGACATGCTGAGTGCTTATTCTGCAGTTAACCAAGGGCATCGCCATCCGAGAATCATTCAGGCATTAAAGGATCAAGCCGATCGTGTGACCTTGACTTCTAGGGCATTTCACAATGACCAGCTCGGTCCGTGGTATGAAAAAATATGCAAGCTTGCTAAAAAGGATAAAGCTCTTCCTATGAATACAGGTGCTGAAGCTGTTGAAACAGCATTTAAAGCTGCAAGGAGATGGGCCTATGAGAATAAAGGTGTTGAGAAGGATAAGGCAGAAATTATTGCCTGCACCGGGAACTTCCATGGCAGAACCATGCTTGCTGTCTCGCTCACCTCCGATGAAGAATATAAACGAGGATTTGGTCCAATGCTGCCGGGTATTAAGCTCATTCCATTTGGCGATATTAATGCTTTAAAGGAAGCTATTACGCCTAATACAGCAGGGTTTTTGATTGAACCAATCCAAGGTGAAGCTGGCATTCATATCCCCACTGATGGTTTCCTAAAAGAAGCGTATGATCTATGCAAGGATAATAATGTGTTATTTATTGCGGACGAAATCCAGGTAGGACTTTGCAGAACGGGTAAGATGTTTGCCTGTGATTGGGAGGATGTAATTCCAGATATTTATATATTGGGTAAAGCACTTGGTGGTGGGGTGTTTCCAATTTCCTGTATCTTGGCCAATCATGACATTCTGGATGTTTTCAATCCAGGATCCCACGGTTCTACGTTTGGTGGTAATCCTTTGGCCTGCGCAGTATCTATAGAGGCTATAAATGTGTTGCTCGATGAGAATCTGGCTGAAAAATCCTATCATTGGGGAGCGTATTTGAAAGAAAATTTGGAAGCGATTCAAAATCCAATTATAAAAGAAATCAGAGGTCGTGGTTTATTTATTGGTATGGAGCTAACGGAATCAGCACGTCCATATTGCGAACGTTTAAAAGAAGAAGGGTTGTTATGTAAAGAAACGCATGATAATGTCATTCGCTTTGCACCGCCGCTAATCATTACGAAAGAAGAGCTTGATTGGGCGATTGATAAAATCAAGAAGGTTTTATCGGCTTAAAAGGATAAGCCCATCCATTAAATAGGGATGGGCTTAATTTGACTCTTATCAGGATTTTGATGGGTTAGGTTGTTCCTGGCTGCTTGTCTGTTCGCTTGGTTTAAATAACAATCCAAGATTGACAAGCCCTGCTATTCCCACAAGTGCATAAATCACACGTGCGAATCCGCCGGCCTGGCTTCCGCCACCAAAAACAGTTGCAACTAGATCAAATTGGAAAAATCCAATCAGTCCCCAATTTATTGCACCTATTATTGTCAAGACAAGTGCAGTACGTTGTATTCCACTCATTTGATTTCCTCCTTCAAAAAAAACATGGTTCTTTTTATAGAGTGGGTAAAAAAGAAAATATTATACATGAATTAGGTTTTAATAATGAAATTAAAGGAATTAATGATATAGTAAACGGAATAATAATGAGGGGGAAATGGTATGCAAAATTTTACATATAAGAATCCTACAAATTTAGTGTTTGGAAGAGATACAGTCAATGAATTAAAGAATCTTATACCTGCTGATACTAAGAATGTTTTACTAATATATGGTGGAGGAAGCATCAAGAGAAATGGGTTGTATGATCGTGTCATTGATCAGATGAAGCAAAGAGAGCTAACCTATCATGAATTATCCGGAGTTGAGCCTAACCCGCGTATTTCGACTGTCCGTAAAGGAATCGACTTGTGCAGAGAGAATGAAATTGATTTCCTTCTAGCTATTGGCGGCGGAAGTGTCATTGACTGCACCAAGGCGATTGCGGCTGGGGCAATGTTTGACGGAGATCCCTGGGATTTAGTGATTAAGAAAGCTAAAGTAGAAGCTGCTATGCCATTTGGTACTATTTTAACACTTGCAGCTACAGGTTCTGAGATGAATTCAGGAAGTGTGATTACAAATTGGGAAACACAGGAGAAGCATGGATGGGGTTCCCCGTATACATATCCGCAATTCTCTATACTTGATCCGGTCAATACCTTTACGGTTCCACGCGATCAGACGATTTATGGAATTGTTGATATGATGTCACATGTTTTAGAAACCTATTTTAATCATACGGATAATACACCATTACAAGACAGAATGTGTGAATCTGTATTAAAAACGGTTAAAGAAACAGCCCCGAAATTATTAAATGATTTGGAAAATTATCAATATCGGGAAACGATTCTTTATTGTGGAACTGTAGCTCTCAACGGAACACTAAGTGTGGGAATCCGCGGCGATTGGGCAACGCATAATATTGAGCATGCTGTGTCAGCTGTTTATGATATTCCTCATGCCGGGGGACTGGCGGTTATTTTCCCTAACTGGATGAAACATTGCATGCATGAAGATTTAGATAAGTTGGTCAGATTGGGTATAGAGGTATTTGATGTAGATCCCGCTGGTAAATCAAAAGAGGAAATCGCTAAAGACTGTATCCGGAATATAAGAGATTTCTGGACTGGAATAGGTGCACCATCCAGATTAGCTGATTATGATATTGACGATTCACAACTAGAGCTAATCGCAGACAAAGCGATGGCAAATGGAGAGTTTGGCCATTTTAAAAAGCTTAATAAAGAAGATGTACTTTCTATACTGAGAGCATCTTTATAGAGTGAAAAAAGGGGGGTCTTCCTTTTAAGGCCCCTTTTTCTGGATGTTCAAAAGATTAGCACTTAATTTTTGTAGTATAGAGACGTAACTTGATTATCATTTTCCGTTTCTGTAAAGTGATAATGAGGAAACAGAATGGAGGACAAAAAAATGACTCATATTAAATTTGATTATTCCAAGGCATTATCATTTTTCCAAGAGCATGAAGTGTCTTATATGAAAGACACGGTTAAGCAATTACATCATACGATTCATGAAAAAACAGGAGCAGGTAATGATTATCTGGGATGGTTATCTCTACCTTCTGACTATGATAAAGAAGAATTTGCACGTATAAAGAAAGCAGCAGAAAAAATTAAAAATGATTCTGATATTTTATTGGTTATTGGAATTGGCGGTTCCTATCTTGGAGCAAGAGCTGCAATCGAAATGCTACAACATAGCTTCTTCAATATCCTTCCAGGTGAAAAACGCAAAGCTCCGCAAATCATTTTCGCTGGAAATAATATCAGTTCTACATATATGCATGATCTAATGGATCTTCTTGAAGGAAAAGACTTCTCTATTAATGTGATTTCTAAATCCGGTACAACTACTGAACCAGCGATTGCCTTCCGAATTTTCCGTAAGCTATTAGAAGAAAAATATGGAGTGGAAGCTGCAAAAGGTCGTATTTATGCGACAACAGATAAAGCTAGAGGCGCCTTAAAAACAGTAGCTGACGAAGAAGGATTTGAAACATTTGTTATCCCTGACGATGTAGGCGGACGTTATTCTGTTCTTACAGCTGTTGGCTTGCTGCCGATTGCTGCAAGTGGAGCTGATATCGATGCTATTATGAAAGGTGCTGCGGCAGCTGAGCAGGATTATTCCGAATCTGAACTAGAAGATAATGAAGCCTATCAATATGCGGTTGTTCGTAATCTCCTTTATCGCAAAGGAAAAACAATTGAGATGCTGATTAATTACGAACCATCCTTACAATACTTCTCTGAATGGTGGAAACAACTATTTGGTGAAAGCGAAGGTAAAGACCAAAAAGGAATTTATCCATCTTCTGCAAACTTCTCAACTGACCTTCATTCATTAGGTCAATATGTGCAAGAAGGACGCAGAGACCTATTTGAAACAGTCATTAAAGTTGAAAAACCACGTCATGAATTAGTATTGGAAGAGGCTGCGAATGATTTGGATAATCTGAATTATCTGGCTGGTCAAACAGTAGACTTCGTCAATAATAAGGCCTTTGAAGGTACGTTATTAGCTCATACAGACGGCGGTGTTCCGAACTTGGTAGTAAGTGTTCCTGCGCTTGATGAATACACATTTGGATACATGGTGTATTTCTTTGAAAAAGCATGCGCTATGAGTTGTTATTTAATGGGTGTAAATCCGTTTGACCAACCAGGTGTTGAGGCATATAAAGTGAATATGTTTGCTTTACTTGGAAAAGAAGGCTTTGAGGAAAAGAAAGCTGAGCTTGAAAAACGTTTAAATTCTTAATCAAATACGTAAAAAAATACTCGATTCTTAATGAATCGGGTATTTTTTTGTGTGTACCATAAGTGAGAATATTAGGTGTTGAAGGCTGTCAATACCAGACATACCTTTCCTTCTATAAGTGGATATTAATAAAGCATCTATCCAATGGAAGGAAGGGAAAGCATGATTAAAATACCATCGCGTCTCACAAATACTATGACAAATTATGTGTATGCCCAACATCAGCTTGGAAGCCAAGGGTTCATTGTTGGCGGGAATTGGGATTATCAGCATGGTTACTTTGACTATTTAATGGATAGCGGAAATAAATCAAATTATATCAGAATTCCCTTTACTACATACAAAGGCTCCATAGAAGATAAAAATGGAGTAATCCGCTTTGGAACCCCTTTTTTATTATCCTATGAAGCCAAGACTGGAACTCATTTTTATATGAAACAGTATGCACAGGATGAAAAATGTAGCCCCGACTCCACGTATGATTTTTCAGAGGATGCAGATTCTAGCCTAGAAAAGTATATAGATTTAGGCAAATCCTTAGTAAATGAGGCTGAAATTGCTGTTTTGGGATATGAATAAACTAAATAAATGTATCTTTGGTTAGACTTATTCATCTTCGACTGCTTCCATAATAGATTGGCTTATAATCGAGTTAGTCGCAATAATATGATCTGCACCAGCTCGTTTGGCATTGTTCATTTGAAAAGGAGCCATTATTTCGCAAATACATGTAGCTTCTGGATAAAGACCTTTAATGCATAGTAAAGAAGCAATGACATGTAAATCAGATGCACGTTCAGATTTCGAGCGATCTGCTGTTAAAACGATGAATTCACTATCGGTTACATTTGCATGAATCCAGGTTTGTTCATTTGTACTGTCATTTTTTAAAAAGAATACATGCGTCTCAGGCATTGGATGAGATTCCAATGTCTCATCTATTATGACGATATTTCGACGTGGATTCTGCTTATGCCATGTATCAATTAGCATTTTAGTGCATTCATTCCAACCCACTATAATGAGATGCTTCTTTTTTGTATAGATGGCAGAACCAAGCTGCAGGGCTGTCTGACGCTTAATTACATAGGATGACATAGAGGCGTAATAGTAAGAGACAAATGCAGCACCAACTAAGATTAATGTGCTGGCTGCTATCCTGCCTAAAAGGGTTTTGGGTACAATCTCTCCATACCCTACAGTTGTGATTGATTCAATGGTAAACCATATCCCCTCCCCAATGTTAGTGAATGTTGCAGGCTCAATTAGATGCATGAGGATGCCATACACAAGAATAATGCTAACGATGATAATAATCAGACGAGCAACCAAATGAAGTTTATTAAAAATATATTGAGCTGTATTCATATGTCTTCCTCGCTCTTATTAAAAATCTATATTTAATCTAAGATTCCATTGTCAACAACTTTTACTTTAACCGTTGGGTTAATCTCAACTTTTTTTAAATCTAACATACCGTGCGTCTTATACTTATCAAACAGTTTTGGATCTTTAATCATCAGCTTACGGCCAAGAGCGAGTGCATCGCAATTACTTTTAACCAATAGATCTGTTACTTTTTTGGCTTGCTTCGTCAAGTCTTTAGACATATGATTCTCAAGGGTTTTAATTTCGTCCTCTTCGAGCAACCCCTTTGTATATTCAGCTACAGAAACCCTTAAGTTTAAGGAAACCGAATAGACCGGTTTAGAATCCTTAATTTTTAACTTTATCTTATGTGTGTTTTTTCGAATAAAAAAGCTAACCTTTTCATCAATTTCATTTTTTTTCTCCGGATTATTTATTGTAAATTGAGTATAGGTTCCTTCTTTACCAACCATTAATAAATATAAAGAAGAGTCCTCCCCAATTAAATTTTTACCGGTATAACTTAATTTATCGAATAGAGCTACTCCCTTTACTTTTACCAGGCCACCCTTAAGTTTTTCTACATAGGGAAGGACAAAATCCTGACCTGGATCAAACATGGCAGGCATAATTGTGGCCAATGATTGCTCTGGAATAATGGAATGGTCTTCTGCACTGTCGAGTAACTCTTGTAAGGCTCTACTAATTAAAGTGCCCTTAATATACTCGTCTTTTAAAATGTCTCGTGATTTTCCTTTTGTAATCAATACTTTTGCGTTTACATTACTTTTTGCATCACGATATAACACATCGAGCAGGGGATAGATATCTGTTTTTGCCAATTCCTCGCCTATTAAAACATTACTTAATTTATTTATTGAGAATTCGCCGGGCGTAATTTGATTCATTTTTTCCCTCAAAATTAATGGAGAGGCTCCCTTTACTTTATAACTTGTATTATAGGGTTCTATTTGTCCCCCACCTGCAGGTTTTAAGGCACGAATTATTGTAATTAATTCCAGTGATTCCGGGCCTTTAGCTTTGTCAAAACCTAAACTGAATGCCAGGGAAGTTTTCGATAAAAAATTTTGGTCCCAGCATCCTGTGGTAGCAATCAATATTGATAATATAAAACTTATCTTTAATAGTTTCACGGATCAATCACCTGCCTGATCTTGATGACTCTGATTTATTTTTCGAATCATAGCAATAGCCAGTAGAAGAATAGGAAATCCTATCATGAACAAATAAGTAAACGGTAGAAAGTAATTATTAAGACGAATCATGTTATCCTGCGCTTCCGGAAAAAGTGCACATAGAAATGAGATTATCAAAGAAATAACCAATACGATCATCTTTTTGTTTTTGAATCGAGTATTTTCCGATATTCCGATGCCTGCCATAAAAATATATAGGACATAGGAAACTAGCATTGGAGCAATCCAGGCGCCCATAATAATCAAATCCATCCGCTCAAAAATGCTAAGTACGGTCAATATTTTTAGTAAATAGAGAACAGGAATTGGAACTAGACCTAATGCATATGTACCGAAATGGGCAAGACAGATTACTAATAAAAAAAGATAAATCAATGAAATAGTCAGGATTGAAAAAGTAATTACTCTTTTTTTTGTTTTTAACTTGCCTTGAAGAAGTGGCAATAATACAAGTAAGGAACTTAGGCCTGCATAACCAATCCCCATATGATAAGAACCGTTTAAAATTTTTGTAACCGGAACATTCCCAACAGGCAGTAAAAAT
>JAZUQD010000455.1:0-4284 GCA_045605505.1 Pradoshia sp.
TCATGATACAGGTACGATTACGGAAAAGGTCACTCATATTGCTTGTCTAAATAAACAATTACATTTTCATGGGAATACATGTGAATATGAACATTTGGATGATAAGGATATGTCAGCTTTTTATGGCCATGATGTTTATACCATAACACATGACCATTAATTTGGAGGAAGTAGTATGTTATCAATGTTTCAATATGAATTTCTGCAAAACGCCTTCCTTGCGGGGATTGTCATCGGGATTATCGCTCCGTTGCTGGGTGTATTTATTGTAGTTCGAAAACTTTCTTTGATCGCCGATGCTCTTAGCCACGTTACCCTGACTGGAATTGCGTTCAGTTTGCTACTAAGTAAGGAAGTACCTGCTCTTGGTACGATGAACCCCTTATATATGGGAATGGCTTTCTCGGTAACGGGATCCCTTTTTATAGAACGACTTCGTTCTGTGTACAAGCATTATCAGGAACTAGCTATTCCCATCATTCTTTCCGGAGGAGTAGGGTTGGGAGCGATTTTTATTTCGCTTGCAAATGGATTCACAACAGATTTATTCGGCTATTTATTCGGCAGTGTCAGTGCAGTAAGCCGAACAGATTTATGGATTGTTCTAGCGATCAGTATTGCTGTTATCGCAATCGTTATATTTTTATATAAGGAATTATTCCTTTTATCCTTTGATGAAGAGCATGCCAAAACTTCCGGAATCCCAGCTAAAGCCATTCACTTTATTTTTATCGTTCTCGTTGCTTTAGTTATTGCCATATCCATGAGAATTGTGGGTGTTCTGCTTGTCTCTTCCTTAATGACCTTACCGGTTGCAGCTGCTTTAAAAGTAGCAAAGGGTTTTAAACAAACCATTTTTATTTCCATCCTTTTTGGAGAATTGGCAGTGATAGGAGGATTATTTACATCCTATTACCTAAATCTGGCTCCCGGTGGTACAATCGTTGTATTGGCAATCATCATTCTTTTAATCACGATTTTAATGAAGAAATGGAGAATGACAGCGTAAGGAGGTATCATAAGATGGATGTTAAAGAAGCAATGCAACTTTTGAAAGATAAAGGCTACAAATACACTGAGAAGCGTGAAGATATGCTAGAACTCTTTTCGAAGAGCAATCGTTACTTAACAGCCAAAGAAGTACTTGAACAATTAAAAAGCTCATACCCGGGTATGAGCTATGATACAATTTATCGGAATTTATCATTGTATGCAAATTTAGGGATTCTGGAAACAACTGAACTTTCAGGAGAAAAAAGATTCCGGTTTGCTTGTGTTGGGAATCATCATCATCATCATTTCATCTGTATGGAATGTGGGAAAACCCGTAATGTAAATGCATGTCCTATGGAAAGAATCACAGAGGACTTTAAAGGATATGATATTTCAGGTCATAAATTTGAAATATACGGAAAATGTCCGGATTGTTTAGAAGAAAATGTACATCCATCCTAAAAATTGAGGAGCCATTCTTTAGATTCTAGAATGGCTCTTTTTCGTTATCCAATCCCTTTGTCCACTCATTTACCCACTGATAGGCATCCATCCAATTGTCTACACGGATGACACTCTTCGGAATGTCCATCCGATTATAGGGGGTATCAAATAAGATGACTGGAATTCCACATTCTTCTGCAATGGCCACAGCGTTATCATGTTTGTCCTCGAAGAATAGATCAATCTTATGTTTTTTTACGGTTGCAATTTTATTATGTGTACCAATTAGTTCAATATGGTGGTAAAGCAGATCATTTTTGCTGAACCATTGTTTAGTGATGGGTAATAAGGTTTCGTTTCTCGCACTGATAAAATACAATTCAAATACATCTTTCCACTCCTGTAAAACCTGTTTTGCATGCTTTGCAATAGGAGATTCTAAATAGATGATGGGCTCATGTTTTTGAAACCATTGATCGAATTCATTCACGGGTACATTTACAAATGGGTATAGTTCATATTGGGTAATATCCTCTAAAGTAAGTTCTAGTTGAAAGGATTTATTAATATAAGGAAGCATGGAATCCGGACATGTGACAGTTCCATCAATATCGATTCCAAAGCGTATGGGTTTAGACATTAAGCATTTCCTCCAGAAAATATAGTTGTCTGTAGTTTACATCAAAAAGTGACAAATTGCTTTTCTAAAATTTGTAGATTCATGAAACAATCCTTACTTATGAGTTCACGTCTATTGGAGTAAACTATAAAAGCTCCATTATAGGAAGGCGGGGATTTGAATTGTCAACCTCAAAAAGACATACAAGTTCACAGCACAACAGAAATAGTATGAATGGCCTTAATGAATCAGCTTATCAGAAACTCAACTGTAACGAGGAAACTTCAGCTGAATTCATCCATCCTGCCGAATACCGCCATAGTCACAAAAAAGATGGCAACGGGGCCACTAAGACTGTAAACAGCTTTGGTATATTGGCGTTAGCCTTGTCCATTGCCTCTCTCTTTATTCTGCCTGTCATTTTTGGGACAGTTGGGATTGTTGTGGGAATCTTTGCGACAAAAGCGGATTCACGCTTTATGGGGATTGCTGCCATTGTGATTGGTGGCTTTTCAGTTATAGCGGGCTTATTGGTATATCCCTTTTTCTAAACAGTGGAGCATGATAAAAGGAGCTGGTATTACCAGCTCCTTTCATTATTCTTGTATTAAGCTTGCTTTTTCTTTTTCAAGTCTTTGTTTTTCGTAATACTCCTCGGCAAGGACATCGATTTCTTTTTTTAGTTCCTCAACCATAATTGCTTCTGGTACTTTGCGGACAATTTTTCCTTTACGGAACAATAAGCCTTCTCCACGTGCTCCAGCGATACCGATATCGGCTTCTCTGGCTTCACCAGGCCCGTTAACAGCGCAACCTAATACGGCCACTTTAATTGGGGCTTTAATTTTTTGAATATATTCATCCACTTCATTGGCAATGGAGATTAGATCAATCTCAATACGTCCACATGTAGGGCAAGATATTAACGTAGCTGAATTAGCTGATAAACCATAAACCTTTAGGAGTTCTCTGGCTACTTTTACTTCTTCAACCGGATCAGCACTTAAAGAAATACGCAGTGTATTCCCAATTCCCTTACTTAATAATGCACCAATACCTGCTGCACTCTTAATCGTTCCGGAGAATAAAGTTCCTGATTCAGTAATTCCAAGATGCAATGGATAATCAAAGGCCTGTGCTGCTTTTTCATAGGCTTCAATTGCCAAGCGAACATCAGATGCTTTCATAGATACAATAATATCGTGGAAGTCTAAGTCCTCAAGTATTTTTATATGGTGCAAAGCACTCTCAACCATACCATCAGCTGTTGGATACCCGTATTTTTCAAGGATTTTACGTTCCAATGACCCGGCATTGACGCCAATGCGGATAGGAATTCCTTTTGCTTTGGCTGCTTTCACAACAGCTTCCACTTTTTCACGTCTTCCGATATTGCCGGGATTGATACGGATTTTATCTGCTCCGCCTTCAATCGCGATTAAGGCCAGACGATAGTCAAAATGAATATCTACTACCAAAGGTATATTAATACGCTTCTTGATATCTGCAATTGCATGGGCAGCGCGTTCATCAGGACAAGCCACGCGTACAATTTGACATCCCGCTTCTTCCAAGCGATTAATTTCCGCGACAGTCGCTTCTACATCATGTGTCTTCGTTGTCGTCATACTTTGTATAATAACTTCATCGTTGCCACCGATTGTTAGTGGACCCACTTTTACAGGGCGGGTTTTTGTACGATGTATTAGTTCATTCACTGGTCATTCTCTCCTTTTAGGCTGTTTGCCTCAATACCAATATATATATTAACTTCTAAATTATTGTATCAGCGTTTAGGCTAAAATAACAATAAAGTGGATTATGAATTGGCTTTTTAGTAATTTTTGAAACGATAAGTTTGTCCAATCTTTATTTCTTCAGGATTTATGCCATCATTTAATACCGTAAAGTCTTCGATAATTTGATCAATCGGTACTGGAAGTGTCCCTTCTTTTTTTTCTACTAGAGAAAGAACAGTATCTCCAGGCTCTACTTTTATATTATAGTAGTTTTCGTCTGTTTTATCCATATTCTCGGAGGAATAGGCAGGGAGTGTACCGATGTTTATATCAAAATAAATGGAGTAGGCTACTAAACAAAAGCCAACAAAAAGGAGTATTTTCTTCATCTTTATCGCTCTCCTTCCATCGTTTACTAGATTATATGAAGTTAGTAGAGATAATAGAATTAATTTTTTTGAAAATTTCTTTTTGTCCTTTTTACTTTTG
>JAZUQD010000456.1:0-6531 GCA_045605505.1 Pradoshia sp.
AAAAAATATACCTGATCCAATTACAACCCCAACTACAATGGTTAAGGCTTCTTTCAAACCAATCTCTTTCTTTAAAACAGCTCCCGCTGCATAGATGTTCTTCTTTTGATGTTTTGACATGGCTTAATTAATCCTCTCAAATTAAGTTCCTCATTTCACATATTCAAAATGTTATCTGAAAGAGAGAAGTTATTCAAGAGGATATTGATGAATTGATGATATTAATATAGCAAAAATCCAATAATTTAATAGATGTCTCCTAAATTATTCTATACTATAAAATTTATAACAAATCATTCCACCTTCCTCTATTTACCACCACATATTTATTACCATATTATTTAGCAGAAAAAAGAACGCTTCCAATAATCACAAAATTCGTTCACTTAAGTGTTCGCTTCCTTCTAAAAAAGTTATAATAAAATTGAATAACAAACAGGGGGTTTAATCATGGAAAAACAAGTTTATGTCATCACAGGTGGATCAGGCGGAATGGGCAAAGCTACGGCTGAATTAGTCGGCAAGAAAGGAACTGTTCTTCTGGCAGATGTTTCAAATGAACGTTTAGTTCAAACAAAAGAGGAATTAGCCACAAAAGGAATTACAGATGTACATATCCAAACAGTTGATATTACTTCCAGAGAAAACGTAGAAGCTTTAGCAGAAAAAGCTGCTGAACTTGGTACTTTAAAAGGATTGGTACATACAGCCGGACTATCGCCTACAATGGCAGATTCTAGACGAATTACAGAAGTTAACCTCGTAGGTACAGGTATTGTTTTAGAAGCTTTCCTCCCTTACGCTACAGAAGGAACAGCTGTTGTATGTATTTCATCCATGAGTGGATATATGCCTCCACGCCAAGGTCCTTATATTGATGTACTAAAACAGCCATTAGCAGAAAATGTGGTGGAAACAATGGAGCAATTTGCTCAAGGGAACCCAGGAGCTGCATACAGCTTATCTAAATTAGGTGTACAATTAATTGTGGAAGAACAGGCATGGACATGGGGAGAAAAAGGAGCACGTATAACTTCTCTATCTCCTGGTACAATCAATACCCCAATGGGCCGCCAAGAAGCATCTAAACAAGCAGAAATGAAAAAGATGCTTGAAATAACACCTTTACGTCGTGAAGGAGAAGCCAAAGAAATTGCTACTGCTGTAGAATTTTTACTAAGCGATGCAGCTTCTTATATTACAGGCATCGACTTACGTGTAGATGGTGGTACCGTAGCTAATCTAGCAAAACAAAATAAATGATATGACTAATTTTAGATTGCCCTAAAGTTCATAATAGATAAATGATAAGAGCCTCTGTTACACTCATCGAAACGTAACAAGGCTCTTTTACATTACCAATAAATTCAATTATCACATTGAAAATAAAAACATCGTACCCAAACGGTTTAATGAACCGTCAGATACGATGTTTTTTATTTATTTTTCGTCAACGACTTCTTTTAATATTTCGTAGGAACGCTTTTGTTTGTCCTCATCAAAGATATAGGATACAGCCATGATTTCGTCCACATTATATTTTTCTTGGAATTGGATTAACTGTTCACGGATGGAAGCCTTTGATCCCAGCAAAGTGACACTGGACATCGATTGAGCCATTTGCTTTTCAGGACCCCGCCATAACTCATCCATATTTTCAACTGGAGGACTTAATGGATTTTTTGTCCCACGCACCACGTTTAAGAAAAATTGTTGCATAGTTGTAGATTCCAATTCTGCTTCTTCATCACTCTCGGCAGCAATCACATTCAGGCAGACCATCATATAAGGAGCACTTAGGTATTCAGATGGCTGGAAGCGACTTCTATAAATGGAGATAGCCTCTTCTAAATAAGTTGGAGCAAAATGAGCTGCAAATACATATGGCAGACCCAATTTAGCTGCAAGTACAGCTGATTCCGTAGAAGAACCTAAAATATAGATAGGTATATTTGTATCGACACCAGGGTACGACCTTACGTAACCCTGCGTCTCTTCCGGTCCCAAATAGGTTAATAAGGATTGTACGTCAGAAGGAAACGTGTAAACGGAATCCTTTTGCGAACGTCTTAGGGCATTAGCCGTCATCATATCTGTACCAGGAGCTCTACCCAATCCTAAATTTAATCGATTAGGATAAATTGTAGCCATCGTACCAAATTGCTCGGCAACAACTAACGGGGAATGATTAGGCAACATAATTCCACCGGATCCCACCTCTATTTGATCTGTGTGTTCCAAAATATGTTTAATTAATATGGACGTCGCAGAACTAACCATAGTCGGTGTATTATGGTGCTCAGCCACCCAGTACCGCTTATATCCCATTTTCTCCGTAGCCTGCGCAAGATCCACCATAGAATCAATCGCACCTTTTGAATCCTGACCTTTTCGAATAGGTGCTAAATTTAATACTGAAACAGGTATATTTATATTAACAAGTGTATTTGACATGATTTGTTTGAATCCTTTCATAATAAAGTTTCCATTTAATAGTAACAAGGAATTCGTGATAAACAAATAATATTGCTTGAACGGGCATTTGGCTAAAATAACCCCCAATGACTCAATAGTTGTTTTTCATTTCAATAATCGATATACTAAGCGGACAAGTAATAGGATAAAGGAGTAATCAAATGGCTAAAATTGAAGTAGGAGAAATCCTCATATTAGAAGGCGAAAATGGGCAAGAGGAAGAAATTGAAGTACTTGGCACACTAGAGATAGATGATTCTGAATATGCAGTTGCCGGCCTTGTAGAAGAAATTAAACGCGAAACAGAAGAAGATATGGAAATATTCTTCTTCAAAATTGACGAAGACGGTGAACTTCACGAAATCGAGAGTGACGAAGAGTTCCAAAAGGTTGCAAGCGCACTTGAAGAGAATATGAAACACTCTCATTAATTTGCAGAAGAAAGGTTGTCAAAGTGCTTAAGCGCTTAAGGGCAACCTTTTTTTCTTCTTAAAAATATGCCAATAAAAATGACTGAACACAGTAATGAAGCACCCAACATCCTTGCTTACTTCTCCCCCCTCCATAGGTTAATCAGAAAATACCTATCTCAATTCACTACTTAGCATTAGAAAGATAAGGTTATCATCCCCTTTGATCAATGACTTTAGTAGAGAATCGAACTATTAGCCTACTTACTATCTAATCACACCAGTAAATTTAACCCGACTCTTTTAAAAAATAGAACAATTTTGTGTTTTTATTTGATAATGATGTATATTTAAAAGAATAAGAGCAGACTTAACCGCCTCGTACTAACACTTTTTTGATAAATGTAATTCATCAAACAGTAGAAGCCCTCTATGAATCTAGCAACAAACCCACATTAAAACTTATGATATCCTTTGAGCCATTTGCTCCAGAATAAGCAGCCTTAAGTCATCATAGAATTTTTGTATTAAAACCTCACTTGAATGGAGGAATATTATGAAAAATAGTGTCAAGAAGCAATTTGGAGTTATATTATCAGCAGCTCTACTTTTTCTGCCCCTCAGCCAGCCTACCAAAGTCATAGCCGGTAAGCTAAAGCCACCTGACGAAACCTTTACACCGGGCCAATGGTTCTTGGGTGATAAGCCGCCAAATTATAACTCTGCAAAACCTCCGATTGTTTTTGTCCAAGGGAAAAATGGCAGTTCAACCAGTTGGTACGGTGAAACGGAATATCATGGCGTGAATGATATGTATACAAAGGCGTATGAAGCCGGATACCAAACTGCTTTTGTTCAGCTGTATGATGCAGCCGGAAACGGGTCGGAAAATCAGTATACGAACGGAGAATTGCTTGCATCGATGCTGGCCGATATCTCGCGCCACTTTGACGGTCAGAAAGTCAACATCATCGCTCACAGCAAAGGCGGACCAGATACTCAGGCAGCGCTTATCCATTATGGTGCCCACCCCTATGTTGGCAGGGTCATCACATTAGGCTCACCACATCGTGGCTCGGAGCTGGCAGACTTATCAAATAGCTGGTATGCAGGTTGGCTTGGGGATTTGCTAGGTCAAAATGATGCCGGAACTTACTCTTTACAGGTTGGCGAAATGGCCAGATTCCGTTCTGTCACAGACGGCCATACGAACAGAAACAAGAATAAATACTATACCGTGGCAGGAACGGACCATGGACCGGCTTTATCTGCTCTATCCTTAGGAGGTGCCTATTTATCTTCCTACGGTGCTAATGATGGATTGGTCACCGAAACAAGCTCCAAACTACCCTACGGTACACATCTGTTCACGGATAGCTCGATTGACCATGATAATATCCGAATGGGCTCTAAGGTATTTTCACGAATTGAACCTTACTTGCGTACGGCTACTGTCACACAAACTAAAATCACAACCGATCTTCCCAATCAATATGAAGCGGCCATCCAAAACACATCTTCCCACTACATTCATGGGGATGCCTTAGCCAAAAGTCAACTTGTAAAAAAAGAGATCTATATCCCAGAAAAAACAACCGGTAGAATCTCGATCTATACGGCCCGCTCATCTACAGGTATTGAATTAATTTCACCGAATGGTACCGTCGTTCCCGCCTCCAAGCCGATTGTCGATCAGATGCTCTTTTCCGGTGCTAGCTTATATACCTTTAATAATAAAGACTTCACCCCTGGTATATGGGCTGTACAAATACAAGCAAAGGAAGCGGATGATGCCTATCTATTGGCCTCTACCTTTGACGAAAAGGATGTATATAAACTAGAGATGTCCGGAACAGGCAAAGCAGAGCAAACTGGATTCACCATTCACACTCCTAAAAATGCAAAAACAAGTAGTATGACTATTAAAGTAATTGATAAAGATGGGGTTGAGTTAACACAAGACATCTTGCCGAAGGCCACTATCGGAGCCGATTTCTCTGCTACACTGCCAAAGGTTCCGACACCCGGTGTATATAATATGACGATTGATATCACGACCAAACACCCTAACGGAGAAGAATCTATACGTACCTTAGTGAGATCTGTTTACATTGATTAATTAGAAACACCCTCTTATCTTTATCAGAGGGTTGTTTCTTTTTTACTTATTCAGATTATAAAGTGATATGTTGCAATTCTTCACATTTCAATCCATATCATAACTCGGCATTTTACTACGGGAATATTTTGATTTCACGAGGGAATTCTATGCAAATCATCCCTATTTAAAGGAGCAAGAATTATGAATCTACAGAATGGCAAATTTTATTGGCAAACAACTTATCCTGATCCTCCTTCATACCCACCCTTGGAGGAAGATCTAATTTGTGATGTTCTGATTATTGGTGGAGGAAGTTCAGGGGCTCAGTGCGCATACCTTTTATGCAATAAAGGACTTAAGGTAGCAGTAGTAGATAAACGAAGGATTGGCACCGGCAGCACAATGACCAACACCGCCCTCCTTCAATACTTAGGAGATAAGATGTTGTTCGAATTGGTCCATTCCTTTGGTGAAGAATCAGCCATTTACCATACAAAATTATGTGAACAAGCCATATCTGAAATTGAAGCAACGTCGAAAAAACTAAATATAGATTCCGAGTTTAAACGAAGGGATAGTCTCTATTATGCCAGCGATCCTCAAGGAGAGGAGAAATTACAAAATGAATACAAATATTTGGCCAAGCACGGCTTTGATGTGGATTTGCTTAACGAAGAACAAATTAAAGAGCGATACCCTTTCTCCAAACAATCAGCCTTGTATATTCATAAGGACGGGGAAATTAACCCATTTAAATATAATCACGGCCTGCTTCAGGCAGCTCATCAAAATGGCGTACAAATATTTGAGGATACAAAAATAACAAGGAAAGAATTCACTGATGATCATGCTATATTTCATACTGATCGCAATCATTCCATTACAGCAAAAAATGTTATCATTGCTGCTGGCTACGAAGGGCTTGAGTTTAAAAAAGATAAAGATTGTCTTCTGACCAGCTCATATGCTGTTATTACCAAACCGGTTGAGAATCTTCAGCAATCTGAATGGTACAAGCAAACATTAATTTGGGAAACAGCACGCCCATATATCTATATGCGCACAACTGCAGATAACCGGATTATCATTGGAGGACTGGACGAAAACACAATCTATCCTGAGAATCGTGATTCAAAAATTATTCATAAAAAAAAGAAACTGATTGAAGAATTTAACAAACTATTTCCCAACATAAGAGTTGAACCTGAATATTATCTTGGAGCCTTTTATGGCGGTACACATGATGGACTTCCTCTTATCGGTCAATATGATGAATTTCCTCACTGCCATTTTCTATTAGCCTATGGAGATAACGGACTTATCTATAGCAGTATCTTGTCTACAATTATCACAGAAATCATCACAAAAGGTTCCCATCCAGCCTTTCCTTTATATAGTTCTAAACGAAGGGGTAGTTAATCCATCTTATAAAATGCAAAAGAGGCAAAACCCTTTATAAAGGTTTTGCCTCTTTCTTTAGTTAGCGTCCCAGGAGAGATTCGAACTCCCGACCGACGGCTTAGAAGGCCGTTGCTCTATCCAGCT
>JAZUQD010000457.1:0-5341 GCA_045605505.1 Pradoshia sp.
TGTTGCGCCCCTCTCAGCCTGACGTTTAACTAATTAGCTTGCATGTCACTGAATTAACCGATATACTGTCACCAGAGAATAAAAGAAAGAGATCCCGGAATCTCTTCTTCTTTGGCGAGTTGATCTGATTCCGGGATTCAGGGTATTGCTACCATGGTTATCGTATCAAAGTATCGGCTGGAATGCAATGAGAAAAAGGATATTTTTGTAATCAGTGAAGAAGATACCGTCTGTCCGGAGTGTGGAAGCTCTCTATGTAAGAGGGATAAGAAGCACAGGGTTCACAAAGAAGCCGGTGGCAAAAAACACTGGTTTGTTATAAATCGCCTGAAATGTACCAATGAGAAATGTGGAAGATTACATAATGAACTTCCTGACTGCATGGTTCCGTACAAGCATTATGGAGCCGGTATCATAGAGGATGTAGTGGATGAGGTTCGAACTTCGGATGATCCGGAAACAGAGGATTACCCTTGCGAAGGAACCATGAAACACTGGAAATGGTGGCTTTCTACGAATGAGGCAAATATTAACGGACAGATGAAATCGATGCTGCATCATCTCCTGGATTTAGAAACAGAGTTTCTGAAAGCCAGTGATTCCTTGCTGGAGGGACTTAGGGAAAGAGTAAGTCCCGGATGGCTTAGTGTTGTTACCCGGCTTATATATAATTCCGGTGGACGGATAGAACCGTATCCGGAAGCATAAGATTTATGCACCTACTTTTGTTTGCTGTCATACAGAGAGTGTAATAAAGTTATCTCAAAGAAAAGGAGGTAACTTTATGCAGAGTAAGGAAATAAAAAAGTGGCAGGATGAGGAAGCGCTGCGACGCTATCAGATGATAGCCCCGCTTCTGGATGAAAGTATTGATCAAGGAAAAAGGTTGCAGCTTAGGGAAGAGATAGCGGAAAGAAACGGAATATCCAAGAGAACCCTGTACCGCTACGAAGCGCGCTACCGTGACGGGCAGTTTGATGGGTTACGCCCACAAAACAGAGAAAAGCGTAGAAGTCAGGTACTGCCGGAAAACTACGACGAAATCGTGGGCGAAGCAATTCAGCTAAAGAGAGAGGTTCCAAAACGTAGTGTCCGTCAGATTATTAAGATACTTGAGAGCGAAGGATATGCCCTGCCGGGCGTCATCAAGGCATCCACGCTACAGAGATATCTGTACAATGCAGGACTTGGTGTAAAGCAGATGAAACGTTATGCAGAGAAAAGGGAACGTACATCGAGACGCTTTTGCCGGGCACACAGAATGGAGTTGTTGCAGGGAGATATCAAGTATGGACCGGATATCCGGCTGTCAGACGGAACGCTTATTAAGACCTATCTGTCATCGCTGATAGATGACCATTCCAGATATATCGTGCACTCAGAGTTTTATGATAACCAGAGGCAGGAAGTGGTGGAGGATACCTTTCACAAAGCGATTTTAAAGCACGGGAAGTGCGACGCCTGCTACCTGGACAACGGGACGCAGTATACTTCAAACCAGTTGCATACATCACTGTCGAGGCTTGGAATCCGCGTGCTTCATGCGAAACGTGGGGCCTGTGAATCCAAAGGTAAAATAGAAAAATTCCATCAGAAGGTAGATCAGTTCATAGCAGAAATACGGGTAGCGCATGTACATTCACTGGAGGAACTGAATTGTAAGTGGAAGGTGTTTTTGGAGCAGGATTACCAGAAAGAAGCCCATGACGGAATCCGGGAATACTATGAATCCTATGGAGTGAAGGTGCCGTCAGAAGGGATATCGCCGCTACAGGAATTCCAGAGGGATACAAGAGGGCTGGTTTTTATTGATACAACAGTAGTGAGCGAAGCGTTCCTGCATCATGAGACAAGAAGACTGGATAATGCGGGTTGCTTTTCTTTTGAAGATACGAAATATGAAGCCAGTACATCACTTGCAGGGGCAGAGGTAGAGATAGCATACGATCCGATGAATACAGAAACCATAAAGGTAATATATCGGGATATGGAGCCCATCATGGCACACAGGGTAAAGATAGGAGCCTTTTGTGATAAGAAAACAGCGGTACCGGTAGCAATGACGGATAAAGTGCCAGAGACATCAAGACTACTGGATGCATTAGAAAAGAAATACAAAGCGGACCACCAGCTGAAGGCAAATGCACTTTCTTTTGGTGATTATGGAAAGGCAGGTGGCCAGAATGTATGAAGAATTCTTTGAGATGATGAACACTCCGTTTTGCAGAGATGTACCGGCAGACAGGCTGTATGTGTCACCCCGTATAGAAGATGCGATAGGGAGGCTGAAATATGCAGCGGACAGACAGCTGTTTACAGTAGTAACGGCAGATCCGGGATGTGGGAAATCGACCCTGATCAGGATGTTTGAAGGCAGGCTTCCCAAAGATAAATATATGCTGCTGTACCTGTCGGATTCGAAGCTTACCCCAAGATGGCTGTATGCGGGACTGCTGGATCAGATGGGCCTGGAATCGCACTTCTACAGAGGAGATTCCAAGAGGCAGTTGCAGAAGGAAATTGAGAACGTGCGAAACGTACAGAAGAAACGGGTGGTATTTGTGCTTGACGAAGCGCACCTTCTGGGAAAAGAGACACTGGAGGAATTCCGATTTCTGCTTAATTACAGATTTGACTCGGCAAGTCCGATGAGCCTGATACTGGTAGGACAGACAGAACTGTGGGAACAGAAGCTGAGACTTCAGAGCTATGCGGCAATCCGTCAGCGGATAGACATGAACATCGTACTGAATCGGCTGGACAGGGCAGAAACAGGGAAATATATAGCAGCCCATATGGCATATGCCGGCGTGAAACAGGATTTGTTCACGAGTGGAGCGGAGGATGAAATCTATAAAGTATCCACGGGAATTCCAAGGATGATTAATCGCATCTGTGAGAAGACACTGTTGTATGCGTATCAGCAACAGAAACGTCTGATAGATGAGCATATGGTACACTACGTAGCAGAGCATGAGATGCTTAAGGGGGTGGAGTGATGAAAGGAGTAGGAATCCCATTTAAAGCATACACTGCAGCGTCGCCATCTCGGAAGTGGGAGGGAGAACTTATACCAATACAGTTGTCGAAGGAACCATATGAAGTGGAAATCAATGCAAGGGACAGCTGGTTTCATGTGCTACTGGGTCGCCACAGACATGGTAATTTCATCTGCATACCGAATTGGAATGTAGGAACAGAAATGGCTGGATTAAATGATATATTTTGGAATAGGGAGCGGCTGGAACAGTACACAAAGCTCAACAAGGTGGATGCAAGCAGCGTTGCATGTGGTCTTGCGGTTTTGGCAGAGTATTTTGAGATATAAAATACGGGCGTGGAAACACGCCTGTATTGAAAGACACAAACATGGGTAATATCGGGACAGCGAATCAGAGTAATCCAGTGACAGCTCATGGAATTTTTAACAGTATTATCAATGATGAATATATTAACATAATTGAAAAATTAAGTGAATTGAATTTAAAGCATGTAAAATGTCAATATGGTGAGTGGGATGCATTATTAACTTTAGAGGAACAAGACAAGCTAATAGATAAGTACATTAAATATGATATGCTTAATAAGGAATTTGAATGGTATATTGATTAATTAATTATTACTTCTGTTAAGAATTGGTAAAATATAGCAGACAATCTTTTTATGATTATTGGATTGAATTTGTATGGCGGTACATACTCGTAAGAAAGGATGTTACAAATGAGAGATAAAATATGTGAACAAGAAAAACTAAGAAAAGCTATTGTATTACGAGAGAAAACAATAGCTAGTGAGCTTGAAGAAATAGAAATACTTAAAGTCGATATCGAAAATTGTATTCAAAGGTATCCCAAGAAAAATGAAGATGTAATATTTAGCATAAAAATACAGATATTTAATTGGTTAGAAGAAGAAATTCGTGCCCAATATTCATTAGGTTTAGAATGCAATAGTATAGAATCACTATTTGGTCAAGCAAAAACATATATATCTGAGATTAGTTATAGTGAAATTGGTTACATTCATATACTTGAATTTATTGCACTTGGAATTCTTTTAGAAGTATCTGAAGATGAGTTTAAAATATTGGTTAATGTGATAGATGAAGCCAAAGTTGATGATATACTTTTGGATTGTTTGATTAATGCATATGGTATAAAGAGAAATTACTTATCATCAAAATATGAAAAAGAAATACCTTATAAAGAAGCAGTTGAAATTATGGAATTAGCTAATGTAGATAAAATAAAGGCAGCTTTAAAACTAGAGGAATATGTGCAGAAGAAATGGTTGAAGGGACATTCTGATTATGGTTGGACCACAGCGCATAAGGAAGCTGGATATTATGGTCTATGGAGTTTCGAAGCTGCAGCAATTGCTAAAATCTTCAATTTGGAAGATTCAAAATTGAAAGAGGATAATCATTATCCGTATGATTTAGCCCACTACAAAAATAATATGACATTTAATAAAGATATTGATTTTGTCGAGGAAGAAATAATTGTAGATGTAGGAATAGAAAAATTTATTCCTGCAAATCCAGATTTGGAAGAGATTATACCAGATGAATTTCGTGATGAAATCAATCAGTTACTTGTTGATTTTTCATCTCTTGAAGATGAAGAATTTTGGATAAAATATAACCTTACAGAACTTTGGGATACAGTTGATGTTTATCAGAAGGATAAGATTAATAAACATATTATAGGAAATATAGTAATAAATCAGTTGGTAGTTTTGGGATATATACTTCAGCTTGATTATAAAGAAGATATTGAGAATTATGTCGATAATATAAAGAATTATTGGAACACCCAAGATATTAAACTTATTCGCTTCGAACTAGATAATGACCAAGAGTATTATGCGAAAGTTCCGGTTTCTTGCAAAATAAAAAATATATACAGTGTTAATATTTGTGAATAGAATCATATATTTTAATGCCTCCACAGAAACGTTGTTAGTTTGTGTATAATGGCAGTGTGTAATGAGTAGCAAGAAAAGACAGAGATTTGAAGCGTATGAGTTTCATGGATTCATGCACACATTAAAAAGAGGTTTGCGCTAACATATTACAGTGGTAAAAAGTCAAACATAATTTATCGTTAAAGGTAACAGGAAAAAGATTTATTAGAGAGGACATAAAAAGATATGGAATTAAATTATAAATTATTAGAGGAAACAAAGAAGCAAATAGAAAAGATGGTTTTTTTTAAAGAAAATATTAAGATAGATGAGAATAAATATACAGTCATAAATAATTTTGATGAGGCATGTAATAATTCATTTGATGAGTTTTTTGAATATGGCGGAAATGATGGATGTACTTGGAATGATATAT